>NZ_CP097800.1:2712500-3016250 GCF_000612545.2 Streptomyces sp. PCS3-D2 | reverse complement strand
AGGGGCGGCCGGGTCTCGGCAGCCGCCCGGGGTGCCCCGGCGCCGTCCGGCGGAGCGTCGTGTACGTCGGTCATGCGTCCATGGTGACGGTCGGCGAGGGCACTCGGAATCCGGCCCTACCCTGGCGCGACCCTGAAATCCGCCCGGTAGAAGTGGGGGGATGCCCTGATGCCGGGCCGCAGCCCGCCGTGTGACCCTTGGTGACATGCCCGTAGCCGCCGCCACCCGCCCCCCGCACGCCCCGGACGCCGACGACCCGCCGCAGCGCAAGCTGTACCGCAGCGCCGACGGCCGGATGCTCGGCGGTGTCGCGCGCGGCCTGGCCGGGCACCTCGGGCTGCCCGTGGGCTGGGTCCGGCTGGCGTTCCTGCTCCTGTTCATGTGGGGGGACGGCCTGGGCGTGCTGCTCTACGCCGCGTTCTGGGTGTTCGTACCGCTCGGCGTCGGCGGGCGCGCCGGGCACCGCTCCTTCTTCGAGAACCTCCCCGACGGCGCCCGCCGGCTGCGCAAGCCCGACCGGGGGCAGGTCACCGCGCTGATCGCCCTGTTCGTCGGCGCGGGCATCTTCATCTCCAAGGTCCAACTGGGCGGCGAGTCCGGGCGCTACGTGTGGCCGACGCTGCTGGTCGGGGCCGGGGTGGTCCTCGTATGGCGGCAGGCGGACAACGCCCGCCGCGCCCACTGGACCACGGCCGCGGGACGGCACGGGCGCCTCTTCCAGGCCGCCCGCGCGCTCGCCGGCGTCGCCCTCGTCGGCGTGGGCCTCACCGTCTTCATCGTGGTACGGGGATCCGCCGCACAGCTCGGCAACGTCCTGACCGCCACCCTCGCCGTCCTCGTCGGCGTCGCCCTGCTCGCCGGACCCTGGCTGATCCGGATGACCCAGGACCTCTCCGAGGAGCGGCTCATGCGCATCCGCGCCCAGGAACGCGCCGAGGTCGCCGCCCACGTCCACGACTCCGTGCTGCACACCCTCACCCTGATCCAGCGCAACGCGGAGGATGTCGGCGAGGTCCGACGGCTCGCGCGGGCCCAGGAGCGCGAGCTGCGCAACTGGCTCTACAAGCCCGAGGGCACCGGCAAGGACGAGGCCGAGGAGCCGGTCACCCTGGCCGAGGCCGTGAAGAAGACCGCGGCCGAGGTGGAGGACCACCACGGGGTGCCCATCGAGGTCGTCGTCGTCGGCGACTGCCCGCTCGACGAGAAGCTGGGGGCCCAGATCCAGGCCGCGCGCGAGGCGATGGTCAACGCCGCCAAGTACGGTGGCGAGGGCGGCCCGGTGCAGGTGTACGCGGAGGTGGAGGGGCAGACGGTGTTCGTGTCCGTACGGGACCGGGGGCCCGGCTTCGACATCGACGCGGTACCCGAAGACCGCATGGGCGTACGAGAATCGATCATCGGCCGGATGCAGCGCAACGGCGGGACCGCGCGACTGCGGTCCGCGCCCGACGGCGGCACGGAAGTCGAGCTGGAGATGGAAAGGGCGGCGAACACGGCATGACCGAGGCCGGAGAGAACGCAGGCACGGGGGAGACCAGGCGCGTCCGGGTGGTGCTCGTCGACGACCACAGGATGTTCCGCACGGGAGTGCAGGCCGAGATCGGCGAGACCGACCGGACCGGCGTCGAGGTCGTCGGCGAGGCCGCCGACGTCGACCAGGCCGTCACCGTCATCACCGCCACCCGGCCCGAGGTGGTCCTCCTCGACGTGCACCTGCCCGGCGGCGGCGGTGTCGAGGTGCTGCGCCGCTGCGCCCCGCTGATGGCGGCCGCCGAGAATCCGGTGCGGTTCCTGGCGCTGTCGGTGTCCGACGCGGCCGAGGACGTCATCGGCGTGATCCGCGGGGGTGCACGCGGCTACGTCACCAAGACCATCACCGGCACCGACCTGGTGGACTCGGTCTTCCGGGTGCAGGAGGGGGACGCGGTGTTCTCGCCGCGGCTGGCGGGCTTCGTGCTCGACGCGTTCGCCTCGACGGACGCGCCGCCGGTGGACGAGGACCTGGACCGGCTCACGCAGCGCGAGCGCGAGGTGCTGCGGCTGATCGCGCGCGGATACGCGTACAAGGAGATCGCCAAGCAGCTCTTCATCTCGGTGAAGACGGTCGAGTCGCACGTCTCGGCGGTGCTGCGCAAGCTCCAGCTCTCCAACCGGCACGAGCTGACCCGCTGGGCGACGGCCCGCCGCCTGGTGTGACCGTCCAGTAGGCGTATAAGCGATCACGCGACTACTCTGTGCGCGACGAGAGGAGGGACGGCATGCTGCTGGGATTCCGCACGGCGAACGTACGCTCGCTGCGTGAGGAGCAGGAGCTGTCCTTCGTCGTGCCGGAGGGCGAGGAGTCGGACACCGCGAGAACGGTCGAGCTGTCCGACGGAAGACAGCTCCGGGTCTATCCCCTGCTTGGCATCTTCGGCGCGAACGCTTCGGGTAAATCCAATGTCATCTTCGCCCTGAAGAAGATGCGTGAAGCCGTCCTGAGCTCCTACGCGCAGTGGACCTCGTATCAGGGGATCCCGCGCGACGTGTTCGCTCTCGATCCCAAGGCCGAGGAGGAAAGCGCCTTCTACGAAGCCGACTTCGTCCTCGACGACGGCGTCCGCTGGACCTACGGATTCGAACTGGGCTCCACCCGCGTGGAGTCCGAGTGGCTTCACGCCTACCCCAAGGGCCGACGGCAGGAGTGGCTCGACCGGGACGCCTCGCGCGAGAAGGTTTTCAACTTTCCGAACGACCGGATTCAAGACCGCGCGCTGCTGGCCCGGACAACCCGGCCGGACGCACTCTTCCTCTCCCGTGCGGCCAACGACAACCACCCGCAGCTCACCCGCATCTACCGCTGGTTCCAGCAGAACCTCTGGGATGTCACCCCGGAGACCGAGATCGCGCAGCGCGAGGCCTTCACCGCAGGCAAGCTGCTCGATGAGCAGTCACGTGAACGCATCGAGGAACTCCTGCGCGTCGCTGACCTGGGCATCACCGGTACCGAGGTAGAGCGGCGGCCGGGGAAGGCACCCGTGGTCCGGCTTCTCCACGCCGGCGAAAGCGGCGAGTCCGTCTCCCTCGATTGGGAGCACGAGTCCTTCGGCACCCGTTCCTGGTTTGCGCTGATCGGCCCGCTGCTGCTGGCTCTGGACACAGGAGCCGTCCTGTTGATCGACGAGCTGGACGCGAGCCTGCACCCACGTTTCGCGGCGGAAGTGGTGCGGCTCTTCCAGGCGCCGTGGGCCAACACCAGGGGCGCTCAGCTCGTCTTCACCTCCCATGATCCTTCGCTGCTCAGCTCTCCCCGGGGCGGACGTCAGCTGGAGCCGGGCCAGATCTGGCTCACGGAGAAGGACAAGCAGGGCGCCACGGAGGTCTACCCGCTGAGTGATGTGGGACCGGGGGCGGAGGAGGACCTCACGGACTCCTACCTCGCGGGTGCCTTCGGGGGCGTGCCGCGGATGGCGGCGGGGCAGATCGGGCGAAAGTTGCTGACGGCACGGGCACAGGGGGCGGAGCGGGCCTGATGGCGAGGGATAGGGGGAGGGACAATCCGGGGCGCGCGAAGAAGGTGCGACCGCAGGAGCGTCCGCGCGAGGTGTACGTCCTGACCGAGGGCGAGGTCACGGAGCCGGGCTTCGTCGACTTCGTACGTGATCACGGTACGCCCGCGCAGCAGGGACACAGCGTCCTGATCCACTTCAAGAACCTGAACGCGCCCACCAAGCGCCGCAAGCCCCTGCCTCTGGTGGAGGAGGCCATCCCCTACGTCGCCACGGCTGAGCGCGCGGCACGGAAGGCCGGGCTGGTAGAAGAGGACTGGAACTGGCCGCAGGTCTGGTGTCTCTTCGACCGCGACCAGCACGAGGACATCCCGACCGCCTTCGCCAGGGCGAGGAAGGCCGGTGTGAAGATCGCCTACTCGCACCCCTGCTTCGAGCTGTGGCGGCTGCTGCATTACCAGAACTACACCGGCAGCTTCGGCGGCGTCTGTGACGACGCTGCGGGCCGCCTCAAGGGGCAGCCCGGTTTCGCGCAGACATACGGCCCGAGCATCAAGAGCGTCTCCCCGGAGACGGCGAAGCGCGTGATGCCGGACCAGCTGCGTGACAGGTACAAGAAGGCCCGAGGGTTCGCCAGGCAGCTGAACGCCCGACACAAGGGGCCGGACCAGAACAAGTGGGACCCGTACACCGACGTGGTCAGCTTCGTCGAGGACGGCCTGGGCATCATCGACTACTGACCGCAGAGCGGCACGCCCGTATCTCCCAAGGCCGTAGGCTTCCCGGTGCAACCGGACAAGCCAGACGCAGAGGGAGTGCCGTACGTGGCCAAGCTGACGCTCGCGCAATTGGAACGCCATCTCTTCGCGGCGGCGGACATCCTGCGCGGCACGATGGACGCTGCGGAGTATCGCGACTTCATCTTCGTGCTGCTGTTCCTGAAGCGCGTCAACGACGAATTCGAGGCCGCGCGTGACGGGATCATCGCCGAGGCGCGGGCGTCGGGCGCCTCGGAGGAAGACGTCGCGGACGAGGCGGAGGCGTACCAGAACTACAGACTGCGCGGAGTCCTGTACGTACCGGAGGCGGCCCGCTGGGAGCGGCTCGCCGGCGCGGTGGACGAGGTCGCGACCCACTACCTCCAGCCCGCCCTCAACGAGCTGGAGAACCAGGAGGGCAACGGCGAGCTGCGCGGGTTGTTCAGCCACGTCAACTTCAACCGCATCGGTGGAGGAGGGGGCGGGGGGAAGTCTGCGGCCGATCTGGCCGACAAGCGGCTGGCGGCGCTGATCGAGCACTTCGGCAGCATCCGGATGCGCGGCGAGGACTTCGAGTTCCCGGACATGATCGGTGCCGCGTACGAGTACCTGATCAAGGACTTCGCCGATACGGCGGGTAGTAAGGGCGGTGAGTTCTACACCCCCCGTGCGGTGGTCCGGATGATGGTCGAGCTGGCCCGGCCGACGACCGGAATGCGGATCTACGACCCGTGCGTCGGCTCGGGCGGCATGCTGATCCACGCCAAGGAGTACATCGACGAGCACGGCGGCGACTCCGGGAACCTCTTCCTCGCGGGCCAGGACGCCAACAGCGGCTCCTGGGTCATGGCCACCATGAACATGCTCTTCCACGGTGCCAAGACCTTCTCTCTGAAGACCGGCGACACCCTCACGAATCCCCTCCACCCGGAGGGCAACTTCGACCTGGTGCTCAGCAATCCGCCGTTCTCCATGGACTACAAGCAGGCCGATGTACCGCACCTGAAGTCGCGGATGCCGTACGGGGAGGCGCCCGAGAAGGGCAAGGCCGACCTGATGTTCCTCCAGCACATGCTGGACATGGTGCGGGGGAAGGGCGGCTCGGTCTTCACCGTCATGCCGCACGGCGTGCTCTTCCGCGGCGGCGGCGAGCAGCGGATCCGCACGGCACTGCTGGACGCGGACCTCATCGAGGCCGTGATCGGCCTCGCTCCGAACCTCTTCTACGGGACTGGCATCCCCGCGTGCGTGATCGTGCTGCGGGCACCGGGCCACAAGCCGCAGACCCGGCGGGGCAAGGTGCTCTTCATCAACGCCGACCGGGAGTACCACGCGGTACGCGCCCAGAGCATGCTGCTGCCGGAGCACGTCGAGAAGATCGTCTCGACCTTCCACGCGTACGCGGACGTCGAGGGCTTCGCGAAGGTCGTCGACCGGTCGGAGCTGGCGAAGAACGCGGACAACCTGAACATCCGCCGGTACGTGGACAACACCCCGCCGCCGGAGCCGCAGGATGTGCGTGCCCACCTGGTGGGTGGCGTGCCGGTCGCGGAGATCGAGGCGAAGAAGGCACTGCTGGACGCCTACGGGGTGAACGCGCTGGAGCTGTTCGCGGCGCGGGAGGGCGACCCGGAGTACGTCGACTTCCTGCCGGAGGGCGAGCGGCCGGACGCGGCGCGACTGACGGAGCTGGCGGCCAAGCGGGAGGCGGTGTTGTGGGAAGCCTTCGAGGAGTGGTGGAAGTCAGAGACCGACCAGATCGCGCTGCTGGCACCTGCCGAAGGTGACGACCGCACGGAGGGCGAACGCAAGGCCCAACTGGCCAGGCTGCGCGCCGACTTGATCACCTCCTTCCGGACCCGGCTCCTTGAGGTCGGCCTCCTGGACCGGTACGCACTGGCGGGCGCGGTCGCCGGCTGGTGGCACGAGGCGAAGTACGACCTGATGGCGCTCTCGGTGACCGGCTTCGGCGGGGTCATTGACGGCTGGGTCGAGATGGTCAAAACGATGCTCGCACCGGAACCGAACCCGAGCACGGGCGGCAGCCGCAAGCGCTCGGCGGCGGAACGTCGTCAGGCGTACGACCACAAGGTGGTCGCCGCCATCGCCCCCGACTTCCTGACGGAGTTGGCCGAGGCGGACCGGGTCAAGGCGGACCTGGACGCGCGGGTGAAGACGGCCCTGGACGCGGAAGCGGCGCTCGCGGCGGCGAAGGCGGCGGCCGAGGCGGGCGACGAGGACGCGGAGGTTGATCCGGAGCTGGTGAAGGCGGTCCTGGCCCCGAAGGACCTGGCCAAGCTGAAGAAGGAACGCACGGCGGCGGGCAAGGTCGTGACCGAGCTGGAGGACGATTTCTGGCCGATCGAGTCCACCCGCAAGCCGAAGCCGGCAGAGCCGGCCAAGGCCGAGTCGGGAGACGTCCAGGAGTCCCTGCTGGATGCGCTGTCGGACGATGCCGAAGCCGAGGAGACGGAGCCTCGCCTTACGTGTGTGCGTCGTGCATTGGACGCGGCAGCTGAGGAGGGGGCTGTCATCGCCATTTTGCGCGCCGATTTGGAGAGCAAGCTGGCTGGGCATGTGGTGCGTAGCCGCCGTGAGCTGGTGGAGTCCTTCCGTACCTGGGAGGACAAGTACGCCATCTCGTTCCGCGAAATCGAGGCGTGTCGAAGCAAAGCGGTGGCTCGGCTGGATGACTACTTGAAGGAACTCGGTTATGCGGAGTGAGGCTGTGGGGGGTAGCAGCGCCTGCCTGAGTACCGTGGGGGCGCTATTTGAGGTCAGGTCAGGCATTGCCCTGGGCGCTGGAAGGGCGCCAAGCCGCAACCCTAGAGGTTACTTGCGGGTGGCAAATGTCCAGAGAGGGTATATCGACCTGTCAGATGTAGCCGAGATTGAAGAACTGCCGCATGATCACGAGCGCTACGCACTGAACGAGGGCGATCTCCTTCTTGTGGAGGGTCATGCAAGCCCAGCCGAGATCGGCCGGTGCGCACTGGTCACCGGCCCAGCTTCCGGATTGCTGCACCAGAATCATCTTTTCTGTTTGCGAAGCGACAAGGTTCTGCCGAAATTTTCAGAGATCTGGCTAAACTCGTCACATGCGAGGAGCTATTGGCTCTCGGAATCTGCTACGAGCTCGGGCTTGTATACGATCAATCGCAATGCGCTTGAACGTATGCCCTTTCCGCTGGTCGATTCTACCGTGCAACGCCGGGTCGTTGATGTGCTGAGCGCCCTTGATGTCCGCATTGCGGTCGAGTCGCAGGCGCTACAAAAGACGACGCTTCTCTGGGATGGCTTGATTAATCAGCGGCTTGAGGAACATGTCCGCGAGTACGACAGTGCGCGCTTGGCGGACGTGTGCCTGGGGCGTGGTTCCTACGGCAGTAACGCGGCGGCGGTGGCTCGCGATGGACGGATGCCCCGGTATGTCCGCATTACTGATATTGATGAGCAGGGAAATCTCTCAGCGGATGTCTCCTCGACGGTGAGTGTTCCGTGGGTAAGCGCTCGGCCGTATATTCTTGAGGGCGGTGATCTGCTGATCGCACGCACCGGGTTCACTACGGGAAAGTCATACCTCTATCGCCCATCGGACGGTCTCTGCGCTTACGCGGGATACCTTGTGCGTTTCCGTGTGGATCCGAGCGTAATGCTGCCCGAGTATGCCTTCATGTGGACGCGTGCCAACGTTTTCAGGAAGTGGGTTTCCCGGAACGTCCGCGAGGTCGGGCAGCGCAACATTAGTGCACGCGAATATGATGGCCATCATATTGCCGTACCGCCATTGGAAGTACAGCGTGAGCTCGTCGATGCATGGGAAGCTGCACGCTCGACCAGCCTGCTGAGGCAGTAAGAGATCAGTCGACTGCGGACGATGAAGCAGGCCATCGCTGACGACCTCCTGGTCATGGTGAATACGGGAGCATGACAGCTTGGCCCGCGTCGTCTCGCGGGTAACACTCGCAGCGATCCGCCCGGGTGGCCTGCGTCATGCCGTGACGGCCCCTTCGTCCCGGCGGCCCCTGACCCGACGTTCGGAGGGTGGGGTCTGCCCGTATCGGCTGTCAGTGCAGTCGTCCGCCCTCACTCATTCAACCTCACCTGGCCAGGAGTGCGTCAGTCAGCTCGGTGCTCGACGACTGGCGGCCAAACCTTCTCGCCTGTGCCGTAGGCGGGGGTCGGCAGGCGCGCGCCCCGGCTTTCCGCGACGCGGTGGACGGCCCCGAGGGACTCGGTCAGCTGGACCGCCAGGAGGTGGAGTTCTCCTGGCGTCCACTTGAGCTCGGCAAGCACGCACTGCGCCTCGTCCAGGAGATCGGCAGCCGTGTCGAGCTGCTCAGCCTCCACGCGGTCGGCCAGGCGGGAGACATACCCCGTGCCGTTGCCCACGAGATAGCACGGCTTGCCCTCGGGGCTGGTCCAGGGGAGCAGCCGGGCGGTGTAGTTCGTGTCCATCAGGCGACCCCCACCCCGTGGATGTTGCGGGTGTCCAGGTCGATTCCGTACGTGGCGAACCACAGGTTCCGCCTCCGCTGTCGGCGCAGCCGTTCCTCCTCGCGGCGGCGGAGATCGTGCGTGCGTAGACGCCGAGGTGTGACAGGGGAGAGCTCGCCTTGGAAGGCCGGCGCGGTGTGGGTTGCGGGCTGTCCCATGGCCTTCGGCGCAGCCGAAGCAGACGTCGCCATCGGCGACGCGGCACTCCGCGTCCTTCGGCGTGCAAGGAAGAGCAGCCTCAGCAACTGCTCGAAGACTCGGGCGATACGGTGGTTCATGTCGACCTGCGTTCTTCAGGTTGGCCACGCCCCCGGGCCGTTGACGCGGTCGCGGGGGTCCATTGCGTGTGGTCTGTCGTCTCGTTGTGGGGACCGGGCGGTCCCCGTGGTGGTCGTAGGAAGCGGTACTCCAGGTCCACGGGGGCGCCTGACGGAGATGGCGCGTACCCGGACGCCCGGATGGGACGCTCTCGCGCACTGCCACCAACACCCCCGTCCCTCCGGTGTGTAGCGATCCACTCACAGAGTGAGACGGCGAGAGCTAGGCTCGCTAGTGGGTGGAAGGTGACGAAGCTTTTGTCACATGGGAGTTGGCTATGAGTAATACCTACGGTGACTGGCTGAGGGATCAGCGGGAAGCGGCAGGGCTGACGCAGCAGCAGCTGGCCGATGCGGCGGTCATGACCCGTTCGCACATCTCGCACATCGAAGCGGGCCGACGCGTCCCGTCCAAGGAAGACGCACGTCGCCTGGACAAGGCTCTCAACACGGGCAACGTACTCAGCAGCTTCCTGCCGCATGACGATGCGGCGGTTGCCGATTACTTCGAGGCGGCTCGCCAGCTCGAACAACAGGCAACGGTCATCCGTGAGTTCGCGCCGTCCTTCGTGCCCGGCATTCTGCAGACGGAAAGGTACGCGCGTGCGGTTCTGCGCACCGCCTTCCCTCCTCTGAGTGAGGCGGAGTGTGACAGGTTCGTTGTCACACGGCTTGAGCGCTCGAAGGTCCTCGCTGACCCGGTGACGCCAGTAGTGTGGGCTCTGATCGACGAATCGGTGCTGCGTCGCCCCGTCGGAGGGTCGGACGTGATGGTTGAACAGATCATGCACGTCGTCCACCTGGTCGAGTGCCGACGTGTGCGCGTGAACGTGATGCCGTTCGGCCTGGGCGCCTACCACCTCATGCAGGGCATGCTGACGCTGATGCGGTTCGAGGATCAGCCCCCGGTGGCCTATTCAGAAGGCCTGAGCGTGGGGAAGGTGCATGACTCTCCGGCAGTGGTAGAGCAGCTCCAGGGCGCTTACGATCTCGCACTGAGCGATGCACTGCCGTTGAAGGAGTCTCTTGCCCTACTGAGGGCAGCAGCGAGGGAATTCGGACACCATGACTGAGCACACCATCCCTGATGCCTCCGCGCTGAGCGGCTGGCGGAAGTCGTCCTACAGCGGGGCTGAAGGAGGCAGCTGCATCGAGGTCCTGGACAGTCACCCCTCCGGCGTCCCCGTCCGGGACTCCAAGGCCGCCCACGGCCCCGCCCTGGTGATCCCGTCGGCCGGCTGGGCCTCGTTCGTCACCGCCGTGAAACGCGGAGAGCTCCGAGCCTGAGCTGCCGCAAAGCCGCGAAAAGATCACAAAGCCCCCGGGCCCCCACCGGGGCCTTTGGCTTGACCTGGCTCCCCCCTTGACCCCCTGGCGCAGAATGGTCAGACGGATGATCAGCTGCACGGTTCAGGGGCAGAGGGGCGCGGGGGATGGTACGGAGCGCGGTCGAGCGGGACGAGGTTGAGCTGCCCTTCATCGCGCAGCTCAAGGCGATGGGCTGGGAGCACGTACGCGGCTCCGATCTCGCGCCCGACGAGCGCGCGTACCCCGGCGACGTACTCCTGACCAAGCGGCTCACCGCCGCCTTGCAGCAGGTGAACCGGCTGCCGGGGACCGGCGACCCGTGGATGAAGCAGGCAGATGCCGAGCAGGCCGTCGACGACATGCGGCGGGCCGCCCGGAGCGTGGCCGCCCAGTCGTTGCTCAGGGCCAACGGGGATGCGACCGCCCTGTTGCTGCGCGGTGTCCGGATGGACGGGCCGGGTAACAAGGACTTCCTCGTCCAATACGTCGACTGGGAGTGGGAGGGGCTGGAGGACGAAGAGATCCTGGCGCGCAATCAGTTCCTCGTCGTCGACCAGTTCCGCGTCCGCAAGGCCGACGGCAAGGACGCCGTCCTCGACCTGGTGCTGTTCGTCAACGGAATCCCCGTCGCCGTCGTCGAGTGCAAGAGCCCGGAACGCAGGGACGCCATCGGCGACGCCATCCGGGATCTGCGGGCGTACGCCGGGCAGCCGCTGGACACCGACGGGCGGCCGGCGGCACAGATCCGCGGCGGTGTACCGGAGTTGTTCGCCCCGGCCCAGTTGCTGATCGCCGCCAGCGGCTCCACCGCCGCGCTCGGCACGATCTCCTCCGCCGAGGAGCACTACGCGGTCTGGCGCAGTGTGGAACCGGACTACCCCGACGAGGGGGCTCTGAGAGCTGAGCTGGAGGCCGGCAGGCTCCTGCGGGGCGATGCCAAGCTCACCGGGCAGCACAAGCTGATCGCGACCGTCCTCAAGCCCCGCAACCTGCTGAACATCATCCGGCACTATGTCTTCGAGCTCCCCGTCAAGACCAAGGAGGGCGAGCCCCCGCTCACCGTCAAGGCGGTCTGCCGACACCAGCAGTACCGGGCGGTCGAGAAGATCGTCCGCAAGCTGCGGACCGCCCGCAAGCGTGGTGAGGCCGGCGCCGAGGACGACGAGCGCGGCGGTGTCATCTGGCACACCCAGGGTTCCGGTAAGAGCCTCACCATGTCCTTCCTGGCCCGGCGCCTGCACATGAGTCGCGACCGGGAGCTGAACCGCTTCACCCTGCTCGTCGTCACCGACCGCAAGCAGCTCCAGCGGCAGCTCTCGGCTGCCGTGCAGGTCAGCGGCAGCCCGATCCGCATCGCCACGTCCCAGACCGACGTCGAGGGGATGCTGCAACGGGCCGGCAAGCCCGGTGGCCGGGCCGTGATCTTCGCGATGATCCAGAAGTATCTGGGCCGGGTGCCCGGCTTCATCGGCGAGACGGACGGCGACGACCGGGACTTCGGCGAAGAGCTGCGGCAGACGAAGGACCGCATCGCCGCGGGTGAGGACCCGCAGGAGATCACTGACCCGACGCCGGACGAAGCCACCACCGAGGCGGTCAGACGGAGATTCACGGAGTGCAGCACAGACCCGCACGTCCTGGTGCTGGTCGACGAGGCGCACCGCTCGCACACCTCCGTGCTGCACGCCTGCCTGCGGGACGCCGTACCCAACGCCGCCAGGATCGGATTCACCGGTACACCGATCATGAAGGGCAAGCTGACCGACACGGGCCGGATCTTCGGTCTGGAGCCCGGCAACACCTTCCTCGACTCCTACCGGATGACGGAGGCCGAGAAGGACAAGGTCGTCGTCCCCGTCCGGTACGAAGGGCGCACCGGACGCGCTGAGATCAGCGGGAAGGAGGGGATGAACGAAACCTTCGAGGACCTCATCGCCTCCGCACCCGAAGAGCATCAGGAGAAGGCCCGCAAGGGGACCAAGCCCACGAGCCGGGACGTCGCCGAATCCTTCCCCATCATCCGGGCGAAGGCCGCGGACATGCTCGCGCACTACGTGCGAGGGCCGCTCACCGGCGGTTTCAAGGCCCAGATCGCAGCCGTCAGCCGACGCGCGGCCGTGCACTACCGCGCCGCTCTCCGTGACGTGCGTGCCGATTTGCTCGCCCGGGTGCGCAACGAGTTCGACCCCGAGGCGCTGCGCGGCAAGAAGCCGGAGGAGTACACCCAGGACGAGCTCCTCCTGCTGCGCGCCTGGCAGTACCAGGAAGTGCTGCGCCGCATGGACTTCGTACCGGTGATCTCCGAGGGCGACGAGCGCAAGAGCGGCGCGTGGCGGGAGTGGACTAACGCGAAGTTCCAGGAGGAGCACATCGAGCGGTTCCTGGAGCCGTTTCCCGAGCTGCCGCCGGACAACCCGTGGGTGACCGAGCACCCGGTGGAGACCGACCCACTGCCGGGCGGCACCGTCGGATTGAACCCCTGGAGCGACGCCTCCCTGGAAACTGCCGCCGAGAAGCCGCCCATCGCCTTCCTGATCGTGAAGTCGATGCTGCTGACCGGCTTCGATGCCCCGATCGAGCAGGCGCTGTACCTGGACCGCCCGATCCAGGACGCCGAGCTGCTCCAGGCGGTGGCCCGCGTCAACCGGCCGGCTCGCCTCAAGCGCGAGGGCCGGGTCGTGGACTACTACGGGGTGCTCGACAACCTCGGCGTCACCCTTGCCGCGTACCGCGGAGACCCGCCCGTGCTCGCCGGGGTGCGGACTCTGTCCTCGGAAGTACCCGCGATGCACGGAGCGGCGGCGCACCTGCGGCGGTTCCTCAAGCAACTGGGCACGGGCGGGCTGGACGGTCCCGGGCGCATGGGGCGCGCGATGCTGGCGCTGCACGACCCGCAGGAGCGGGCCGAGTACGACCGGCTCCTCGGCGAATTCCTGGACGCCATGGAACGCGTACTGCCGCACGAAGCGGCCCTGGAGATGGTGCCGTATGCCCGCCGCTGGACACAGCTTCAGCAGCGGGTGCGCAGGCACTATCGTGACGAGGCCGACGGATCCTTCTCGATGCGCGGCTACGGGCGCAAGGTACGGGCCCTGATCGCCGAGCATCTGACGGTGCCCGAGATCACCCAGGCCATCGCGCCCGTTTCGATTCTCGATCCCGACTTCGACGAGATCGTGGGACGCGTCCCGAACGTGCGCGAGTCGGCTGCCGAGCAGGTGCAGGCGCTGCGCTACCACCTCCAGGAACGCCTCGAAGAGGACGAGCGGCCGGTGTACCGCACGCTCTCCGAGGATCTGCAGAAGGTGCTGGACGAGTTCGAAGGCCGCTGGGAGGACATCAAACGGGAGCTCGGCCCGCTTATCGAGCGGGCGCGGCAGGCAGAGCAGGCCGATCCGACCGTGTCGGACCTGACCCCGATGGAGCGGAAGCTGTACGCGAAGCTCTCCGACCAGCTGACCGAGCACCCGGCTTTCGACGTGCCCGACCAGGAGGTTTTGCGCGCTTTGGCCTTGGGCCTCTCCGATCTGATCTCGGCACATGTGTCGCGCGCGTCGTGGGCGGAGCAGGAGACGAGCCTGGACGACCTGCAGGTGCAGATCTGGAATTTCCTGAAGAAGGAGCGGCTCCGGCCCAGGGAGGGCGGGCTGCGGCAGCTGACGATCCTGTCCAATTCACTCGCCGGGTTCGCGCAGCAGCACGCCGCTGCCTTCCGCTCGGAAGGGCGGGGACAATAGGGGGGTGCCTGATTCGCCCCTGCCCAGGACTTCTGCCCCACCGCTGCTCAGTGACGGGCAGGAGCTCGTCGTCGACGGCCGGGTTCTGCAGGTGAGGGTGAGTCCCCGGCGCTCGAAGCTCGGGCTCACCGTTGAGCGGGACGGCACCCTGACCCTGAGGGCACCTCTGGCTTGCGAAACGGATCGGGCCGAGGAATTCGTGCGGACCGGCCGGCTGTGGATCGACGGCAAGCTGCGGCTGCGTGACCAGCTGAGGCCAGTCCATCCGACCCGCGGCTTCATCGATGGCGAGACGTACCGATACCTGGGGCGCGAGTACCGGCTGCTGCTGGTCGACGAACCCGGCGAGCCTGTCCGCCTGTCGGCCGGGCGGCTCAGGCTGGACATGGCCACGGCTGCGGACACACAGCTTGCCAGGCGTTCCGTCACTGCCTGGTACCGCAGGGTGGGTCTGAGTTGGGCACAGGGGCGGCTACAGCCTTGGGCAGCGCGTATGGACGTTATGGAGCCCGACGTGACAGTGCGGGACGTCGGTCGCCGCTGGGGCACGTATCGGCCAGGCGACACGGGCGGCGGTCAGATGGCCCTGCACTGGGCGGTCTTCCAGCTCCCCGCGCAACTCGTGGACTATGTGATCGCTCACGAACTGGCACACATCCGGGTGGCCGGGCACGGCCCTGACTACTGGCGGCTGCTGCGGCGGGCGATCCCGGAGTGCGAACGACTCAAGGACGAGCTGGATGAGATGGGCCGCAGAGTCTGGCTCGGGGATGTTTCGGCGGAGAGGTAGCCAGCCGGCTGGGCGAAGCCCGGGGGCCTGGTGTGATCCACACCGCAGGTCACCCGGGCAACCGGGCTCCCGCCGGCCGCACTCTAGGCTGGCGTGATGAGCTTGACCGGTACACCCTTCTTCGTGTCGGTGATCGCGCTGACCGTGATCGCCGTCATCCTCCCCCTGGCCCTGTGGAGCAAGGTGCGCGGCCCTGCCGTCCTGCGCGCCGTGCCCCGTGTCCTGATGGTGGTGTTCGCCCAGGTCACAGCCGTCGCCGTGGTGTTCGTCGCCGTCAACCGGGCCGAGCACTTCTACAACTCGTGGGACGACCTGCTCGGTACCGGCAACTACGTCACCGCCGCGCCCGACCTCGGCCCCGACGGTCTGGGCGGCAAGCAGGCCGAGGAGGCGCCGAAGGTCAAGCAGGCGTTCCGGCCGGTCGAGGGTCTCGGCGGCCGGGTCCAGAAGACCGAGCTCGACGGGCAGATATCCGGCGTCAGGGGCGACGTGCTGGTGTGGCTGCCGCCGCAGTACGACGACCCGGCCTTCAAGGACAGGAAGTTCCCGGTCGTCGAACTCATCCCGGGCATCCCGGGCACGGGCAAGTCCTGGTTCCAGGGGCTCAAGGTGCACGAGGTGCTGGAGCCGCTGATGAAGAGCGGCAAGGTGCAGCCGTTCATCCTCGTCTCCCCGCGCGCCATGCTGGTGGGCAACGGCGACACCGGCTGCGCCAACCTCCCCGGCAAGGTCAACGCGGACAGCTGGTTCAGCGTCGACGTCCGCAAGATGGTCGTCGACACCTTCCGCGCCTCGGACGAGGCCCGCACCTGGGGCGTCGCCGGCTACTCGGCCGGCGCCTACTGCGCCGCCAAGCTGGCGATCTCCCACCCCGACCGCTACAGCGCGGCCGTCTCCCTCTCCGGCTACAACGATCCCGGCCAGGAACCCTCCTCGCTGGTCGCCCAGGATCCTCAGCTGCGTGTCTCGCACAACCTGAAGAACGTCCTCAAGGCCCAGCCGGTGCCGCCGGCGGTCTCGCTGTGGATGTCGGGCGCCGAGCACGACGGCTACCTGTCCGGCATGGACCTCAAGGCGCTCGCGCAGAAGCCGACCGCCGTGCACGCCGAGAAGGTCACCGGAGGCCACAACCTCGACTCGTGGTCCAAGCAGTTGCCGCAGACCTTCGGCTGGCTGAGCGGCGTGGTCAAGGCCCCGTAGCTCCCGCGGGCTGTGCGCCGGGGCCGGGGGTCACGCCGGCCGGGAGGCTCCGGCCCAGGGCATCGAGTCGATCGGGGCCAGCCGGACCGTCGATCCCGGGCGCGGGGCGTGGATCATCTGGCCGTTGCCGACGTAGAGGCCGACGTGCGTGATCCCGGAGTAGAAGAACACCAGGTCGCCGGGGGCCAGCTGGTCGCGGGAGACGCGTCGGCCGGCGTTGATCTGGGTGTAGGTCGTGCGCGGCAGGGAGACTCCGGCCGAGCGCCAGGCCGCCTGGGTCAGCCCCGAGCAGTCGAAGGAGCCGGGCCCCGTCGCGCCCCACACGTACGGCTTGCCGATCGCGGAGCGTGCGAAGGACACGGCGCGGGCCGCGCGGGAGCCGTCGGCGGGCGGCGGGGGAGCCGCGGTGGCCGGGCCGGAGGGCGCGGCGGCGGTGCCGGGCGCCGGGGCCTCGTAGGCGGCGCGCTCCTCGGCGGTGAGCCTGGCCAGCAGACGCCTGGCGGCGGCGAGCTTCTGTTCGGCCTCGGCCTTGTGGGCGGCGAGTTCGTCCTGCCGGGAACGGAGGTCGGAGAGTCGGCCGGAGGCCTGCTCCCGCAGCTGGGATACCTCGTCGAGCTTGCGGCGCACGGCGGCGATCCCGGCGGCGTTGCGGTCCCCGGCGCGAGAGATGAAGGAGGCCTGGGCGAGGTACTCCTGCGGGTCGTCCGCCAGGGCGAGCCGGACGGCGGTGCCCAGGGAACCGCTGCGGTACTGGGAGGCGGCGAGCGTCCCGAGCGCGCCGCGGGCGGTGTTGAGCTGATCCGCCTTGCGTGCGGCCTCGTCCCGCAGGTCGGTCAGCGCCTTCTCGGCCTCGTCGGCCTGCTCCTTCGCCCCGTTGTACCGCTCGTTCGCCGCCTCGGCCTCCTCGTAGAGCCGGTCCACCTCCGTCTTGATCTGGGCGGGGGTGGGCCGGGGGTCGGCCTGCGAGGTGCCTTCGAAGACGGTGGCGGTGGCAGCGCCCGCGAGGGCGAGGGTGGCGGCGGTCGTCCGTGCCGAGCCGCCGGAGAGGGGGCGCTGCCTGGGCTTTCGATGACTGGCCACGCGGGCCTCACGTCCTTCCTCTGCCGGTGCTTGGAGGAGGACGCTAGACCCGGGGGTAACGGGCGGATGACGGGATGATCGCAAGTGCCCGCGATGAGATCGGAGCTGGCCGCACCGGACCGGAGCGGATCGATCCGGTGCGAGTCAGTGCCAGAGAAGGGCGATGAAGATGTTGATCACGGTCAGCCCGCCGACGGCGCCGAACAGCGCCTTGTCCACGTGCTCCTCGTCGCGCTTGACGTAGACGAGGCCGAGGATCACGAAGAGGAGGGCGAGCTTCACGCCGACCTTGACGTTGTTGACGGGCGAGCCGTCCATCTCGTTGAAACCGACGAGGAGCACGCCGGTGACGAGCATGGTGAGCGCGCCGTGCAGCATGGCGGGCGTGAAGCGGGCGGTGCCCGCGCTCATCGCCTTCATCTGGGTCAGGAAGCCGCCGAGGAGCGCGGCGATCCCGATGATGTGCAGGCCGACGAAGACACTGATGAGTACGTCCATGGCAGTCGAGCGTACGGGGGCGTACCGGCGGCGCGGGAAGCGGGTCGGTGTCCGTACGAGAACTGCGTACAGTGGAGGGCATGCCCGCCGCCGCCGACCCGATCCACCCCGCCGTCGACCGCCTGGAGCTCGTCGGCGTCCTGGCGGCGCTCGGGCATCCCGTCCGGCTGGAGATCGTCCGCAAGCTCGCCTCCGGCGAGGAGGCCTTCTGCGGCGAGGTGGTGCCCGACCTGCCCAGGTCGAGCGTCACGCACCACCTCAAGACGCTGCGCGAGAGCGGAGTCATCTGCCAGCGCCCCCAGGGCCGCAGGCTCTATCTCGCCCTGCGCCGCGACGACCTCGACCTGCGCTTCCCCGGGCTGCTGGAACTCGTCCTGGCCTGTCGGTCCCGCCCCCTAGACTCGGATTGCGATGAGCAGCCTCTTTGACGACAGCTTCCTGGCGGACCTCACCCCCTCCGACGAGGTCCCGCCGCCGCCCGAGGAGCACCCCGCCCCGGAGGCGGGTGCGGACGACCTCTTCGGGGGGCGCTTCGACGCGCCCATGACCGGCGACGCGTACTACCGGGACGGTGCGCCCAAGCCCGTCATCGACCCGGCGACGCTCCTCGACGGCCTGAACGAACAGCAGGCCGCCGCCGTGGTGCACGCGGGTTCCCCGCTGCTCATCGTGGCCGGCGCGGGCTCCGGCAAGACCAGGGTGCTCACGCACCGCATCGGCCACCTGCTGGCCGCCCGGAACGTCCACCCCGGCCAGATCCTGGCGATCACCTTCACCAACAAGGCCGCCGGTGAGATGAAGGAGCGCGTCGAAGGCCTGGTCGGCCCGCGTGCCAACGCCATGTGGGTCTCCACCTTCCACAGCGCCTGCGTGCGCATACTGCGCCGCGAGTCCAAGCGGCTCGGCTTCACGTCCTCCTTCTCGATCTACGACGCGGCCGACTCGAAGCGCCTGATGGCGCTCGTCTGTCGCGACCTCGACCTGGACCCGAAGAAGTTCCCGCCGAAGTCCTTCAGCGCCAAGATCTCGAACCTGAAGAACGAACTGGTCGACGAGGAGGCCTTCGCCGACCAGGCGGCAGGGGGCACCTCCCGGACGGAGTCCGGGGGAGGCTTCGAGAAGACGCTCGCCCAGGCGTACGCGATGTACCAGGCGCGACTGCGCGAGGCCAACGCCCTCGACTTCGACGACATCATCATGACCACGGTGCACCTGCTCCAGGCCTTCCCGGACGTCGCCGAGCACTACCGGCGCCGCTTCCGGCACGTTCTGGTCGACGAGTACCAGGACACCAACCACGCGCAGTACACGCTGGTGCGTGAGCTGGTCGGCACCGGCTACCCCGACCTGCCCCCGGCGGAGCTGTGCGTGGTGGGTGACGCCGACCAGTCGATCTACGCCTTCCGCGGCGCGACGATCCGCAACATCCTCCAGTTCGAGGAGGACTACAAGGACGCGACGACGATCCTGCTGGAGCAGAACTACCGCTCCACGCAGACCATCCTCTCCGCCGCCAACGCCGTCATCGAGCGCAACGAGAACCGCCGCGCCAAGAACCTGTGGACCGAGGCCGGCACCGGCGCGGTCATCACCGGCTACGTCGCGGACACCGAGCACGACGAGGCGCAGTTCGTCGCCGACGAGATCGACCGGCTCACCGACGCCGGGGACGCCAAGGCCGGGGACGTCGCGATCTTCTACCGGACCAACGCCCAGTCGCGCGTGTTCGAGGAGATCTTCATCCGGGTCGGCCTGCCGTACAAGGTCGTCGGCGGCGTCCGCTTCTACGAGCGCAAGGAGGTCCGGGACGTCCTCGCGTACCTGCGCGTCCTCGCGAATCCGGAGGACAACGTCCCGCTGCGCCGCATCCTGAACGTGCCCAAGCGCGGCATCGGAGAGCGCGCCGAGGCGATGATCGACGCTCTCGCGCTGCGCGAGAGGATCACCTTCCCGCAGGCGCTGCGGCGGGTCGACGAGGCCTTCGGCATGGCGGCCCGCTCGACCAACGCGGTGAAGCGGTTCAATGCGCTGATGGAGGAGCTCCGTACCGTCGTCGACTCGGGCGCCGGCCCGGCGGTGGTGCTGGAGGCGGTCCTGGAGCGCACCGGGTACCTCGCCGAACTCCAGGCCTCGACCGACCCGCAGGACGAGACGCGGATCGAGAACCTCCAGGAACTGGCCGCCGTGGCGCTGGAGTTCGAGCAGGCGCGCGAGGCCGCTGCCGCCGAGGCCCCGGAAGGGACGGCGCCGGCCGGTCCCGGCACGCTCGCCGAGTTCCTGGAGCAGGTCGCCCTCGTCGCCGACTCCGACCAGATCCCCGACGAGGACGAGGACGGCTCCGGCGTCATCACCCTCATGACCCTGCACACCGCCAAGGGCCTGGAGTTCCCGGTGGTCTTCCTGACCGGCATGGAGGACGGGGTCTTCCCGCACATGCGCGCGCTGGGTCAGACCAAGGAGCTGGAGGAGGAGCGCCGTCTCGCCTACGTCGGCATCACGCGGGCGCGCGAGCGGCTGTACCTGACCCGGTCCGGCATGCGCAGCGCGTGGGGCACCCCCTCGTACAACCCGCCGTCCCGGTTCCTGGAGGAGATCCCCGACCAGTACCTGCAGTGGAAGCGCACGGGAGCGGCCCAGAAGCCGGCCGGCCCGATGCGCAGTGCGGGCTACGGCTCCGGCGCGGGCGGCGGACGGCCGTCGTTCGGTACCTCGCCCGAGGCCTTCCTGTCCTCCTCGCGCACGAAGTCGGGCCCGTCCGGGTTCGCGACGCGCCGTGCAGCGGACAAGCCCGTCATCGCCCTGGCGGTCGGGGACCGGGTCACGCACGACCAGTTCGGGCTCGGCACCGTGACGGAGGTCAAGGGCGCGGGCGCGGACGCCCAGGCCACCATCGACTTCGGCGACGACAAGCCCAAGCGGCTGTTGCTGCGTTACGCGCCGGTGCAGAAGCTCTGACCTCCGGCCCGGTGCCCCGCATGCGCGGGTGCCCGGCAGCGAGAACGCTGCCGGGCACTTGCGGAGCCGGTCGTGCCGGAGCGCCTACCTCGGGTCCAGGCCCTTGCTGCGCAGCCAGGCCAGCGGGTCGATCGCGGAGCCGCCGCCGGGCCGGACCTCGAAGTGCAGGTGCGGGCCGGTGGAGTTGCCGGAGTTGCCGGAATAGGCGATGACGTCGCCCGCCTTGACCTTGCCGCCGCGGATCTTGGTGGAGCTGAGGTGGCAGTACCAGGTCTCGGTGCCGTCGGGCGCGGTGACGATGGCCATGTTCCCGTAGGCGCTGTTGTACTGCGTGCGCACGGTGCCGTCGGTTGCCGCCATGACCGGAGTCCCGTAGGACACCGGGAAGTCGATTCCGGTGTGCACCGACATCCACATGCCGCCGGCTTGGCCGAAGCTGGCGCTGAGGCCGTGCTGCCCGACGGGGATTGCGAACTTGGGGCGGGCGGCCTCCTTGGCCGCCGCCTCCTCGGCCTTCCTCTTCTTCTCCTCTTCCTGGCGCTCGCGCAGGTCGATGCGCTCCTGGGTGCGGCTCGCACGGTCCGCGAAGTCACCCGCGTCGGCGCTGAGCGCGACCAGTTGGGTGTCGAGCTTGGTGTTGGCCGCCACCGGCTTGACCGAGGCCGGGTCGGGGGCGGCCATCGTGGTGGTGTCCTCGCCGGGCTTGTCCGTACTGGTGAGTCCGCCGACGGAGGCGGCCGCGACGCCCGCGACGCCCATCACGCAGGCGGACGGAACGGCGACAGTCAGCAGGGCGGAACGCTTCGCCGGGGTGCGCCGGCGGCTGCTGCCCGCCTTGCCGCCGCCCGCCTTGCCGCCGCCGGTCTTGGCGGCGCCCTTGGCGGCGCCGCGGCGCGCGGCGCGCGGTGCGGACGTCACCGGCATGGCCTGGGTGGGCATGTCGTGCACGCCGTGCAGTTCGTGGACCTCGGGCAGCTCGTACGCCTCGGCGGCCTCGGGTGCCCCGTCGGAGAGCACTTCGAAGACGGCGGTCTCGCTGTACCCCTCGGCCACGGTCTCCGCGCCGGGGGTGTCGGGGGCGTCGGCCCCGGCCTCCTGGACGTGGCCGACGGTGCCGAGCGTGGCCGTGCCGTACGCGTACTCCTGCTCCACGGGCTGGTAGGCGTACGCGTATGTGGCCTCGGGCTGCGCCGGAGTCGGAGCCGGGGCGACGGTGTTCCAGGCGGTCGCGTCGTAGGCGCCGGTCTCGGTACCGGTGGTGCCGAAGCCCGGCATCGCCCAGTGGCCGGTCTGCTCGCCCGAGGCGTCGTAGCCGAAGGAGGCAGACGGGTAGGCGGCGTATCCGGACTGGTCCCCGGCCGTCCCGGCGGTGGACCAGGCACTCGCGTCCCAGCTCCCGGTGGTGTCCCCGGCGGCGGACTGCGGCGGGATCGTGGACAGGTAGGGGTCCTGCGAGGTCCACGCGGTGGTGTCGTACGCGCCGGTCTCGTAGGAGCCGTAGGCGGCGTAGTTGACTCCTTGGCCCTGCGTTTCGTAGGAAGCGTAGTGCGAGTCACCAGCGAAAGCGGTGGTGGAAAGGCCGTCATACCCGGCATCCGGGTACTGGCCCGACGGGGGGCGGTCGTTCACCAACTTCTCTTTCGCCTCGGCAGTGGGGGCCTGGGTGGCCGGGAACGCGAGGTTCACCGGAGGAGAGCAGTGGCGTGACTGTACCCGGCGGTTACTGGCAACGACAATCTTCGCTCGGTCTCCAGATCAGCGGAACCGGGCATTCGGCCGTCTTTCGGTCGCCGGAAGACGCAGCCTTGGCCTTGAGTTCGAAATGTGTTCGAGTGACGGTCGGTGGGTGCCCGCCGGTCAGGCGACGAAAGCGGCGTCCGGGCCGGTCACGACCGCCGGGGCGGGGCCGTCGAGGGCGCGGCCAACCGCCGCGATGACGGCCGGGTGCGCCGGAAGGGCGAGGTGGCCGATACCCATGACCTGCACGTTCTCCACATGCAGGTCGGGATGCTCGATCCGGGCGCTCCCGACCGGGGTCATCAGCGTGTCGAACTCGCTCCAGAACGCCACGCAGCGGGTCGCGCAGCCGGGCGAGGGTGCCGCGAGCTCGGCCAGCACCTCGGAGCCGGGGCGCATCTGCCGGACCAGAGGATGCGCGTCCATGAAGGGGGCCACCCGGGTGCCGGAATGCGGGGTGCCGAGCGTGATCAGGGTGCGTACGCGCGTGTCGCCGCCGAGGCGCTGGACGTAGTAGCGCCCGACCAGCCCGCCCAGGCTGTGCCCGACGATGTCCACCCGCTCCTGTCCCGTGCGCTCGCGCAGTTCCTCGACACGCCGGGCGAGGTGGCGGGCGGTGACGCGCAGGTCGAGGGTGAGGGGCGAGTAGTTGTACGCCTCCACGTGCCGTAGGCCGCCGACCCCGAGGGCGCGGCGCAGCAGGACGAAGACGGACCGGTTGTCGGTGAACCCGTGGAGGAGCAGGACCGGCGGGCGTGTCGTGGCCGGGACGCGGACGACCTTTTCCTGGCACACCCCGGTGGGGTACAGCAGGAGATGCCCGCCGAGCACAACGGCCTCAAGGGCCCCCGCCCGCAGGGCGGCGCCGGAGAAGGGGACGGGCACGGGTAAGGACAGACCCATCGACGGCCTCCTGTGATCCTCCTGGGACTCCTCGTCCCGGGACGACGGCCGCCGCGCCACCGTGCCGTGCGGCTGCCGGCGCGGTGGCGCAATGCCGTCCCACGTGTGATTTCCCCCTCGTGCTTGACCGCGAAACGGCAGCGTGCGCGATGCTGTACTTAACGTTCGTTCACTCGGGAGGCAGTGCGATGGGTGTGACCGGTCCGATCCGTGTGGTGGTGGCCAAGCCGGGTCTCGACGGCCACGACCGCGGGGCCAAGGTGATCGCGCGTGCGCTGCGGGACGCGGGCATGGAGGTCATCTACACGGGCCTCCACCAGACCCCGGAGCAGATCGTGGACACCGCGATCCAGGAGGACGCCGACGCGATCGGGCTCTCGATCCTCTCGGGTGCCCACAACACGCTCTTCGCGCGCGTGCTGGAACTCCTCAAGGAGCGCGACGCGGAGGACATCCAGGTCTTCGGTGGCGGCATCATCCCGGAGGACGACATCGCCCCGCTGAAGGAGAAGGGCGTGGCCGAGATCTTCACCCCGGGCGCGACGACGACCTCCATCGTGGAGTGGGTCCACGCCCACGTCCGTCGGTAGCCCGGCCGCTTCGGCCCCGCCGGTGGTCGGGGCGCGGGGTCCGGGGGCGGGGCCCGGTCCCCGGCCCGGCAGCCCGCCGTAGGTCAGGCCGGCGCGAGTTCCGACAGCATCGTCGCGCGCAGTCGAAGTGTGGCCACCAGGCGCTGGAAGGCCTCGGCCCAGTACGCGGCCGCACCCGGGGTCGCGTCCGGCGGCTCCTCCGCGGCGGCGGTCAGGGCTTCCAGGCGGCCGGCCTCGCCGGGGTCGAGGCAGCGCTCCGCCAGGCCCATCACCCCGCTGAAGCTCCACGGGTAGCTGCCGGCTTCCCGGGCGGTGTCCAGCGCGTCGACGACGGCCCGGCCCAGCGCTCCCGCCCACGGCACCACGCACACGCCGAGCAGCTGGAAGGCCTCCGACAGGCCGTGCGCCCGGACGAACTCCGCGACCCACTCGGCCCGTTCTCCGTCGGGCAGGGTCTCCAGCAGCTTGGCCCGCTCCGCGAGCGAGGCCGTGCCCGGACCTGCCGCGGGCGGCGCCGACGCCGGACCCAACAGGGCGCGCGACCATTCCGGGTCGCGCTGGCGCACCGCGGCCCGGCACCACGCCGCGTGCAGTTCCTCCGCCCAGCCCTCGGCCGCTGCCACCGGCAGCGCCACCGTCTCCGCCGGGCCCATGCCCCCGAACCGCTCCCGCCAGCAGGACAGCGGTGCGGCCTCGACCAGCTGGCCGAGCCACCAGGCCCGCTCCCCGCGGCCGGCGGGCGGCCGCTTGACCACCCCGTCGCGGAGCATCCCCCCGTCGCACTCCGTCGGCGGCGTCACCCCCTCGGGTCCCACGCAGGCCAGCGCGCGCACGGCCATCCGGCCCGCCAGCGCCGACTGCGGCAGCGCCGACAGCAGTTCGGCCGCCGTCGCGCGGACATTGCGGCTGCGATCGTCCAGCGCCGCCTCCAGGAAGGACTCGTCCTGCAGGGACAGCCCCACCCTCAGCGAGTCGAGGAACATCAGCCGGTCCTCGGCCCGTTCGCTCGCCCAGGTCGTCGCCAGCAGCCGCGGTGCGGCGGCCGGGTCATGCGCGCGTACGGCACCGAGCAGTGCCACCCGCTCGGCGAACAGCCCCTCCTCCCACAGCCGTTCCACCGCGGACGGGTCGGTCACGTCCGGCAGTTCGCCGCCGCCCGCCCCGCCACGCAGGGCGAACCGCCAGTCCGGATTCATCCGTGCCAGCCACAGTCCCCGCGGCCCGGCCAGAGCCAGTGCCTGCGGGCGCAGGTCCGTGCGCGCCCGGGCCGCGTCCAGCAGAGCCGGCACGAGCGCGGCGGGCGCGCGGTAGCCGTGCCGGCCGGCCGCGGCCAGCCACTGCGGGAGCAGCTCCGTCAGATCCGGGGCCGCCCCGCGCCGCCCACCACCCCCGCCGGTACGGTCCGCCAGCAGGTGCGCGAGCCGGCGGCCCGCCGCCTCCGGCGGCGCCGGCCGGAGGTCGTGGGGCGCGGGCTCCGGCCGCGGCCGCGCCACCGCCGGCCGCAGACCGGCGCGGCGGCGGACGGCGTGCACGGCCGCCGCGTCCAGCAGCGCCTCCGGCGAGCCGACCGGGCCCCCGCCCCGGCGCCGGTCGGTGCCCAGCAGCGCGGCACCGACCAGCTCCTGCCACTCCCCGTACCTCTCGTCACCCTCGCCCATCGGTGCCCCTCCCTCGCCGCTCGTCCTCGGTCGTCTTTTCAATGCCCCGGTCCCGCCCCCTCCGCGGGACCGAGGCGGTCGATGTGCCGTGCGAATCCGCTCAGCTGGCGTGGTTGTCGTTCATGAAAGCCCCCCGGCTTCTCGTCGTTGCGTGCACGGCGCCCCCCGGCGCCGCTCTTCTTCCTGCCACCGCCGCGCGACGGCACAGGACCCCCCAGGCCCCCTTGCTCCGTGGCGGTCCCTCCCGCCCCGCTCAGGACAGGGCGACCGGCTCCGGCGAGTCCGGCTGCCAGGCCGTCAGAGGGGTGAATCCGCGGTGTCCGCACTCGCCGAAGACCGTCACCGGGCCCCCGCCCGACAACGCGGCCAGCTGCCACAGGCCCCCTCGGGAGCGGCTGCCCGCCCCGGTGAGGGGCACCGGCAGGGCGGAGGTGCCCTCCGCGTCCGCCAGCTGCCAGCCGAGCTCTCCCGGTATCGGAACCACCGGCCCGAGCACCACAGGCCAGGACTCCAACCACGGGTCGTCCCGTAGCGCCGCCCCGTAGGCCTCCAGAGCCGCCCCCGTGCTCACTCCGGCCGGAACCTCCGGGCACGGTGCGGCCGTCGCGCGGCTTTCTCCGAGGTCCGCCCGCAGCCCCGCCGACCCGGGCCGGAAGCGCATCTCCGCCTCCAGCACCAGCCCCACCGGCAGCGCCAGCGCAGGCAGCCGCCCGGGCGGCCCGAAGTCCAGCACCAGCGCGGGCCGTCCGCCCGCCAGCCCGCGCAGCCATGTCCGGCGGGTGGTGAGCCGTCCGTCCGGCGACACCGAGTCGTACTGTGCGAGCACCAGCCAACGGTCCCGTACGGCCTCCCCCTCCCCGGAGGCCGGCAGTCCCACCCGGCTGCGCACGGTCGCCGCCAACTGGTCCGGAAGCCCCGTCACCCCCATCCAGGCCCGGTCCAGCAGGTGCAGCAGCGCCGCCTCCTCCAGCATCCGGGCGGGCCAGCCCGGGCCGCAACCGGGTATCGTCGCCAACTCCCTCACGCGCCCCGCCAGTCCGGGTGCCTGTGCGTCCACCATCCGGGCCGCGGTCTCCTCCCACGCCCCGTAACCGGCCTGCTCCTGGCCCGCGAGGCCGCCGCGCAGCAGATCGGCCAGCCGCTGTTCCAGCTCGGTCACGCCCGCGCCGACGCGCGCCGCCCGCCGGCCGGCCCTGCGCCGGGCCCCCTCCTCGTCGACCGGTCGGGCCGCCCCGGCCGCCGGGCGCGCGGCCCGGGCCGCCCGGTCCGCCAGCCACTGTGCGGCCCAGTCCGGAGCTTCCCCGGGCTCGCCGACCCCCTCGGCGGACCAGAGCAGGAGCAGTCCCAGCGCGTGCTTGCACGGGAACTTCCGGCTTGGGCAGGAGCACATGTAGGCCGGTCCGGTCAGGTCGACGACCGTCCGGTACGGATTGCTGCCGCTGCCCTTGCACAGCCCCCACACAGAACCGGAAGCGGAACCTCCGATCTGTGACCACGGCCCTGCCCCACCGAGTCTGCCGCCCGCTTTGCGTGAGGCATCGTCAGGAGCCAGGGCCAGTACCTGTTCCGCCGTCCAGCGGACCCCCTGCTCAGTCATGGAAACCACCGTAGAGACCCCCTCTGACAATCGCCCTGACCTGCAACAACGCGCTGAGTTGGGGGCGTTGTCAGTGGCGTGGTGCACCGTGGGAACAGCAGTCGGGAGCGACTGCCGAGCAATGGAGGGGGACCATGAGCAAGTCCGAGAACGGCATCGGCACCGAGGCGCTGCGACCGCACGCCGAAGACGCCTTCGCGCACGAACTGAAAGCCCTGGCGGACGCCGACGACAGGCCCCGCCCGACCCGCTGGAAGCTCTCCCCCCGGGCCGTCGCCACCTACCTGCTCGGCGGCACGCTCGACGACGGCACGGTGATCACACCCAAGTACGTGGGACCGCGCCGCATCGTCGAGGTCGCCGTCACCACCCTCGCCACCGACCGCGCCCTGCTGCTGCTCGGCGTTCCCGGCACCGCCAAGACCTGGGTGTCCGAACACCTCGCGGCCGCCGTCAGCGGGGACTCCACCCTCCTCGTCCAGGGCACCGCCGGCACCCCCGAGGAGGCCATCCGGTACGGCTGGAACTACGCCCGGCTCCTCGCCCACGGCCCCAGCCGCGAGGCGCTCGTCCCCAGCCCCGTCATGCGGGCCATGGCCCAGGGCATGACCGCCCGCGTCGAGGAGCTCACCCGCATCCCCGCCGACGTCCAGGACACCCTCATCACCGTCCTGTCCGAGAAGACGCTGCCGATACCGGAGCTCGGCGAAGAGGTCCAGGCCGTGCGCGGCTTCAACCTCATCGCCACCGCCAACGACCGCGACCGCGGGGTCAATGAGCTCTCCAGCGCCCTGCGCCGCCGCTTCAACACCGTCGTCCTGCCACTGCCCGCCACCGCCGACGCCGAGGTCGACATCGTGGCCCGGCGCGTCGACCAGATGGGCCGCTCCCTCGACCTGCCGGCCGGGCCCGAGGGACTGGAGGAGATCCGCCGCGTCGTCACCGTCTTCCGGGAGCTGCGCGACGGGGTCACCGACGACGGCCGGACGAAGGTCAAGTCGCCCAGCGGCACCCTCTCCACGGCAGAGGCCATCTCCGTCGTCACCAACGGCCTCGCCCTGGCCGCCCACTTCGGGGACGGCGTACTGCGCCCCTCCGACGTGGCCGCGGGGATCCTCGGCGCCGTCGTGCGGGATCCGGCGGCCGACAAGGTGGTCTGGCAGGAGTACCTGGAGGCCGTGGTCCGCGAGCGTGACGGCTGGAAGGACTTCTACCGGGCCTGCCGGGAGGTGACCGCGTGAGCACCGCCCGCCAGGGCCCACTGCTCCTCGGCGTGCGCCACCACGGGCCGGGATCGGCCCGAGCCGTCCGCTCCGCCCTGGAGGCGGCCCGCCCGGCGGCCGTGCTGATCGAGGGGCCGCCCGAAGGGGACGCGCTGCTCGCACTGGCCGCCGACCCCGGCATGCGGCCTCCCGTGGCGCTGCTCGCGCACGCGGCGGACGACCCGGGCCGAGCCGCGTTCTGGCCGCTCGCCGACTTCTCCCCGGAGTGGGTGGCGATCCGCTGGGCGCAGGAGTCCGGCGTACCGGTCCGGTTCATGGACCTGCCCGCCGCGCATGCGCTGGCCGCCGCCGAGCCGGACGCGGACCACGCCGAGCCCGACGCGGTCCGGCTCGACCCCCTCGCGGTGCTCGCCGAGACCGCCGGGTACGACGACGCCGAGCGCTGGTGGGAGGACGTCGTCGAGCACCGGGGGAGCGCCGGTGCGGGGGAGGAGGCGCTCGGCGCGTTCGAGGCGCTGGGGGAGGCCATGGGGGCCCTGCGCGAGGCGTACGGCGACGGCGGCCACCGCCGCGACCTGGTGCGCGAGGCGTACATGAGGCAGCGGATGCGCGCCGCCCGCCGCGAGTTCGGTGACGGGTACGCCGTGGTGTGCGGAGCCTGGCACGTCCCGGCGCTGCGGGCGAAGACCACCGTGGCCGCCGACAAGGCGCTACTGAGCGGACTGCCGAAGGTCAAGGTGGAGACCACCTGGGTGCCGTGGACCCACCGCCGGCTCGCCCGGGCCGGCGGGTACGGAGCGGGGATCACCTCGCCCGGCTGGTACGCCCACCTGTTCTCCGTCCGTGACCGGCCCATCGAGCGATGGCTGACCAAGGTCGCCGGCCTGCTGCGCGAGGAGGACCGGCAGGTCTCCTCGGCGCACGTCATCGAGGCGGTCCGGCTGGCCGGGGCCCTGGCCGCGATGCGGGGCAGGCCCCTGCCCGGCCTGACGGAGACCCTGGAAGCCGTCCGGGCGGTGATGTGCGACGGCTCCGATGTACCGCTCGCCCTCATCGGGGACCGCCTCGTGGTCGGCGACGTGCTCGGCGAGGTGCCGGACGCGGCGCCCGTCGTACCGCTCCAGCGCGACCTGACGCGCCGGCAGCGGTCGCTGCGGCTCAAGGCGGAGGCGCGGGACCGCGAGCTGGAGCTCGACCTGCGCAAGGACACCGATGCCGCGAAGTCCCGGCTGCTGCACCGGCTGCGGCTGCTCGGCATCGACTGGGGCACCCCGACGGCCTCCCGCAGCAGCACCGGCACCTTCCGGGAGACCTGGCGGCTGCGCTGGGAGCCGGAGCTGTCCGTGCGGGTCGCCGAAGCCGGGATCTGGGGCACCACCGTCCGTGCGGCGGCCACGGCCAAGGCGGAGGCGGACGCCGCGGGCGCCGGGGAACTGGCCGAGATCACGGCGCTGGCCGAGCGGTGCCTGCTGGCCGGACTGGCCGGGGCCCTCCCGGCCGTACTGCGGGCCCTCGCCGACCGCGCCGCGCTGGACACGGACGTCGCCCGGCTCGCGAAGGCCTTGCCGGCACTGGCCCGTTCGCTGCGCTACGGCGACGTGCGGGGCACCGACGCGACGGCGCTCGGGGCGGTCGCGGCCGGCCTCGCCGAGCGGATATGCGTCGCGCTCCCCCCGGCCTGCGCGGCCGGCCTGGACGCTGACGCGGCGGCGGAGCTGCGCGACCACGTCGACGGGGTGCACGCGGCGGTCGGCCTGCTGGCGGACACCGGCGACGGGCTGCGGGAGCGCTGGTCCGCCGTGCTGCGGACGCTGGCCGAGCGGGACACCGTGCCGGGCGTCATCCGGGGCCGAGCGGCCCGGCTGCTTCTCGACGACGGGCGGCTGGAAGCCGGGGAGACGGCCCGGCTGATGGGGCTCGCCCTGTCCCCGGCCGCTTCGCCCGCCGACGCGGCGGGCTGGATCGAGGGCTTCGCGGGCGGGAGTTCGGGCGGCGGCACGCTGCTGGTCCACGACGACCGCCTGCTCGGCCTGATCGACAGCTGGCTGGTGGGCGTGCCGGAGCGCGCCTTCACCGATGTGCTCCCGTTGCTGAGGCGGACGTTCGGGGCGTACGAGCCGGGGGTGCGAAGGACCCTGGGTGAGCTGGTACGGCGCGGCCCGGCCTCCTCCGCGCGAGCGGCGCGGTCGACGGGCGACGCCCCCGAAGGCTTCGCCCCCGACCTGGACCGGGAGCGGGCGGACGCGGTGACGGAGCTGGTCCGGATGCTGCTCGCGTCTCCCGACGGGGTCGCGGCCGTCTGAGGGCGCGGCCGTTGCGGGGCGCTGCCCCGGACCTCCGCACCCCGGACGCTGGCGGGGCCGGACGCGGGCGGGCCGGGACCAGGCGGGCCGGGACCAGGCGGGCGGAATCGAAGAGTCACGAGTACGACGAGTGCAGGGGGACGGACGGATGAGCGGCAGGGAGACGGGCGTGGCGGCGGGGCAGGACACGGCGGACCCGGCCGGAGCCGAGCGGCTGCGGCGGTGGCGGATGGTGCTCGGCGGGGCAGACGCCGACGGGACGGGCCACACACCGACCGGGCGGGACGCGGCGATGGACGCCGCGCTCGGCGCGCTGTACGGGGGAGGCGGCGAAGGAGGGGGCCGCCGCGTATCGGGGGCGGCCAGGTCGGCCGGGCTCGGCGGGTCCGCGCCGAACGTGGCCCGCTGGCTCGGGGACATCCGTACGTACTTCCCCAGCTCCGTGGTCCAGGTGATGCAGCGCGACGCGATCGAGCGGCTCGGCCTGTCCGCTCTGCTGCTGGAGCCGGAGATGCTGGAGGCCGTCGAACCGGACGTCCACCTGGTCGGCACCCTGCTCTCCTTGAACAAGGCGATGCCCGACACGACGAAGGAGACGGCGCGGGCCGTGGTCCGCACGGTGGTCGAGCAGCTGGAGAAGCGGCTGGCGACCCGCACCCGGGCCACCCTCACCGGCGCGCTCGACCGGTCCGCCCGGGTCAGCCGTCCCCGCCACCACGACATCGACTGGGACCGCACGATCCGCGCCAACCTGAAGAACTACCTGCCCGAATACGCCACCGTCGTCCCCGAGCGGCTGATCGGTTACGGCCGTGCGGCCCGATCGGTGAAGAAGGAGGTCATCCTCTGCATCGACCAGTCGGGTTCGATGGCGGCCTCCGTCGTCTACGCCTCCGTCTTCGGCGCGGTCCTCGCCTCCATGCGTTCGATCGCCACCCGTCTGGTCGTCTTCGACACCGCGGTCGCCGACCTGACCGACCAGCTCGACGACCCGGTCGACGTCCTCTTCGGCACCCAGCTGGGAGGCGGCACCGACATCAACCGGGCCCTCGCCTACTGCCAGTCGAAGATCACCCGCCCTGCCGACACGGTCGTGGTCCTGATCAGTGATCTCTACGAGGGCGGCATACGCAACGAGATGCTGCGCCGGGTCGCCGCGATGAAGGCGGCGGGCGTCGAATTCGTGACCCTGCTCGCGCTGTCCGACGAGGGAGCCCCGGCCTACGACCGCGAACACGCCGCGGCCCTCGCCGCACTCGGGGCTCCGGCCTTCGCCTGCACGCCCGACCTGTTCCCGGAGGTGATGGCCGCCGCGCTGGAGAAGCGGCCCCTGCCGACCCCCTGAGACCCCTCCGACACGCCCGCCCCGGGCACCGGTGTGAATCGGCGGATCACACGAATTTCCAGTTCAACCGTAAGGCGTTCTGTGACAGGTATCACCGTTCAGGTGTGATCTGCGATTTAGGGTCGCACGCCCCACGGGGATAACCTGCCGGACGGACATGCCGCGTCCACGGTCACCGTGTGCGCCTTCCTTGTGACAGCGCCGTCACGTTGCCCTCCGCGGCACGCCCACGCAGATAGCAGACAACCGCGAATCACTGCGAATCTTTAAAAAGACAAGGGACGGACGCGCGTGGACCTGTTCGAGTACCAGGCGAGGGACCTCTTCGCCAAGCACGGTGTACCGGTGCTGGCCGGTGAAGTCATCGACACGCCTGAGGCGGCTCGCGAGGCCACCGAGCGGCTGGGCGGCAAGTCGGTCGTCAAGGCGCAGGTGAAGGTCGGCGGCCGCGGCAAGGCCGGCGGCGTGAAGCTGGCCGCCACCCCGGACGAGGCCGTCGCCCGCGCGACGGACATCCTGGGCATGGACATCAAGGGCCACACGGTCCACAAGGTGATGATCGCGGAGACCGCTCCCGAGATCGTCGAGGAGTACTACGTCTCGTACCTCCTCGACCGCACCAACCGCACCTTCCTGGCCATGGCCTCGGTCGCGGGCGGCATGGACATCGAGCAGGTCGCCGAGGAGACCCCGGAGAAGCTCGCCAAGGTCCCGGTGAACGCCAACGAGGGCGTGACCATCGAGAAGGCCCGCGAGATCGTCGCGCTGGCGCAGTTCCCGGCCGAGGTTGCCGAGAAGGTCGCCGAGGTCCTCGTGACCCTGTGGGACACCTTCATCGCCGAGGACGCCCTCCTCGTCGAGGTCAACCCGCTCGCCAAGGTCGCCTCCGGCGAGGTCATCGCCCTCGACGGCAAGGTCTCCCTCGACGAGAACGCCGAGTTCCGTCAGCCGGGTCACGAGGAGTTCGTCGACCACGCCGCCGCGAACCCGCTCGAGGCCGCCGCCAAGGCGAAGAACCTCAACTACGTCAAGCTCGACGGTGAGGTCGGCATCATCGGCAACGGCGCGGGTCTCGTCATGAGCACCCTGGACGTCGTCGCCTACGCCGGCGAGAACCACGGTGGCGTCAAGCCCGCCAACTTCCTGGACATCGGCGGTGGCGCCTCCGCCGCCGTCATGGCCAACGGTCTCGAGATCATCCTCGGGGACCCGGACGTCAAGTCCGTCTTCGTCAACGTCTTCGGTGGCATCACCGCGTGCGACGAGGTCGCCAACGGCATCGTCCAGGCGCTCGCCCTGCTGGAGCAGAAGGGCGAGGCGGTCACCAAGCCGCTCGTCGTCCGTCTCGACGGCAACAACGCCGAGCTGGGTCGCAAGATCCTCTCGGACGCCAACCACCCGCTGGTGCAGCGCGTGGACACCATGGACGGCGCGGCCGACAAGGCCGCCGAGCTCGCGGCTGCGAAGTAAGGGCAGAGGTCACAGACTCACATGGCTATCTTCCTCAACAAGGACAGCAAGGTCATCGTCCAGGGCATGACCGGTGCCACGGGCATGAAGCACACCAAGCTGATGCTGGCTGACGGCACCAACATCGTCGGCGGCGTGAACCCGCGCAAGGCCGGCACGACCGTCGACTTCGACGGCACCGAGGTCCCGGTCTTCGGCTCCGTCGCCGAGGCGATGGAGAAGACGGGCGCCAACGTCTCCGTCCTCTTCGTCCCGCCGGCCTTCGCCAAGGCCGCCGTCGTCGAGGCCATCGACGCCGAGATCCCGCTGGCCGTCGTCATCACCGAGGGCATCGCGGTGCACGACTCCGCCGCCTTCTGGGCGTACGCGACCGCCAAGGGCAACAAGACCCGCATCATCGGCCCGAACTGCCCGGGTCTGATCACCCCCGGCCAGTCCAACGCCGGCATCATCCCGGGCGACATCACCAAGCCCGGCAAGATCGGTCTCGTGTCGAAGTCCGGCACGCTGACCTACCAGATGATGTACGAGCTGCGCGACATCGGCTTCACCTCTGCCGTCGGCATCGGTGGCGACCCGGTCATCGGCACCACGCACATCGACGCTCTGGAGGCCTTCGAGGCCGACCCGGAGACCGAGCTGATCGTCATGATCGGTGAGATCGGCGGCGACGCCGAGGAGCGTGCGGCGGACTTCATCGCGAAGAACGTCACCAAGCCGGTCGTCGGCTACGTCGCGGGCTTCACCGCCCCCGAGGGCAAGACCATGGGCCACGCCGGCGCCATCGTCTCCGGCTCCTCCGGCACGGCGCAGGCCAAGAAGGAGGCCCTTGAGGCCGCCGGTGTCAAGGTCGGCAAGACGCCGACCGAGACCGCCGAGCTCGCTCGCGCGATCCTGAACGCCGCTCAGTAAGCAGCGGCCGTACGGCTGAACGGGCGTGGCCCGCACCCCTCGGGGTGCGGGCCACGCCCGTTCGCGTACCAGCTCTCACTCGATCCTCGGCGTGATGCGTGCCGGGCCCGCCTGCGGATCCGTGCGCAGCTTGTCGTGCAGTTGCCTGCTCCGTTCGGTGAGCTGCTGCGGGCCGCTGAGCGGCGGCACCCCGGACACGCTCTCGCCGGGTGCCGGCGGTGGGTCGTACCGGGTGGGTGCGGTCGCCGCCGTGTAGGCGGTGGCGACCGTGATCACCGCGGTCAGGCCGAGTGTCGCCCGGGTCCACTGCCGGCCGCGCCGCTCGCCGCCGCCGCGGACCGTCGCGGCCGGGCGCGGGTCGAGCGGGAAGGGCGGTCGCAGGCCGACGAGCCGCTCCCGCAGCGCCGCGGACTGCTTCTCGACCGGTACGTCGGCCAGTTCGGGGATCCGGGCGGCGAGCTCGGCGTGCGCGTGCAGGATGCGGTTGCCGGCGGCGAGGGTGGTGGCCTCGGTCTCGGCTGCGGTGTCGGGCAGGTCCAGGCCGACGCCGTCGTAGAGCAGGACGGTGCGCCGGTGGAGGGCGGACAGGGCGAGCAGCGCGTCGAGGAGGATCCGGTCGGCGGGATCGGCGGGGAGCCGGTCGGGCTTGCGGTGGGCACGCCGGAACCGGTGCCAGGGGGAGAGCGCGTGCTCGTACGCGATCGCGCGCACCCAGCCTTCCGGGTCCGGGTCGGCGGCCACTTCCGGCCACTGGTCCCAGGCCCGGGTGAAGGCCCGGTCGACGGCCTCCAGGGCGAGGGCACGGCGGCCGGTGAGCAGGTAGGCCTGCCGGGCGAGGGCGGGCGTGGCCCGGTCGTAGAGGGTGTCGAAGGCTTCGGCGGGTCCGTTCAGGGGGTGTACGACCGGCCGGGTGGCCGCGGCGCCGGGCGGGCCGCCCCCGGTGCCGGGGGCGGCGGCGGCCGCCGCGCCTTCGTCCGGGCCGGCCGGACCGCCCCCGCCCCCGGGTGCCCCCTCCACCGGCGGTGCCGCGAGGCCGTCGAGGAAACGTGCGTAGGCGTCCTGCTTGCGGCCGCGCGGGTTCGTGCGCCCGGACTCCCAGTGGCGGACCGTCGCCGCGGTGACGCCCACGGCCGCCGCGACCTCATCGAGCGTCAGTTCCGCGGCCTCGCGCAGTCTTCGGCGCTCGTGCGGGGCGGGCAGGCCCTCGACGCTTCTTGTCATGCCACACTCCCCGCGACCCGGCAGCCCTGAGCAATAAAGTACATAAACGTATATTGGGCGACACCACGGACATTCGCCTGTTACCCGTCCATAGCGCGTGTCGTTGGCACCATGGCGGGGTGACCCAAGTGACCGAACGCGGGACCCGGTTGCCGGCGGCCCCGCGAGCCGGCGTGCGACGGCGTTCGCCGGCCGCCGCCGCATGCGTGGTGGGCGGCGCCGTGGCGGCCGGACTCGGGCTCGGCTTCCTCGCCGTGCTCGTCATCGTCCTGTGGATCAGCTCCCCCTATCCCGACAGCGGCCCCGGTGGTGCCCTGCACCTTGCCGCCGGGCTGTGGCTGCTCGCCCACGGGGCCGAACTGGTGCGGTACGACACGCTCTCCGGCGTACCGGCACCCGTTGGTGTGACACCGCTGCTGCTCATCGGGCTGCCCGTCCTGCTCATGCGGCGGGCGGCCCGACTGGGCGGCGCCTGCGAGGAGGAGGGCGAGGAGGTGCTGCCCGCGACGGCCGTGTTCTCGGCCGTGCTCTGCGGGTACCTCGCCGTCGGCGCGTTCGCCACGGTGTACGCCGCCGGCGGCCCGATGCCGGCCGACCCGATCAGCGCCGCCTGGCACGTTCCGATGGTCGCCGTACTGGCCGCGGCCGGAGGTGTGTGGGGGGCCAAGGGGCGGCCGCTCGGGCCGCTGCCGAACTGGCTGCCGAGAGGCGTGCGCCGCGGCTTCGCGCGCCCTCGGTACGCGCTGGCGCTGCGGGCGGGCGCCGGCGGTGCCCTGGTGCTCCTGGGCGGCGGGGCGCTGCTCGTCGGCGCCTCGCTCGCCTGGCACGGTGCGCAGGTCCAGAGCTCGTTCCTGTCGCTGACCGGGGTGTGGTCGGGCCGGTTCGCGGTCCTGCTGCTCTCGGTCGCCCTGATTCCGAACGCCATGGTCTGGGCGGCGTCCTACGCCCTCGGCCCCGGCTTCGCCCTCGGCGCCGAGGTGACGGCCTCCCCGCTCGGCTTCGCGGGCGCGCCCGCGCTGCCCCGGTTCCCGCTGCTGGAGGCGCTCCCGGCCGCAGGGCCGGGCACCCCGCTGACCTGGACCGCCACCGCGGTGCCGGTGGTCGCGGGGCTGGCGGTGGGCTGGTTCGCGGTGCGCCGGGCGCGTGAGGTCTCGTACGGGGAGACCGCGCTCACGGCGGCGCTCGGAGCGCTGGTGTGCGGCCTGGTGATGGCCGGGCTCGCGGCGGCCTCGGCGGGACCGCTGGGTTCGCGGCGGCTCGCCGAGTTCGGGCCGGTGTGGTGGGCCACGGGAGCGGCCGCCTTCGCGTGGACGCTGCTGCTGGCCGTGCCGGTCGCGGTGGGGGTGCACGCGTGGCGCTATCGCCCGGCGCAGGGACCGGCAGCGGTGGACGCGGACGCTCCGGTGGACGACGACTGGCACGACAGCGGGGTGCGGGAACTGAGGTGGGAGGCGATGCGGAAGGCGTCGGGGGCGCTGGTTCCGGAGATCCCGCCCGAGCCGGTGCCTCCGGCGGTTGCGGCGGCGGTGGCGGCTCCGGTGGCGGCGGCCGCACCTGCGGTCGCGGTGATGCCGGAGACCGCGGCCGCACCCGAGGCCGTGGCGGCTCCGGAGGCGGTACCCCCGGTACGGGCGCGGCGGGCGGTGACGGTGGTGGCCGGGCTGGATCTCGGTCCGAGGCCGGGTCCGGGATCGGGTCCGGGATCGGGTGCGGGGCCGGTGGGCCCGCCGCCGAGTCCGCAGCCGGTGGCCGGGGCGAGGGTGCTGCCCCGGCGAAAACCGCCCGCCTAGCCGTCGCCTAGCCGCCGCCTCCGGGCCCCCGCGCCGGGGACATCGGCGGGGCGGGACCTTCGCATCACGCCCTTAGAGGCGGACCTTCAGGACGTCGCCGACGACGTTGTCCGGCAGGAGGCTGTTGCACTGGAGCTCCGCCGATTTGGTGAGGGCGTCGTCGCGGCAGACGTAGAAGTCCTTGTACGCGAGCTGCAGTGCGTACGAGCTCATGGCCAGCAGGATCGCCAGCGAGGCGGTGACCAGGCCGCTCACCGCCGCGGTGCGCTGGGGGCGGGCCGCCGGGCCCAGCGCGTCCAGGCCCTTGGGGGCACCCGGCTCGCCGGTCGCCGCGGCCGGCTTGCCGCGCAGCGCGCTGATCCCCCAGTACAGGGCGAGCGCGCCCAGCAGCAGGCCGACCGACGGGATCCCGAAGATCCCGAAGAAGAAGCCCCACATGCCGGCCAGCAGCGCGTAGCGGGCACGGCGCTGGATCGGGTCCGTCGGGTCCCAGCGCGCCGGACCCCGTTGGCCGCCCGAGTCCCCCGGGCCGTTCCCGTCGCCGTTCCCGCCGTCGCCGTCGCCGCCGCTGCGCGGCTGCCACGGCTGGTCGGGCCGGCCCTCCGGCGGGGCCGCGTAGGGGTTGTCGTCGGTGGGGGAGTCGGGCTGACGGCGGTCCGGCATCGGGTGTGTTACTTCCCCTGTGTCATGGACGTCACGAGGACATCGAGGCGAGGTGAGGCCAGTTTGCGGCTTGTACGCCAGACGCTACCGCCCGCCCGTCCCCCCGTCCCTCGGGGGCCGTCCGGTGTGCCGGTATCGTTGCAGGCGGTCGGCGGCTTCGTAGGGTTCCCCGTATATCGGTACCCCGGAGATTCGTATGACCACACAAAGACGAACACCGCAATCCCGCGAGAAAGGGCCTCCCATGGCCGCCTCCCGCCTGGTCGTGCTGGTCTCCGGTTCCGGCACCAACCTCCAGGCCCTGCTCGACGCCATCGACGCCCATCCCGGCGGACCCGAGGGCTTCGGTGCCGAAGTCGTCGCCGTGGGGGCCGACCGCGCGGACATCGCCGGCCTGGAGCGGGCGGAGAAGGCCGGGATCCCCACCTTCGTCTGCCCGGTGAAGGACTACGGAAGCCGTGCCGAGTGGGACGCCGCCCTCACCGCGGCGACCGGCGCGCACGCGCCCGACCTCGTCGTGTCGGCCGGTTTCATGAAGATCGTGGGCAAGGAGTTCATCGACCGCTTCGGCGGCCGGTTCATCAACACCCACCCCGCCCTCCTCCCCTCCTTCCCCGGCGCGCACGGCGTGCGGGACGCGCTCGCCTACGGCGCGAAGGTCACCGGCTGCACGGTCCACTTCGTGGACAGCGGCGTGGACACCGGTCCGATCATCGCCCAGGGTGTGGTCGAAGTTCGGGACGAGGACGACGAAGCCGCTCTTCACGAGCGCATCAAGGAAGTCGAGCGACAGCTGCTCGTCGACGTCGTGGGGCGCCTGGCCCGGCACGGCTACCGCATTGAGGGACGAAAGGTAACAATCCAGTGACCGCCGCAGACACCGCAGCGAGCAACGACCCGACCACGACCCAGCGGCCGATCCGTCGTGCGCTCATCAGCGTCTACGACAAGACGGGACTGGAAGAGCTGGCTCTCGGCCTGCACGGGGCGGGCGTCGCGCTCGTCTCCACCGGCTCCACCGCCTCGAAGATCGCCGCTGCCGGGGTGCCCGTCACCAAGGTGGAGGAGCTGACCGGCTTCCCCGAGTGCCTGGACGGCCGGGTCAAGACCCTGCACCCGCGCGTGCACGCCGGCATCCTCGCCGACCTGCGCCTGGAGGACCACCGCAGCCAGCTCGCCGAGCTGGGCGTCGAGCCCTTCGACCTCGTCGTCGTCAACCTGTACCCGTTCCAGGCCACCGTCCAGTCGGGTGCCACTGCGGACGAGTGCGTCGAGCAGATCGACATCGGCGGGCCGTCGATGGTCCGCGCCGCCGCCAAGAACCACCCGTCGGTCTCCGTGGTCACCAGCCCCGAGCGGTACGCCGACGTCATCGCCGCGGCCCAGGGCGGCGGCTTCGACCTCACCGCCCGCAAGCGTCTGGCGGCCGAGGCCTTCCAGCACACCGCCGCCTACGACGTGGCCGTCGCCTCCTGGTTCACGAACGCGTACGCCCCGGAGGGCGAGGAGGGCGCGCTGCCCGAGTTCCTGGCCGGCGCCTGGGAGCGCAAGTCCACCCTGCGCTACGGCGAGAACCCGCACCAGGCCGCCGCCCTCTACACGGACGGTCAGCCGGGCGGACTCGCCAATGCCGAGCAGTTGCACGGCAAGGAGATGTCCTTCAACAACTACGTGGACACCGAGGCCGCGCGCCGCGCCGCCTACGACCACGAAGAGCCGTGCGTGGCGATCATCAAGCACGCCAACCCGTGCGGCATCGCGGTGGGCGCGGACGTCGCCGCCGCCCACCGCAAGGCGCACGCCTGCGACCCGCTGTCGGCGTTCGGCGGTGTCATCGCCGTCAACCGCCCGGTCACCGTCGAGCTCGCCGAGCAGGTCGCGGAGATCTTCACCGAGGTCATCGCCGCCCCCGGCTACGAGGACGGTGCGGTGGAGATCCTGGCCAGGAAGAAGAACATCCGCGTCCTCAAGGTCGACGGCACCCCGCACCAGCCGGGCGACCTCAAGCCCGTCTCCGGCGGCGTGCTGCTCCAGGAGTCGGACGTCTTCCAGGCCGAGGGCGACGACCCGGCCAACTGGACCCTGGCCACCGGCGAGGCCCTGTCCCCGGCGGAGCTCGCCGAGCTGGCCTTCGCGTGGCGGGCCTGCCGGGCCGTCAAGTCGAACGCCATCCTGCTCGCCAAGGACGGCGCCTCGGTCGGCGTCGGCATGGGCCAGGTCAACCGCGTCGACTCGGCGAAGCTCGCCGTCGAGCGGGCCGGTGCCGAGCGCGCGCAGGACTCGTACGCCGCGTCCGACGCCTTCTTCCCCTTCCCGGACGGCCTGGAGATCCTGACCGCGGCGGGCATCAAGGCCGTGGTCCAGCCGGGCGGTTCGGTCCGCGACGAGCAGGTCGTCGAGGCCGCGCAGAAGGCCGGCGTGACGATGTACTTCACCGGGACCCGGCACTTCTTCCACTGAGTTCCGGTCCCGACACGGCGAAGGCCGCGACCCGCACTGCGGGTCGCGGCCTTCGCCGTGTGCGCACGGCGGCGGTCAGTACCGGGGGCGCCGGAAGTAGTCGCCGGCCTTGGCCAGACCGATCACGATGGTCAGGCCGAGGGCGAGGGACACCAGGGACGGCAGCACGGCGAGGAAGACGACGCCGGCCGCGTCGTTCTCGCTCGCATCGAGCGCGACCAGGTACAGGAGCACGCCGGGCGCGGCGAAGAGGGTCTGGAGCGAGCCGAAGATGATGCCGGAGACGCGCACCCCGCCCCGGCCCTTGGCCAGCTTGGCCGCGGTCAGGATGGGCCACAGGGCGTAGGCGATGACGAGCAGGCCCACGACGACGCCGGCGGTCCCGGCGATGGCACCGGCGTCCTCCGCCGAGGAGCCGGAGTAGCCGGTGCCGGAGCTCGACATCGCCGAGGCGAACAGGGCGCCGACGACGATGAGGAACAGGCCGCCCAGTACATGCAGGGCGCCGATGACGAAGAGGACGACGCGGGCCGCTTTCGCCCCGCCGGGCATCTCCACGGGGACGCCCGGACCGCCCGGGAATCCGGCGGGTCCGCCGGGGTAGCCCTGCGCAGCCTGCTGGGGGTAGCCGTAGCCGGGCTGCGGGGCCTGCTGGGGGTAGCCGTAGCCGGGCTGCGCCTGCGGCTGCTGTCCGTACGGGTTGTGCGGGTCGCCGAAACTCATCTGGGGTGTTCCTCCGTGGAAGTGCAGGGACGCACGGCAACGAGCGCGGAGGAATCCTGCACGGTGCGGTCCGCCCCCCGGCACTGCCCGCGGCACTCAGTCGTTTCATCGTGGTCCGGCCCGCGAGGCCTTGTCCAGTTTGCGGTCCCGGCACCCGTCACTTGTTGTGCAAGTGCAATGAACCCTGCGGTTCCGCGAGCACCTTGACTGGAACCCGGGCCACCTCATCCGGGAGGATGGGGGCATGACCGCCCAGATTCTCGATGGCAAGGCCACCGCGGCCGCGATCAAGTCAGAACTGACCGCCCGTGTGGCGGCCCTGAAGGCCCGGGGCATCACCCCCGGCCTCGGCACCCTGCTCGTCGGGGACGATCCGGGCAGCCGCTGGTACGTCAACGGCAAGCACAAGGACTGCGCCGAGGTCGGCATCGCCTCCATCCAGCGCGAACTGCCCGCGACGGCCTCCCAGGAGGACATCGAGGAGGTCGTGCGGGAGCTCAACGCCAACCCGCAGTGCACCGGATACATCGTCCAACTCCCGCTCCCCAAGGGCATCGACACCAACCGGGTCCTGGAGCTGATGGACCCGCTGAAGGACGCCGACGGGCTGCACCCCACCTCCCTCGGCAGGCTCGTGCTGAACGAGCCGGGCCCGCTGCCCTGCACCCCGTACGGAATCGTCGCGCTGCTGCGCCACCACGGCGTCGAGATCGACGGGGCGCACGTCGTCGTCCTCGGCCGGGGGATCACCGTCGGCCGGTCCATCGGCCTGCTGCTGACCCGCAAGTCCGAGAACGCCACCGTGACGCTGTGCCACACCGGTACGCGCGACCTCTCGGGGCTGCTGCGCCAGGCGGACATCGTCGTCGCCGCGGCCGGAGTGCCGCATCTGGTCAAGCCCGAGGACGTGAAGCCGGGCGCGGCCGTGCTCGACGTGGGCGTCAGCCGTGACGAGGCCGGAAAGATCGTCGGCGACGTGCACCCCGGTGTCGCCGAGGTCGCCGCGTGGATCTCGCCGAACCCGGGCGGCGTCGGCCCGATGACCCGCGCCCAGCTGCTCGTCAACGTCGTCGAGGCGGCGGAGCGGACCGGCAGTGCGCACTGAACCGGGTGCCGAGCACGTGAACGGGAGCGGCACGGCCAGGTCCCGCCGCTTTCCGTCCATCACGCGGGACACGGCCCGCCCCGAGGGCAGCGGCCGGGCCGTCCCCGGCGCCGTGTCCACCCCCGCCCGCCAGTGGCCGATGCTCAGCGTGCTCGCCGCGACCGCGGTGGGGCTGCTGACCACCGCGCTCGGGCAGGCCCGGGCCGGGTGCCTGGTGATCGGCGTGGCGCTGATCGCGGCGGCGGTGCTGCGGCGGGTGCTGCCCTCGGTGGGCATGCTCGCGGTGCGCTCCCGCTTCACGGACATGATCACGTACGGGGTGCTGGGCGTGGCGATCACGTTGCTCGCGCTGGTGATGGAGCCCAGGCCGCTGCTGGAGATCCCGTTCCTGGAGAGCGCGGTCCGCTTCACCGTGAGGTGAGCCGCGACGAGGTGAGCACTGAGGTGAGGGCAGCCGTGCGTCGCCGACGCCGGGCCCGCCGTCTGCGAGGCGTCCCCCCGTGACGTGCACGGCGACGCCCTCGTGGGAGGGGGGCCGGATCGGATCTTCCCGGTCGAACGCAGGCCCGGGAACCGGCTCCGCCTTCGAAACGCCGGGGTCCGTGTGCCGCGCACCACAGGGACCCGGGGGTTGGGCCGCGTCCGGGTCGGATAGCCTGACCGCGGATGTCTCTTCACGTCAAGATTTACAGGGGAGCGGCGTCCTCCAGCACATGGGGCAGGGACGCCCCACCGCCAGCTGTCTAACGGAGAAGGCCATGACCCGCACTCCTGTGAATGTCACCGTCACCGGCGCCGCCGGCCAGATCGGCTACGCGCTGCTCTTCCGTATCGCGTCCGGCCACCTGCTCGGCGCGGACGTGCCGGTCAAGCTCCGGCTCCTGGAGATCCCCCAGGGAATGAAGGCCGCCGAGGGCACCGCCATGGAGCTCGACGACTGCGCCTTCCCGCTGCTCGCCGGCATCGACATCTTCGACGACCCGAACAAGGGCTTCGACGGCGCCAACGTCGCGCTGCTCGTGGGCGCCCGTCCGCGTACCGCGGGCATGGAACGCGGCGACCTGCTCGCCGCCAACGGCGGCATCTTCAAGCCGCAGGGCCAGGCCATCAACGCGCACGCCGCGGACGACATCAAGGTCCTGGTCGTGGGCAACCCGGCCAACACCAACGCGCTCATCGCGCAGGCCGCCGCCCCGGACGTACCGGCCGAGCGCTTCACCGCGATGACCCGCCTGGACCACAACCGCGCGATCTCGCAGCTGGCCGCCAAGACCGGTGCCGCCGTCTCCGACATCAAGCGCCTCACGATCTGGGGCAACCACTCGGCGACCCAGTACCCGGACATCTTCCACGCGGAGATCGCCGGCAAGAACGCCGCCGAGGTCGTGGCCGACCAGGCGTGGCTCGCCGACACCTTCATCCCGACCGTCGCCAAGCGCGGCGCCGCGATCATCGACGCCCGCGGTGCGTCCTCCGCGGCCTCGGCCGCCAACGCGGCCATCGACCACGTGCACACCTGGGTCAACGGCACCGCCGAGGGCGACTGGACCTCGATGGGCATCCCGTCGGACGGCTCCTACGGCGTCCCGGCCGGCCTGATCTCCTCCTTCCCCGTCACCTGCAAGGACGGCGCGTACGAGATCGTCCAGGGCCTGGACGTCAACGAGTTCTCCCGCGCCCGCATCGACGCCTCCGTCAAGGAGCTGTCGGAGGAGCGCGACGCGGTCCGCGAGCTCGGCCTGATCTGATCCGTCGCCCCTCCCCGAGGGGCGCGGAACCGCTTGGCCAGCTCGGCGAGCAGCACGCACCGAAGCGCCCCGGCCCCACCAGGCCGGGGCGCTCCGGCGTTCCGGCCGACGGCCTGACCGGCCTGACCGGCCGACGGCCTGACCGGCCTGACCGGCCTGACCGGCCGACCCTGGCCGGGGCCGGGGGTTTCGGCCTCCGGCCCGACTCAGGCCTTGTACATGCCGGGCTTGTAGTGACCCGGCACCATGCGGGTGGTCACACCGAAGCGGTTCCACACGTTGATCGTCGCGATCACCGTGATCAGCTGGGCCAGCTCGCGTTCCTCGAAGTGCACCGCGGCCTTCGCGTACACCTCGTCGGGCACGAAACCGTCGGTCAGGACGGTGACGGCCTCGGTCAGCTCGATCGCTGCGAGCTCCTTCTCGGTGTAGAAGTGCCGCGACTCCTCCCAGGCGGCCAACTGCACGATGCGCTCGACGCTCTCGCCCGCGGCGACCGCGTCCTTGGTGTGCATGTCGAGGCAGAAGGCGCAGCGGTTGATCTGCGAGGCGCGGATCTTGACGAGCTCGACGAGGGACGGATCCAGGCCCTTCTTGGAGGCGATCTCCAGAGCCAGGACGGCCTTGTAGGCCTCGGGGGCGAGCTTCGCCAGGTTCATGCGGGGCGTGTGCTCGGGGGCATGGGCATGGGCATGGGCGTGGGCATGCGGGTGGGTGTGGGAGTCGGTCTGCGGGTGGGCCTGCCGGCCCTCTGCGGTGGTGGTCATGTGCTCCACCGTAGGAGGCAGGCGGCCCGCCGGTATGGTCCATATCCATGACGGATCCTTGGGCCACTTTCGGCGCCGACCTGCACCTGGAGCTCTCCGCCGGGCGCGGCCTGCGGGCCGGGCTGACCGAGGCACTGCGCGAGGCCGCGCGCAGCGGGCGGCTGGCGGCCGGCACCCGGCTGCCGTCCTCCCGCACCCTCGCCGCGGATCTGGGCATCGCCCGCAACACGGTCGCCGAGGCGTATGCCGAGCTCGTCGCCGAGGGCTGGCTCACAGCCCGCCAGGGCTCGGGCACGCGGGTCGCCCGGCGGGCGCGCCCGCGCCGGGCGGCGACCGCCGCCCCGGTCCGGCGCGCCGTGCGCGGCGGACCGGCCTACAGCCTGCTCCCCGGCAGCCCCGACCTGGGCGGATTCCCGCGCGCGGCCTGGCTGTCGGCGGCCCGGCGGGCGCTGACCGACGCCCCGAACGAGGCCTTCGGCTACGCCACCGACGGCCGCGGCCGCGTCGAGCTGCGGAAGGCGCTGGCGGGCTACCTGGCACGGGCGCGCGGCGTGTACGCGGACCCGGACCGGATCGTGCTGTGCGCGGGGTTCCTGCACGGGCTGAAGCTGCTCGCGGCGGTGCTGCGGGCGCGCCGGGTCCGGGAGGTCGCGGTGGAGGGGTACGGCCTGGACTTCCACCGGGCCGAGCTGGTGGGGGCCGGGCTGCGGACCAGGCCGCTCGGGGTGGACGAGGAGGGGGCCCGTACCGGGGAGCTGACGGCCGCGGCGGGCGCGGTGCTGCTGACCCCGGCCCACCAGTTCCCGACGGGCGCGGCCCTGACCCCGGCCCGCCGGGCGGCAGCGGTCGACTGGGCCCGGACCACCGGCGGCCTGATCCTGGAGGACGACTACGACGGGGAGTTCCGCTACGACAGGCAGCCGGTGGGAGCCCTGCAGGGCCTGGATCCGGACCGGGTGGTGTACCTCGGCACGGCCAGCAAGTCGCTCGCCCCGGGGCTGCGGATCGGCTGGATGGTGCTCCCGGCGGACCTGGTGGAGGAGGTGGCCGCCGCGAAGGGGTACACCGACTGGACCTCCAGCGCCCCGGACCAGCTGACGCTGGCGGAGTTCATCGAATCCGGGGCGTACGACCGTCATGTGCGCGGGATGCGGCTGCGCTACCGGCGACGGCGGGACGAGCTGGTGGCGGCGGTGGCAGGCCGGGTCGCGGGCGTGTCCGGGATCGCGGCGGGCCTGCACGCGGTGCTGGACCTCCCGGCGGGCACGGAGCGGTCGGTGCTGCAGTCGGCGGCCTGGCAGGACCTGGCCCTGCACGGGCTCTCCGGCTTCCGCCACCCGCAGGCCGAACTCCCGCCGCGGGACGCGCTGGTCGTCGGCTACGGGACCCCGTCGGACAGTGCCTGGTCCCCGACCCTCGCGGCACTGGTCGCGGCGCTGCCGTGACCTGTCGTGTGCCCGGCGCGGCGCCGGGCCGGAAGCTCTGCCCGGGGCCCCGCGGGGCGAGACCCCGCCCCGCACCGACGCACCGACGCACCGGCGCGGCGGGCGGCCGGGTGGCCGGGTGGCCGGGCGGGCTCAGGACGGCGCTGACGCCGGGGCCGACGGTGGCTCCGGTTCGCCGAAGCGGGAGAGGGCCAGGGAGCCGGCGACCGCCACCGCGAAGCCGGTCACCGCCAGCCACGACAGGCCCTCTCGGGTGCGGTCGCCGAGCCAGGCCACGCCCACCGCCGCCGGGCCGATGGTCTCTCCCAGCACCAGGCCCGCCGTCGCGACCGTCACCGAGCCCCGGGCCAGCGCCGAGGTCAGCAGCAGGAACCCCGCCGCCCCGCCGAGCAGGAGCGCGTACAGGGCCGGATCGGCGAGATCGGTCACCGAGTCGACGAGCCGCACCGAGACCTCCACCACACCGAAGCCGGTGCCCGATCCCAGCCCGAGCACCAGCGCCCGGGGCCCGTCCGGCAGCCCGCCCGCGACCGCGCCGACCAGCAGCACCAGCACCGCCACCCCCAACAGCCCCAGCTTCAGCGCCGGCGAACCCGTCCCGCTGCCCTCCTCCCCGGACGCGAAGCCCAGCATCAGCAGCCCCGCGCACACCACGGCCACCGCGCACCACTCCCGCCGGGACAACCGCACCGCCATCAGCCGCGAGGCGACCACCGCCGTCACGGCCAGACTGGCGGCCAGCGCGGACCCGACGACGTAGATCGGCACGTGCCGCAGCGCGATGATCTGCAGGACGAAGCCGGTGCCGTCCAGGACGAGGCCCAGCACGTAGCGCCACTGCCGCGCGGCCCGCAGCAGCAGCGCCGCGTCCACCCCGGACCCGCTGCCGGGCTCCACCGCCCGTGTCGCGACGGCCTGGAGTACGGACGCCGTACCGAAGCACACCGCCGCACCGAGTGAGCAAATCATCCCAATCAGCACGAACTGACTTTAGGTCACGGATCTCACGGCGGCCGGATTCCATCGGCCGGGGGCCCCGCTCTAGTCTGTCGGGAGCACGCCAGGTTCCAGGGGGAGCAGCAGACATGGACATCAGCAGCACCAACCAGCGCCGGATGCGCTCCGGCGCCGTCGCCCTCGGAGGCATGGGTCTGCTCGCGGCCACCCTGGTGGCCTGCGGAAGCAGCGACGAGCCGGACCGCCGCTGCGCGTCCCGCTCCACGCTGAAACACCTGAACAGCAAGGAGTGCAGGAGCGGCGGAAGCGGCGCGTACTACTACGGCGGCCACGTCAGCAACGGCAAGGTCACCGGCGGAAGCTTCGACAAGTCCGCCGTCACCCGCGGCGGCATCGGCGGCCACTCCAGCTCCAGCGGCGGCTGATCGCCCGATGCAGCGGCACACCATCGAGCCCCGCGCCGACTGGCAGAAGACGGTCGAGGAGCAGGGGCTGATCTACCCCCTCACCCGCTACCCCGACGACTCGCTGCGCCCCTACTGGGACGAGAGCGCCTACTACTCCTTCTCCCTCCCCGAGGTCGAGGCCCTGGAGGACGTCGTCGAGGATCTGCACGCGATGTGCCTGGCCGCGGCCGCGCACATCATCGAGCACGACCGCTTCGCCGACCTCGGCATCACCGACCCGAAGCTCGCCGCGATGATCGCCGAGTCCTGGCGCCGCCGTGCCGAGCAGCCCTTCGTCTACGGGCGCTTCGACCTGCGCTACGACGGCACCGGCAGCCCGGCCAAGATGCTGGAGTACAACGCCGACACGCCGACCTCGCTCGTGGAGGCCGCCAGCGCGCAGTGGTTCTGGATGGAGGAGCGCTTCCCCGGAGCCGACCAGTGGAACTCCCTCCACGAACGCCTCGTCGACGCCTGGCGCCGCCAGGCGGAGCTGCTGCCCCCCGGCCTGCTGCATTTCGCGCACTCCGAGACCGACGAGATCGGCGAGGACCTGATGACGGTCGCCTACCTCCAGGAGACCGCCGACCAGGCCGGCCTGCAGACCCACGCCCTGTCCGTGGAGCAGATCGGCTGGGACAGCCTGTCCGGGCGGTTCGTCGACGACCGGCTCCGGTTCATCCGCAGTTGCTTCAAGCTCTACCCGTGGGAGTGGCTGGCGACCGACGAGTTCGGCCCGCAGGTCCTCGACACCTACGACCACGGCGGCGGCTCCGGCACCACGGCCTGGATCGAGCCGCTGTGGAAGATGCTGCTCTCCAACAAGGCGCTGCTCGCGATCCTGTGGGAGCTCTTCCCGGAGCACCCGAACCTGCTGCCCGCCTATCTCGACGGGCCGCGCGAACTCGCGGAGCCCGGATCGGCCGGCTACGTGGCCAAGCCCCTCCTCGGCCGCGAGGGCGCGGGCGTCACCCTCCACGAGCCGGGCCCGGACGGCGAGCCGTTCGTAGCGGAGCCGGGGGAGCGGTACTGCTTCCAGGGACTGGCTCCGCTGCCCGACTTCGACGGCAACCGGGTGGTGCTCGGCGCGTGGGTGGTCGAGGACGAGGCGGCGGGGCTCGGCATCCGCGAATCCGCGGGGCCGGTCACGGACGCGTACGCCCGCTTCCTGCCCCACGTCATCGTCTAGTGCGGTGACCGGAAGGGTTCACCGCCTCACGGCCCCCGGCACGGCAACAGGCGTACTGCCCGGCAAGGCCGGGGACGCGGCGGCGGGCGTGCGTGCCGGCCGCCGCGGGACGGGCGGGACCGTCGCGACACGCCCCGGCGCCGGGGCCTACCCGCCGAGCACCGACCGGAGCTGGTCCAGGCCCCAGTCCAGATCCTCCTTGGTGATCACCAGCGGCGGGGCGATCCGGATCGTCGATCCGTGGGTGTCCTTCACGAGCACCCCGAGCTCCATCAGCTTCTCGGAGATCTCCCGGCCCGTACCGCGGGACGGGTCGATGTCGACGCCCGCCCACAGCCCCCGGCCGCGTACGGCGGTCACCGCGCCCCCGCCGACGAGCAGGTTCAGCTCGCGGTGGAGGTGGTCGCCCAGTTCGGTGGCCCGCTGCTGGAACTCGCCGGTCCGCAGCATCGCGATCACCTCCAGGGCGACGGCGCACGCGAGCGGGTTCCCCCCGAAGGTGGAGCCGTGCTGGCCGGGTCCGAACACCCCCAGCACGTCCCGGTCGGCGACCACCGCCGACACCGGCACCACACCGCCGCCGAGCGCCTTGCCGAGGATGTAGACGTCCGGGACGACGCCCTCGTGCTCGCAGGCGAAGGTCCGGCCGGTCCGGCCGAGCCCCGACTGGATCTCGTCGGCCATGAAGAGCACGTTCCGCTCGCGGGTCAGCTCCCGTACGCCGGCCAGGTACCCGGCGGGCGGCACCAGCACCCCCGCCTCGCCCTGGATCGGCTCCAGCAGCACGGCCACGGTGTTCTCCGTGACGGCGTGCGACAGCGCGGTGAGGTCCCCGTACGGGACGATCTCGAAGCCGGGCGTGTACGGCCCGAAGTGGTCGCGGGCGTCGTGGTCGGTCGAGAAGGACACGATCGTCGTGGTCCGGCCGTGGAAGTTGTCGGCGGCCACCACGATCTTGGCGTGCCCGTCCGGGACGCCCTTGACCTCGTAACCCCACTTGCGGGCGGTCTTCACCGCCGTCTCCACCGCCTCCGCGCCGGTGTTCATGGGCAGCACCATCTCCTTGCCGCACAGCGCGGCGAGTTCGGTGCAGAAGTCGGCGAACCGGTCGTGGTGGAAGGCGCGCGAGGTGAGCGTCACCCGTTCCAGCTGGGCCCGCGCCGCGTCGATCAGACGGCGGTTGCCGTGCCCGAAGTTGAGCGCGGAGTACCCGGCGAGCATGTCGAGGTATCTGCGACCCTCCACGTCGGTCATCCACGCGCCTTCCGCGGTCGCGACGACGACGGGCAGCGGGTGGTAGTTGTGCGCGCTGTGCGCGTCGGCGGAGCGGATGGCAGCAGCTGTTGTCGACACGGGGTCTCCGATCGTCCGTCTGGCCGGTGAAGCGGTGAAGCGGTGAAGCGGTGACGAGGGTGGCGCCACCTTCTTATCGTCGCTCGTATCCCGGACGCGGAAACCTGCCCCGCGGCGCGCCCGCTAAGGTGTTCGGTACGCACGGCGACTGGCGTACGGGGAACCAACTCCGGGGGAGTCGTGCGCGCTCGACCGCATCAGGGCCGCTCGCCTGGGCCTCGCGGGGTACCGATCACATCGACCCCGGAGGAGCCCGCCGTGTCCGCGAGCCGCCATCCCGCCCTGTCCGCGACCGATCCGGAACTGGCGTCCCACGTCGCCGCGGAGGAAGTCCTCCAGGCGGAGACCCTGCGCCTGATCCCCAGCGAGAACTACGTGTCCGCGGCCGTCCTGGAGGCCTCCGGGACCGTGCTGCAGAACAAGTACAGCGAGGGGTACCCGGGCCGCCGCTACTACGAGGGCCAGCAGAACATCGACCGGGTCGAGGCACTGGCGATCGAGCGGGCCAAGGGCCTGTTCGGCGTGGACCACGCCAACGTGCAGCCGTACTCCGGCTCCCCGGCCAACCTGGCCGTGTACCTGGCCTTCGCGCAGCCCGGCGACACGGTCATGGGCATGGCCCTGCCGATGGGCGGCCACCTGACGCACGGCTGGGGGGTCTCGGCGACGGGCTCGTGGTTTCGCGGCGTGCAGTACGGCGTCCGCGCCGACACGGGTCTGATCGACTACGACGCGGTGCGCGAGCTGGCCCTCGCCGAGCGGCCCAAGCTGATCTTCTGCGGCGGCACCGCCCTGCCGAGGACCATCGACTTCGCCGCCTTCGCGGAGATCGCGCGCGAGGCGGGCTCGGTCCTGGTCGCGGACGTCGCCCACATCGCCGGCCTGATCGCGGGCGGCGCGCACCCGTCCCCGGCGGGGCACGTGGACGTCATCTCCACCACGACCCACAAGACCCTGCGCGGTCCCCGCGGCGCGATGCTGATGTGCCGCGAGGAGCACGCGAAGGCGATCGACAGGGCGGTTTTCCCCGGCCTGCAGGGCGGTCCGCACAACCAGACCACGGCCGGCATCGCGGTGGCCCTGCACGAGGCGGCCCAGCCGTCCTTCGTCCGGTACGCGCACGCGGTCGTCGCCAACGCCCGGGCGCTGGCCGCCGCCCTGCTGGAGCGTGGCTTCGACCTGGTGTCGGGCGGTACGGACAACCACCTGATCCTGATCGACCTGACGGGCAAGGAGGTGCCGGGCAAGGTCGCCGCCAAGGCCCTGGACCGGGCGGGGATCGTCGTGAACCACAACACGGTGCCGTTCGACCCGCGCAAGCCGTTCGATCCCTCGGGGGTGCGGATCGGCACACCGTCCCTGACCTCGCGCGGGCTGTCCACGGAGCACATGCCGCTGGTGGCCGACTGGATCGCCCGCGCGGTCGACGCGGCCGCGCGGCCCGACGAGACGGCGCTCAAGGCGATCCGGGCCGAGGTCGCCGATCTGATGGCCGCCTTCCCGGCGCCGGGCCTTCCGCTGTCGTAGCCCTGCGGCGCCGCCGCCGGGGGCTCCGCGCCCCCGGAGCGCCGCCCCCGGTCCCCGCTGCCGCCGCCGGGCCGGGGGCGGCGCGCCCCGACGGGTCCCGGCCGGTGGCGGGCCCGAGCCGGCCCCCGCACCTGAGAGAATGGGGCCATGGCTTCTGATCGTCCTCGCGCGCTCTCCGGCATCCAGCCCACCTCCGGTTCGTTCCACCTCGGGAACTACCTCGGAGCGATCCGCCAGTACGTCGCCCTCCAGGAGACGCACGACGCGTTCTACATGGTCGTCGACCTGCACGCGATCACCGTGCCGCAGGACCCGAAGGACCTGCGCGCGAACACCCGCCTGTCGGCCGCGCAGCTGCTGGCCGCCGGCCTGGACCCCGAGCGCTGCACGCTCTTCGTCCAGAGCCACGTCCCCGAGCACGCGCAGCTCGGTTGGGTGATGAACTGCATCACCGGCTTCGGCGAGGCCAGTCGGATGACCCAGTTCAAGGACAAGTCCGCCAAGGGCGGCGTCAACAGCGCCAGTGTCGGCCTCTTCACGTACCCGATCCTCCAGGTCGCCGACATCCTGCTCTACCAGGCGAACGCGGTTCCCGTCGGCGAGGACCAGCGCCAGCACATCGAGCTGACCCGCGACCTGGCCGAGCGCTTCAACCAGCGCTTCGGCCCGACCTTCACCCTCCCGCAGGCGCACATCGTCAAGGAGGTCGCGAAGATCTACGACCTCCAGGACCCGGCGATCAAGATGTCGAAGTCGGCGTCGTCGCCCAAGGGCCTGATCAACCTCCTCGACGAGGCCAAGGTCACCGAGAAGAAGATCAAGAGCGCGGTCACGGACACCGAGGCCGAGATCCGCTTCGACGCCGAGAAGAAGCCCGGCGTCAGCAACCTGCTCACGATCTACTCCACCCTCACGGGCGAGTCCGTCCCCGCCCTGGAGGAGCGGTACGCCGGCAAGGGCTACGGCGCGCTGAAGACGGACCTGGCCGCCGTGATGGTCGATTTCGTCACACCTTTCAAGCAGCGCACCCAGGAGTACCTGGACGACCCGGAGACGCTGGACTCGCTCCTGGCCAAGGGCGCGGAGAAGGCAAGGGCGGTCGCCGCGGAGACGCTCGCGCAGGCCTACGACCGCCTGGGCCTGCTGCCCGCCAAGCACTGACGAACGCAACTACGGACGGACCGCTCTGGCACGAAGAGGGGTCCTGGCCCCACACTGGGGCGGCAGGCGTCCACAGGGACAAGCGGAGGAGAGACACGTGGGGACCGTAACGCTCGGCGTTTCGATCGCGGTCCCGGAGCCGTACGGCAGCCGGCTCCAGGAGCTGCGCGCGGGCTTCGGGGACGTCGCCGCCCACGGCATCCCCACGCACGTCACCCTCGTACCGCCGACGGAGGTGGAGGCGGACCGGCTCCCGGCGATCCGGGCCCACCTCGCCGAGGTCGCCGCCCGCTTCCGGCCCTTCCCGATGCGGCTGGGCGGGACGGGAACCTTCCGGCCCGTCTCGCCGGTCGTCTTCGTCCGGATCGCCGAGGGCGTCGAGGGCTGCACCCGGCTCCAGGGCGAGGTCCGCGACCCCGCCGGGCCGCTCAGCCGCGAGCTCGCCTTCCCGTACCACCCGCACGTCACCGTCGCCCACGGCATCTCCGACGAGGCGATGGACGTGGCGTTCACGACGCTGGCCGAGTACGCCGCCGCGTGGGTGTGCGCGGGGTTCGCCCTCTACGAGCAGGGCTCCGACGGGGTCTGGCGCAAGCTGCGTGAATACCCTTTCGGGAGTGGGGCCATGGGAGTTCCGGCACAGCCGGGCTCCCCCGTCGACCAGACCGCCGGGGCGGCGGGGGCGACGACCGTACGGCCTTCCTGACGGAGCGGGCGCAGGGTCAGGCGGGCGGTGCGCCGAGCGCGGAACCTCAGCCTCCGCAGGACCAGGGTGTGGAACGGACGCCCCGTCGAGGGCGCTGGGCGAAAAGTCACAATCGACGACCGTAGTACCTGGAACAGACAATCCGGACTATTTCCCGTGCCTCATTTACGGTGACCCCATGGACTGGCTGACGAAACTCCCGGTGATCGGGCCGCTGGCGGACCGTCTGATGAAGACGCACGCGTGGCGCTCGTACGAACGCCTCGACCGCGTCCATTGGACCCGACTCGCCGCCGCGATCACCTTCATCAGCTTCCTCGCGCTCTTCCCCCTGATCACCGTGGCCGCGGCCGTCGGCGCGGCGCTGCTCAGCCCCGAGCAACTGGACCGGCTGGAGAAGAACCTCGCCGAACAGGTCCCCGGCATCTCCGACCAGCTCGACATCAACGGGCTCGTCGCGAACGCGGCCACGATCGGTCTCGTTGCCGGCGCCCTCCTCCTCTTCACCGGCATCGGCTGGGTGGGCTCGATGCGGGACTGCCTGCGCGCGGTGTGGGACAAGGACGACGAGGACGACGGGAACCCGATCGTCCGCAAGGGCAAGGACGGGCTCGTCCTGCTCGGCCTCGGCGGGGTGGGCCTGCTCTCCGCGGCGGCCTCGATCCTCGGCTCCAGCGCGGTCGGGAAGTCCGCGGACTGGCTCGGCATCCCGCGCGAGGGGCCCGGCGGCGCGCTGCTGCGCTCCCTCGCCTTCCTGGTCGGTGTGGTGGCGGCCTTCCTGGTGCTGCTGTACGTCCTGACCCTGCTGCCCGGCGTCGAACCGCCCAGGGGCCGCCTGATCCAGGCCGCCCTGATCGGAGCGGCGGGCTTCGAGCTGCTGAAGCTGCTGCTCAGCGGCTACATGCGGGAGGTCGCGGCGAAGAGCATGTACGGGGCCTTCGGCGTGCCGGTCGCCCTGCTGCTCTGGATCAACTTCATGGCGAAACTCCTGCTGTACGTCTCCGCCTGGACGGCAACCCGCGACGGCGAGGCCGACGTCGAAGCCGAAGCCGAAGCCGACACCGACGAGGCCGCCGCCGACGAGCCCCCGCCGGGGGCCACGGCGCCGCACCGGGCGCCGTGACCGGACGGCCTCCGAAGCCACGGCACGGGAAACGCCCTAAACGAGCTCTTCGTCGCGGCCGCGGGTGCGGCGGCTGCGGGGCCAGCGGCGGTTGACGGCGTAGGCGCCGCCCGCCAGCAGCGCGAGGGCGCCGCCCGCGACGCCCAGCGCGGTGCCCGCGCCGCCGCCCGGGACGGCACCGTCCGCCGACGGGCTGTTCTCGTGTGACTGGGCCGGCGAGCCGTGGGGCGAGGTGTCCGCGCTCTTCGGCGGCACCAGCTCACCCACGGGCTTGACCTTTCCGGCCGCGGCGAAGCCCCAGTCGAAGAGCGCGGCGGTCTCCTGGTAGACCGAGTTCGCGCCGCCCGCGTCCGGGTTCATCACGGTGACCAGCAGTTTCCGGGAGCCCTGCTGCGCAGCGCCGGTGAAGGTGGCACCGGCCATGGTCGTGTTGCCGTTCTTGACCCCGGCGATGCCCTTGTAGGGGGAGATCCCGCCCGCGCCCGTCATCAGCCGGTTGGTGTTCTGGATCTCGAAGTAGTCCCGCGGCTTGCCGGGTTCCTGAAGGCCGGGGAACTTCGCGCTCGCCGTGCCGCAGTACTCGCGGAAGTCCTTCTTCTGCAGTCCGGAGCGGGCGATCAGCGTGAGGTCGTACGCGCTCGACACCTGCTCCGGGGCGTCGTACCCGTCGGGCGACACCACGTGGGTGTCCAGCGCCTGGAGCTCCTCGGCGTGCGCCTGCATGTCCTTGACGGTCTTCTCGACGCCGCCGTTCATGGCCGACAGCACATGCACGGCGTCGTTGCCCGACCGCAGGAACACCCCGAGCCACAGGTCGTGGACGGAGTACTCGTGGTCCTCCTTGACCCCCACCAGGCTGCTGCCCGGGCCCACGCCCTCCATGTCCTGGTCGGTGACCTTGTGCACCTGCTCCTTGGGCAGGCCCGGCAGCAGGGTGTCCGCGAAGAGCATCTTCATCGTGGAGGCCGGGGGCAGCCGCCAGTGCGCGTTGTTCGCCGCCAGTACCTCACCGGACTCGGCGTCCGCCACGATCCACGACCGGCCCGTGAGGTTCGTCGGCAGGGCGGGCGCCCCGGGCAGCAGGTTCACCTGCGTACCCGGTTGACCGAGCAGCGATCCGCCGACCGTGGACATCGACGCGGGCGGCGCCGGAGCCTTGGCGGGCCGGCCCTTCCCGTCGGCCGGAGGGGGCGGCGCGGCATGGGCGGGAGCCACCAGCACGGTGGGCGCCAGCAGCGCGGCGGTAAGGACCGTCAGGGCGGTCGTCTTGGCAGACACGCAGGTGAAAGTACATCCCGATGAGCTGGATGGCATCGCGGACCGGCCATTTCGCCGCAACCACGCCCGGGACAGCCCACCCCGGCGCGTCCGTCCCGGGGACGAAACCGATACTGAGGACATGAAACTCAGCCGTGCCGCCTCCTGGTTCCTGCTCGCCTTCGGAGTGTGGACCTGGTTCATCTGGGTGTCTTTCGTCCGGAACCTGTGGAAGAACGGCAGTGGACTTGCCTTCGACACGGCGGGCGACCCCACTGCCTATTTCTGGGTCCATCTGACGCTCGCCGTGACGTCCTTTCTCCTGGGGACGGCGGTCGGTGTGATCGGGTTGCGCGGGGTCCTGGCCCTGCGGCGGGCATCACGTTCCGGCGCCGAGGGCGGTACGGCATGACGGTCCTGGTCGTCGCGCTCGTAGCACTGGCGGTCTGCGCCCTCCTCGCCGCGGTGCACCGCTGGCTGTGGGTCCGCCTGGTGAGGGACACGACCGCGCCCGGCGGCCTGCCCCGCCGCATCGGCACCACGCTGGCCATCGCCCTGCCCCTCCTCTCCGTGGCCGCCCTGACCGCGGGCCGTGCCGGGGCCCCGTTCTGGTTGCAGCAGACGGTGTCCTGGCCGGGGTACCTGTGGCTCGCGGTGCTCCTGTACCTGACCCTGACGATGCTCGTCGCGGAGCCGATCCGCGCGCTGTTGCTCCGCCGTCTGGCCCACCGAGCCCCCTCCGGGGCGGTGGCCGGACCCCCCGCGGCGCAGTCCGCCGCCCGCGCCGGGACGGCCACGGTGCCTTCCTCCGACGCCGGGGCGGAGACGAAGGCCGGCGCGGTGCTCGCCGAGGCCGGTGCGCCCGGCGAGCCGGCCGCCCCGGCCCCGGGCGGCGGGCTCAGCCGCCGTACCTTCGTCGCGCGCACGGTGGGCGGGGCGGCCGCCGCGGTCGCGCTCGGCACCGTCGGCAACGGCGCGTACGGAGTGCTGCGCGGGCCCGGCGTGCGGCGCGTCCACGTCCCCCTGGCCAAGCTGCCGCGCGCGGCGCACGGCTTCCGGATCGCCGTCGTCAGCGACGTCCACCTGGGCCCGGTGCTCGGCCGCGCCCACGCCCAGCGGATCGTCGACACGGTCAACCGCACCCAGCCCGACCTCATCGCCATCGTCGGCGACCTCGTCGACGGCAGCGTCCCCGACCTCGGGCCGGCCGCGGAGCCGCTGCGCGGGCTGACCGCCCGCCACGGCTCCTTCTTCGTCACCGGCAACCACGAGTACTTCTCCGGCGCCGAGCAGTGGGTCGACCACGTCCGCGAGCTCGGCCTGACCCCGCTGGAGAACGCCCGGCGGGCCCTGCCGCACTTCGACCTCGCCGGGGTCAACGACATCCAGGGGGAGCGGGATGGCAGCGGCCCCGACTTCCGGGCCGCGCTCGGCGACCGCGACCGGTCGCGGGCCGCGGTGCTCCTCGCCCACCAGCCGGTGGTCATCCACGACGCCGTCGAGCACGGCGTCGACCTCCAGCTCTCCGGCCACACCCACGGCGGCCAGCTCTGGCCGGGCAGCCACCTCGCCGCCCTCGCCAACCCCACCGTCGCCGGCCTGGAGCGCTACGGCGACACCCAGCTGTACGTCTCCCGCGGGGCGGGGGCCTGGGGGCCGCCGGTCCGGGTGGGTGCGCCGTCCGACATCACCGTCGTCGAACTCGCCTCATACCAGGCCTGACCCGCCCCAACCGTCAACTCGCCGCCCCAGAAAGGATCTTCCGGTGGCTGATATTCCGTGATGGGATATCCGGTAATCGGACAGCGGGTCGCTGTCACCGGGACAAGGGGTGGGGTTCACGGGATGCGGTCTGTCCGCTGGAAGATCATCGCGGCCGGGCTGGTCCTCGGCCTGGCCGGCGTCGGTGCCTGGCAGTTGCTGCCCGAGGACGCCGAGAGCCGCGGTGCCATCCGGGTCGGGACCAGCGACGTCGTGTCCTCCCTCGACCCGGCCGGAGCGTACGACGCGGGTTCCTGGGCCCTGTACAGCAACATCTACCAGTCGCTGCTGACCATGAAGCCAGGCTCCGACGCCCCCGTCCCGGACGCCGCCGCCTCCTGCGGGTTCGTGGGCCAGAAGCTCACGACGTACCAGTGCGAGCTCCGCCCCGACGTGACGTTCGGCGGCGGTCGCGCGATCACCGCCGAGGACGTCAAGCACTCCTTCGACCGGATCAAGGCGATCAACTCCGAGCAGGGGCCGGCCCCGCTCTTCAACACGCTGGAGTCGGTCGGGGCCGAGGGCCGCACGGTCACCTTCCACCTGTCCGCCGGCGACGCCACCTTCCCCTTCAAGATCGCAACGGGTGCCGCCTCGATCGTCGACAAGGACACGTACCCGGCCACGTCCCTGCGCGAGGACGGCAGGGTCGACGGCTCGGGTCCGTACACGCTGGCCTCCTACGAGGCCGGTGCGCGCGCCGAGCTCAAGCCCAACGTCTCCTACAAGGGGCAGGGCAAGCCCGCCCGCACCGCCGTCACGGTCCGGTACTTCAAGGGCTCCGAGCAGCTCGCCCAGGCCTGGACCACCCGTCAGATCGAGGTCGCCCACCGGGACATGCCCCCGGCGGTGCTCGCCGGCCTCAACCCGGGCCTGCAGGACACCCGCTACCAGGCCTCCGGCGGCAGCGAGACCCGCTCGATCGTCTTCAACGTCCGCCCCGGCTCCGCTGCCGCCCCGCTCGCGGTCCGGCAGGCCGTGGCCGCCGTACTGGACCGGGCCAAGCTGGCCGGCGAGGTCCACCGGGGCACCGTCACCCCGCTGTACTCGCTGGTCCCGGCGGGCATCGCGGGCCACAGCACGCCGTTCTTCGACACCTACCCCACGCCCGACGGGGCCACCGCCAAGAAGCTCCTCAAGGAGGCCGGGACCCATGGCCCCGTGCAGCTCAGGCTCGGTGTGAACGTCCGCGGCGCGAACCTGCCCGAGGCCGAGGAGATCAAGCGGCAGTTGGAGGCCACCGGGCTCTTCCAGGTGACGCTCAAGCCGGTGGAGGCGTGGAAGGACTTCCAGAAGGCTTACGCGGCCGGCGAGTTCGACGCCTACACGATCGGGTGGATCGCGGACTTCCCCGACGCGGACAACTTCCTCGCCCCGCTCGTCGGCGCCGACTCCTCCATGAACAACGGCTTCTCGGACAAGCGCGTCGACGAGCTGATCACCCGGACCCAGTCCCACTCGGAGCGCTCCGACGCCGCCGCGGAGTTCCGGGACCTGCAGAAGGCGGTCGCCCAGCAGGCCCCGATGGTGCCGATCTGGCAGAAGAAGGACTACGTCATGTCCCGCGAGGCCGTGACCGGCGCCCAGAACCTGTCCGACGGTACCGGTGTCTGGCGTCTACGGGAACTCAACTGGATCTAGGGTGTGAGCCCGTCCGGCTCGGGGTGCGGGTCCGAGGCCTTGCGCCGGCCCGCCGCCGTCTGGGCCATGCCCGGCAGGAAGTCCGCGAACAGCTCGTGGACTTCGCGCACCAGCGGTCGCAGCACCCGGAAGCGGGCGAGCACGATGCCCCGCGTGGTGAGCTGCGCGCCGCGCTCGGCGAGCCGCCGCGACTTCTCGCTGTCCGGGGAGCGGTCGAAGACCCAGTACAGGACCAGGCCCATCTGCGAGAGCCACATGAGCTCCGGCAGGACGTCGGCCAGCTCCGCCGGCACTTTGGTCTTCGCCCCGGCCAGCACCTCGCGGTGGATGTCGATCGCGGCCTTGCGCGCCGGCTCGGACTCCGGTGAGAAGGGGCTGAGCGGGCTCTCCGGGTCCGCCGCGTTCTTGAAGAACTGGGAGGCGAACTCGTGGTACGGGGCGCCGATGTCCAGCCAGCTGGTGAGGACGCCCGCGAGCCGCTTCTGCAGATCGGTCTCGTTGTCCAGGATCGGCCGGACCGCCGCCTGGTGGGCGGCGCTGATCCGGTCGTAGAAGCCCTGGACCAGGTGTTCCTTCGACTCGAAGTAGTAGTAGGCGTTGCCGACCGAGACACCGGCTTCCTTCGCGATGCCCCGCATGGTCGTCTTGTCGAAGCCGCGCTCCTGGAAGAGGCGGAGCGCGGTTTCGAGGATGAGCGTGCGGGTCTGCTCGCTCTTGGGGGCCTTCTGTTCCGTCACGGTGGATGAGCCTATCGGGGCGCGGAACACCGGTCGTCACAGGCCGGTCCTTCGGCGGCCGTGGGCTGCCCCCCGGTGCGCACGGCCTGCCGCCAGGCGGAGGCCGTGTACATGGCCGCCCGGGCGAACGGCCGGCCGGCCGGCGTCGCCAGCCAGTTCGCCCTCGGCCGGTGTTCGGCCAGTGCCCACAGGCAGACGATGAACGCGTCGGTCCCGGTCCACACCTGTCCGCTGTCGCCGACGACGGTGATCTCCCGGAGCGTCGAGGCGTGGTCCAGCCGAGGGAACCTCCGCCGCGCCTCCCAGGACGCGGCGGGGACCAGGGCGATCGGGACGAGCCACCGCTGTGCGAGCAGCCAGTGTCGGATGTGCACGCAGAGCGGGCAGGCGGCGTCGTAGAGGACGGTCAGGTGCCGTACGGCCCCGGCGGGCGCCACGGCTCAGGCCCCGAGCGGCGCGGTCCACCCCTGCGGGGGGACCGGCGGGGTCTGCTGGCGCTCCATGATCCCGCGGCGGCGCATCCTGTTCAGCGCCCACACGTTGCCGAGGTGCATGACGCCCAGGACCAGCAGGACGACGCCGAGCTTGACCGAGAGCGTCTCGAAGAGCGCGCGGGCCGTGCCGACCTCATCGGTCGATCGCAGGTAGAGGGTCACGAAACCGATGTTGACCAGGTAGAAGCCCACCACGAGGAGCTGGTTGACGGCGTCGGCGAGCTTCTCGTTGCCGTGGAGGACGTCGCCGATGAAGACGCGGCCGTTGCGACTGAGCGTGCGCGCCACCCAGACGGTGAGGCCGATGCTGATGAACAGGTAGATGACGTATGCGACCACGGTGAGGTCCATCGCCCCAGCCCCCTTGAACGTGTTCAAATGCTGACGTCGATGACTCTAGAACCTTTTTTGAACAAGTTCAAGCGATGGGGTCGGTGTGTGTCCGGCACACGTCAGGGCGCCGTTCCGGAGACGTCCCGGAGACGCAGGCGGGCCCCGGCCGAACGGCCGGGGCCCGCCTGCGTCTCCGGGGGCTCACATGCTCATCGCACGCGCGTGGCCCAGCTGCGACATGACCCAGTGGTAGGTGTTCGCGTCCACCGCGGGGATCATCGTGGAGTGGTGGCGGCCGCCGCTGGTCACGGTGACCTGGATGTAGCCGGTGGTGGTCTTCTCCTTCATCAGCAGGAAGAGCAGGCCGAGCAGGCAGAACAGGAAGAAGACGATCGCCAGCACGATCGCGTGGGGCGGGATCTTCTCCTCGGTGCGCGAGAAGTCCGTCGCGTTCCACATCGCGCCCCGGAGCGGCATCGTGCCCGACGGGGTGATGATCTGGTCGCCGGCGACGGTGATGTCGCCGAGCGCGAAGCCCGCACCGCCGACCGGGGCGGCGGAGTACCCGGCGGGCACCGGGACGCCCGCGCCGCCGACGGTCGGATGGTAGGCGGGGGCCGCCGGGTAGGGCTGGGGGTATCCGTAACTGGCCTCACCGGGGCCCCACTTGTAGTCGCCATGGCCCGGCGCACCGGACGTGCCGCCCTGGCCGGCGGGGCCGCTCGCGTACGGGTTCGGCTGCTGCTCGCTCATACGGCCGATCCTTCCACAGGCACCCCCGCCCTGTACCCCCGCTCCTGCAGCCCGGTGTCCCCGATCGGGGGGAGGCCTCCGGCAGCCGTTCGACGCGCCCCGGCGACGCACGAGGGCCCCGCTCCGGACGAACCGGGGCGGGGCCCTCGTACAGGCCGGGAGGGAAGGTCAGAAGCGGCGCGTGATCAGCGCACGCTTGACTTCCTGGATCGCCTTCGTGACCTCGATGCCGCGCGGGCACGCGTCGGTGCAGTTGAAGGTCGTGCGGCAGCGCCACACGCCGTCCTTGTCGTTCAGGATCTCCAGCCGCTGCTCGCCGGCCTCGTCACGCGAGTCGAAGATGAAGCGGTGCGCGTTGACGATCGCCGCCGGGCCGAAGTACTGGCCGTCGTTCCAGAACACCGGGCACGAGGACGTGCACGCGGCGCACAGGATGCACTTGGTGGTGTCGTCGAAGCGCTCGCGGTCCTCGGCGGACTGCAGGCGCTCACGCGTCGGCTCGTTGCCCTTGGTGACCAGGAACGGCATGACGTCCCGGTACGCCTGGAAGAAGGGCTCCATGTCGACCACGAGGTCCTTCATCACCGTGAGGCCCTTGATGGCCTCGACGGTGATCGGCTTCTCGGGGTTGATGTCCTTGATCAGCGTCTTGCAGGCGAGCCTGTTCTTGCCGTTGATCCGCATCGCGTCCGAGCCGCAGATGCCGTGCGCGCACGAGCGGCGGAAGGTGAGCGTGCCGTCCAGGTCCCACTTGATCTTGTGGAGACCGTCGAGCACGCGCTCCTTCGGGTCGATCTCGATCTGGAAGTCCTGCCACTGCGACTCGTCCGAGACCTCGGGGTTGAAGCGGCGGATCCGGAAGGTGACCGTGATGTACGGGGAGGCCGCAGCCGCCTCTTCCATCTTGTCCAGGGTGGGGGTAGCCATCAGTACTTACGCTCCATCGGCTGGTAGCGGGTCGTGACGACCGGCTTGTAGTCGAGCCGGACCGAGTCCGAGCCGTCGGCTCCGACCTCGCGGTACGCCATGGTGTGGCGCATGAAGTTGACGTCGTCGCGGTTGGGGTAGTCCTCGCGGTAGTGACCGCCGCGGGACTCCTTGCGCGCCAGGGCGGACACGGCCATGACCTCGGCCAGGTCGAGCAGGTTGCCCAGCTCGATGGCCTCCAGCAGGTCCGTGTTGAAGCGCTTGCCCTTGTCCTGGACGGACACGTTCTTGTAGCGCTCGCGCAGCTCCGCGATCTTCTCGACCGCGGTCTTGATGGTCTGCTCCGTGCGGAACACCATCACGTTCGCGTCCATCGTCTCCTGGAGCTCCAGGCGCAGGTCGGCGACCCGCTCCTGGCCCGTGGAGTTGCGCAGGTGCTCGACCAGGTCGGCCACCTGCTGCGCCGGGTTCTCGGGGAGCTCGACGAAGTCGTTCTCCTGCGAGTACCGGGCGGCGGCGATGCCGGAGCGCTTGCCGAAGACGTTGATGTCCAGCAGCGAGTTGGTGCCCAGGCGGTTCGCGCCGTGCACCGACACGCACGCGACCTCGCCGGCCGCGTACAGGCCGGGGACGACGGTGGTGTTGTCGCTGAGGACCTCGCCCTCGACGTTGGTCGGGATGCCGCCCATGGCGTAGTGCGCGGTGGGCTGGATCGGGATCGGGTCCGTGTACGGCTCGATGCCCAGGTAGGTGCGGGCGAACTCGGTGATGTCCGGGAGCTTCGCGTCGAGCTGCTCCGGCGGGAGGTGGGTGAGGTCCAGGTACACGTGGTCTCCGGCCGGACCGCAGCCGCGGCCCTCACGGATCTCGGTGTAGATGGAGCGCGAGACGACGTCACGGGACGCGAGGTCCTTCATGACCGGCGCGTACTTCTCCATGAAGCGCTCACCGTCCTTGTTGCGGAGGATGCCGCCCTCACCGCGGGCGCCCTCCGTCAGCAGGATGCCCATGCGCCAGATGCCCGTCGGGTGGAACTGGAAGAACTCCATGTCCTCCAGCGGCAGGCCGCGGCGGTAGCAGGCCGCCTGGCCGTCACCCGTGAGGGTGTGCGCGTTGGAGGTCACCTTGAAGAACTTGCCGGTGCCGCCGGAGGCGTAGATGACGGCCTTGGCCTGGAACACGTGGATCTCGCCGGTGGCGAGCTCGTACGCGACCACACCGGCCGACTTCTTGACGCCGTCCTCCTCGACCAGGAGCTGGTCCAGGACGTAGAACTCGTTGAAGAACTCCACGCCCTCCTTGACGCAGTTCTGGTACAGCGTCTGGAGGATCATGTGGCCGGTGCGGTCCGCGGCGTAGCAGGACCGGCGGACCGGTGCCTCGCCGTGGTTGCGGGAGTGGCCGCCGAAGCGGCGCTGGTCGATGGTGCCGTCCGGGGTGCGGTTGAACGGCAGGCCCATCTTCTCCAGGTCGAGGACCGCGTCGATGGCCTCCTTCGCCAGGATCTCGGCGGCGTCCTGGTCGACCAGGTAGTCACCGCCCTTGACCGTGTCGAAGGTGTGCCACTCCCAGTTGTCCTCCTCCACGTTGGCCAGCGCGGCGGCCATGCCGCCCTGCGCGGCGCCCGTGTGGGAGCGGGTGGGGTACAGCTTCGTCAGGACGGCGGTGCGGCTGCGCTTCGTCGCCTCGATGGCGGCGCGCATGCCCGCGCCGCCGGCGCCGACGATGACGGTGTCGTACTTGTGGATCTTCATTGGTTTCGCCTCAGCCCCGTTGCCTAGCGGATGTTCGGGTCGAAGGTGAAGATCACCAGCGTGCCCAGAAGGATGGTGAACACCGTGGCGGTGTAGAGCAGGCCCTTCAGCCACAGCCGCGTGTTGGCGCGCTCCGCGTAGTCGTTGATGACGGTACGCAGACCGTTCGAGCCGTGCAGCATCGCCAGCCACAGCATCAGCAGGTCCCAGACCTGCCAGAACGGGGACGCCCAGCGGCCGGCCACGAAGGCGAAGCCGATCTTGGACACGCCGCCGTCGAGCACCAGCTGGATGACCAGGTGGCCGATGACGAGGACGACGAGCACGATGCCCGAGAGGCGCATGAAGAGCCACGCGGCCATCTCGAAGTTGCCGCGCGTCGAGCGGGGCGTCTTGCCCGTGCGCTTGCGCGGGGCCTCGATGTACGGCGCGGGGTTGTCGACGTCGTAGAGGGAAACGCCCTCCACGTCGCCGATGACCTTGGCGGAAGAAGTGTCAGAGGACATGCGCGTCACTTCCCGAACAGTTCGAGGTAGGCGTGGCCGAGCACGGGGTAGAGGGCCCCGGCCATCAGCACGACCCAGATGCCCACGACCCACCAGAGCATCGTCTTCTGGTGGCGCGGGCCCTTGGACCAGAAGTCCACGGCGATGACACGGAGACCGTTGAGCGCGTGGAAGAGGATGGCGGCGACGAGGCCGTACTCCAGCAGCGCGACGATCGGAGTCTTGTAGGTAGCCACGACATCGTCGTACGCCTCGGGGGAGACGCGGACGAGAGCGGTGTCGAGGACGTGTACGAACAGGAAGAAGAAGATGAGGACGCCGGTGACTCGATGAGCCACCCAGGACCACATTCCTTCCCGGCCGCGGTACAACGTTCCAGCCGGCACGGAAAACCCTCCGGAAGCGGGGCGGGGGCCAGCCGGCTTCTTTGTCGGTCGGGCCCGGCCGGGTACGGTCCACCGGCCCCGGACATCGTAGCGACGAGTTGTCGGTTCCCTCGCGCGGGGTCGGGCTGTGTGATCAAACAGGCACGTACGGGCTATCCCACGGGGGCGAATAGCCCGATTTCGGCCGCGGCCGCCCCGTGGGAGCGAGTCAGCCAGCGTGTCAGGTCCAGCAGCCGGGACTGCGCGACGCGGCGGAGCTCGTCCGCGGAGATCGAGCGCTCCTCGTCCGCCTCGTGCCCCATCCGCCGGCGGATCGCCCCCAGCAGCTGGTCGGCCTGCTCCTCCGGCGGATGCCCGTCCAGGCAGACCACGAAGGCGTGCCCGAACTTGCGTTCGTACTCCGTGTGGGCCGCTTCGAGGGCCAGCAGCGCGGCGTATGGCGCCCCGTGGTCCAGTTCGGCCGAGTGCTCCGCGGCCAGGGCCTCGGTCAGGTCGGACTGCGAGAGGTCGTACGAGGCCTCGTCCGCGGCGGCGCGCAGGGCGTCCGCGTCGGGATAGGGGCGGTGTGCCGCCACCCGGTGCGCCCAGCGCCGGCTTCCGCAGCACTGCAGGAGGACCGCCCGGGCGGCTTCGGGGGACAGGCTGTTGAACCGGGTCAGTCCGGGGCCGTGCGAGGGGTCGGAGCAGCCGCGGGCCTGTGCCGGAAGGTGGCTGGACAGCGGGGGGCTCCTCGGGGCGCGGCGCGGGTGTTCCGCCACGCTATCGACGCAGGGGGGAGCGTGTCGTACCCATGCGGGGATTTCACCCGGAAGAGAGCCGAAAGGATGACGGGAGCGCCGCGGGCGGGCATGGTGGAGTGCCCGAAAGCCCGAAAGGGGGAGGGCGACCGAGGCCGCCACCCCCCACAGGAGAGGCCCCGGCCGCCATCCGTCACGGGCTCGTGCGACAAGCCCGTACCCCTGTCAGCGCCGCGAGTGCGTTTTGTGTCACACCTCGCTCCGCGCAGGATTGGTTGCACGTTGTATCACTCGTGGACGAGAGGTGCTTGAAAGCCGTAACGTGCTGATTTGCGCCACACGTACAGGACAGGTTGGGGACTTTGCTGGGGGACGACGCGGAGCTGACCGCCGCAGTGCTCGCGGCACAGAGCGGTGACGAGAACGCGTTCCGTGCTGTGTACCGGGCCGTGCATCCACGCCTGCTCGGCTACGTGCGCACGCTCGTCGGAGACGGCGACGCCGAGGACGTGACCTCTGAGGCCTGGCTGCAGATAGCCCGGGACCTCGACTCCTTCACCGGTGACGCCGACCGCTTCCGCGGCTGGGCCGCCCGCATCGCCCGCAACCGGGCCCTCGACCACATACGCATGCGCGGCCGCCGCCCCGCCATCGGGGGCGACGACACCGAACTGACGGGCTGGGCCGCCGAGTGTGACACGGCCGGCGCGGCGATGGAGTCCCTTGACACCGGGCGCACCATGGCGCTCATAGCCCAGCTGCCGCAGGACCAGGCCGAGGCGGTCGTCCTGCGGGTCGTGGTCGGCCTGGACGCCAAGAGCGCGGCCGAGACCCTGGGCAAGCGGCCCGGGGCCGTACGCACCGCCGCGCACCGCGGCCTGAAGAAGCTGGCGGAACTGCTCGCCGCACAGGGCGCGGACGGCGGTTTCGAGGCAGGTCCGGGCACCGGCTCCAGGGCCGGCGCCGCGGTCGGCCATAATGCCGAGGGCCACGCGTGGGGCGGCGGGGGCGGAGGGGATCTCGACGCCGTACCCGCACAGCGCGGCCGGGGCGGCAGCTACGCAGAACAAACCGGTGTGACGCATTCACGTTGGCGGACGCAGAAGGACATGTGATGGCCGACGAGCGCGACAGGTGGCTGGACGAGGCCGCGGCGGAAGCATTCCTGCGCGGTGGACCGGCGGAACCTGTGGGGCCCGCCGCCGACACGCGTGCCGCGACGGAGGCCGCCCGGCTCCGAGCGGCTCTGGACGCCCTGGCCGCGGTGGCGGCGCCCAGCGGTACGGAACTGCCCGGTGAGGCCGTGGCGGTGGACGCCTACCGTGCGGCGCGCGGCGCCGCACGCCCGGCCGCCGCGTCGTCCGGGGCCGACGCCTCCGGTGAACCCCTGGTCGACCTCGGCCGCGTCCTCCCCGCGCCCGTGCCGATCCGGCGGCGCTCCCGGACCGTGAGCCTCGGCCTGGCCGCGGCCCTCGCGAGCGTCGCCGCGGGCGGGCTGGCGGCCGCGGCGGGAGCCGGGCTCCTGGACCGTTCCCGGCACGACGCCGCGGGGCCCGGACCGGCGATGTCCATCAGTGCCGGCGAGAGCCCGGTCCAGGGCAGGGGCACCGGTGCCCCGACCTTCACCCCGGAGCCGCTGTCCACCCCCGTGCCCGACGGCTCGGACCCGGCGTTCGCCCCGGTGCTGCCGTCACCCAGCGGGGACGGGCGTACCACGCCGGGAAACGGAGCGGACTCCGACGGCTCCGCGGGCACCTCGGCGGCCGGCGGCTCGGGCAAGACCGCCCCGGACGACCGGAGCGGAGGGGGCGGCCAGGAGGGCAGCCGGGACACCCTGGGCACCGGGGAATCCGGCAAGGACCGCCAGCGCGAGCTGGACGGCCGGCTCAAGACGGACCTCTGCGAGGAGTACCGCGGGGGCCGGATCAACGACGACCGGCGCGAGCGGCTGTCCCGTCTGGCCGACGGGCTCCTGCGGATACCGGCCTACTGCGCCGCGGTGCTGGACGGGGACTCCGGCGGTACCAAGCGCCGCGACTCCCCTCCGGCGAGTGGCGGGACGCTGAGGGCGCCGAGCCTGGAACCAGCTGTTCCGGAAGGCTCCACCGCCCTGCGCGCCGGCCGCTGACACATGCGCTGACCTGCCTGTAACACTTTTCGAATCGGCGGCGCAGTACTAAGCGAGCCGACTGGTCATCGGCCGCGCATGAGCCGGGGTTCCCCCCGTACCCCTGGGCTCTGCGCAACCGGCGCGGGCGGGGCACGTTCCCCCGGCCCTGCCCGCGCCCTCACTCCATCACCCCGACCCATCGGCGGGACGGCCGCTCAACGCGACAGGCCGTCCCCTTCTCGGTCCGCCGGTACGACCGGACTGCGAAGGGGACGGCCTGTCGCGTTTCACCGGCCGGCGGCCGGCCGCGCGGTCGGGGCCCGGAACCGGGGTTCCGGCGGCACCCTCGGCGGGATCACCAGTAGACGACCACCTTGTCGCCGACCTGCACGTCGTCGAAGAGCTTCGACAGCTTGGCCTTGTCCCGCACGTTCACGCAGCCGTGCGAGGCGCCGTTGTAGCCGCGGGCCGCGAAGTCGGCGGAGTAGTGGACCGCCTGGCCGCCGCTGAAGAACATCGCGTAGGGCATCGGCGTGTGGTAGATCGTCGACGTCCAGTCCTTGGCCTTCCAGCCCACGTTGAACACGCCCTCGCGGGTCGGGGTGTTCTCCGAGCCGAAGCGGACGTCCATCGTCGAGACGACCTTGCCGTCGATCATCCAGGCGAGGGTGCGGCTCTCCTTGCTGATGCACATGACGCGGCCGGTCATGCAGCGCGGGTCCGGCGCCGCGACCTCGTTGACGGTCGGCGGGCGCAGCTCGTCGGCCGTGGGCTTCTTGCTGGAACTCTGGATCTTCTTCCAGGTCTTCGCGTCGACCCCGCCCGTGGCATCCAGGCCGTTCTTCGACTGGAAGGACTTCACCGCGGCCGTGGTCTTCGAGCCGTAGAAGCCGGTCGGCGTCACCGTGAGCAGCTTGAGCTGCTTCAGCCGGGCCTGAAGCTCGCGGACCTGCTCGCTCTCGTCGCCGTTGGCCATGATCTGCTTCACCGAGGGCGAAGGCGAGGCCGACGGGGAGGCGGAGGCGGAGGCGGACGCCGAGGCCGATGCCGAGGGCTCGCCGGGCTTGTCGTCGGTGGACGGGGAGGCTTCGGGGGTGGTGCCCGCCGTGGGCGAGGACGGTGCCGCGGAGGAGGAGCCGGCGGACTCCGTCTTCTGCGGACCGCAGGCGGTCGCGGCGAGCGCGACGGCGGTGGCGACCCCGATCGTGCGGATTATGGCTCTCTGGCGCTGCATTGCAGTCCCCCGGTTTCTACGTCGTGTATCTAGGTGATGTCTGGCGCGCGTGGAGAGTTGCACAGGGTTCCGGGATGTTGCGCCATCGTGACCGGCAACCGTCCGCAGCCTTGAGAAGCGGTGCGCGGGCAAGGTTGTACCAGCCCCGGGCCCGGTTGCTCTACGGAGGACTTCGTCACATGGCACGCACGGAGAGCGGAATCCCGGTCGAACCGGTCTACGGGCCGGGTGATCTGACGGAATGGGACCCCGAGGTCCAATTGGGTGCACCGGGGGACTTCCCCTACACCCGGGGGATTTATCCGAACATGTACACCGGTCGGCCGTGGACCATGCGCCAGTACGCCGGCTTCGGCACGGCCACCGAGTCCAACGCCCGCTACCGGCAGCTCATCGCCGGCGGCGGCACCGGGCTGTCCGTCGCCTTCGACCTGCCGACCCAGATGGGCCACGACTCCGACGCGCCCCTGGCCCACGGCGAGGTCGGCAAGGTCGGGGTCGCCGTCGACTCGCTCGACGACATGCGGACGCTGTTCGACGGGATCCCCCTCGACCGGGTCTCCACTTCCATGACGATCAACGCGCCCGCCGCCCTGCTCCTGCTGCTCTACCAGCTGGTCGCGGAGGAACAGGGCATCTCGGGCGCGCGGTTGACGGGGACGATCCAGAACGACGTCCTGAAGGAGTACATCGCCCGGGGGACCTACATCTTCCCGCCCGAACCCTCGCTGCGGCTGACGGCCGACACCTTCCGCTACTGCCGGGCCGAGATCCCCCGGTGGAACACCATCTCCATCTCCGGCTACCACATGGCCGAAGCCGGCGCCTCGCCCGCGCAGGAGGTGGCCTTCACCCTCGCCGACGGCATCGCCTACGTCCGTACCGCCCTCGCCGCAGGGATGGCGGTCGACGCGTTCGCGCCCCGGCTCTCCTTCTTCTTCGTGGCCCGCACCACCCTGCTGGAGGAGGTCGCGAAGTTCCGTGCCGCCCGGCGGATCTGGGCCCGCGTCATGCGGGAGGAGTTCGGGGCGCGCGACCCGAAGTCGATGATGCTGCGCTTCCACACCCAGACCGCAGGGGTCCAGCTCACCGCGCAGCAGCCCGAGCTGAACCTCGTGCGCGTCGCCGTGCAGGCCCTGGCCGCGGTCCTGGGCGGGACCCAGTCGCTGCACACCAACTCCTTCGACGAGGCGATCGCGCTGCCGACGGAGAAGTCCGCCCGCCTCGCGCTGCGCACCCAGCAGGTCCTCGCGTACGAGACGGACGTGCCGCACACCGTGGACCCCTTCGCCGGGTCCTACGCGGTGGAGCGGATGACGGACGAACTGGAGGCGGCGGTCCTCGACCTGATGCGGCGCGTCGAGGAGCGGGGCGGGGCGGTGGCCGCGATCGAGGCCGGCTTCCAGAAGACGGAGATCGAGCGGAACGCCTACCGCATCGCGCGGGAGACCGACAGCGGGGAGCGGGTGGTGGTCGGCGTCAACCGCTTCGCGCTGGAGCGCGAGGAACCGTACGAGCCGCTGCGCGTGGACCCGGCGATCGAGGAGCGGCAGCGCGCGGCGCTCGCGCGGCTGCGGGCGGAGCGCGACGGGGCGGCGGTGGCGGCGGCGCTCGGGGCGCTGCGGGAGGCGGCGGGGGGAACGGCGAACGTGCTGTACCCGATGAAGGAAGCGCTGCGCGCGCGGGCCACGGTGGGGGAGGTCTGCGGGGTGCTGCGGGAGGTGTGGGGGACGTACGAGCCCACTGGTTCCACATGGTGAGACCCCCGGGGCTGTCAGGGGCGTCCCCATGGGACACTCCTGCCCATGCTGGGTGTCATCGATCTGCCGACGTACCTCGCCGGCCTCGTCCTGATCATTCTCCTGCCGGGACCGAACTCGCTCTACGTGCTGTCCGTCGCCGCCCGCCGAGGGGTGCGCACGGGCTACAAGGCCGCCGCCGGAGTGTTCACCGGCGACGCCGTGCTGATGGCCCTGACCGCTGTGGGTGCCGGGGCGCTGCTCCGGGCGAGCCCGCTCGTCTTCACCGTGGTGAAGTTCCTCGGCGCCGGCTACCTGGCCTGGCTGGCCGTCGGGATGATGCGGGGCGCCTGGGCGCTGTGGCGCACCCGCCGGGACCGGGACGAGGCGCGCGCCGCGGCCCCCGCCGGTCCGGCCGAGCACGAACGCCCCTACCGGCGCGCCCTGCTGATCAGCCTCCTCAACCCGAAGGCCATCCTCTTCCTGATGTCCTTCTTCGTGCAGTTCGTGTCAGAGTCCAACCCGATCGCGGGGTTCGTGACGCTGGGCGTACTGCTCCAGCTGGCAAGCGCGTTGTACCTGACTGCGCTCATCTTCTTCGGGTCTCGTCTGGCTGCTGCGTTCCGTCGCCGGAAGAGGCTCAGCGCAGGCGCCACCTCGGCCGCCGGGGTGCTCTTCCTGGGGTTCGCCCTGAAGCTGTCTCTGGCAAGCGCGTAGGGGGTTGGCATGTCTCACCTCGACGACGCTGCGGCGCTGTTCGCCCGCATGAGCCTCCGGAAGCAGCAAGAGGCACTGCGAGCCCTCGGCCTGCCCGAGAGGCCCCCCAAGGAGCCCCCAAGGTCACCCCGTTCTCCGCCCTTGTCAGCGCACCCAGCAGGCGGAAACGGCAGCCACTCACTGTGAAGGCCGTGAGTCCTGAGGCGCCCCGAGGCCCCAACCCTCTATAGGCCCCGGCCGTGGGCGTCCCGCGACCATCGTTCGCCGACGGCGCCGGTTTCCTGTTCCGGAAACTCGAACCCCTTGCGCCTCAGGTCAGTTGGTCGGAAGCATCGAGGAAGGCACGACACGGCACGCCAGGAGGGGAACCCGTGAAGGTAACCAAGCTCGTCAGCACCTGTGACCTCAAAGACTGCCCGACCATCTACGCGACCGACAGGGGCACGCTGCTGGTTCAGGGCGAGACACCCACGGATCACGGGCTCGACATTCCCGCACGCGAAACCGTGGTCGAGATCCCGGAGCAGCTGATCTTCGATCTCATCCGGAAGGGCCTTCGTGGCGACTTCTAAGACGCTGGCCGAACTGTTCGACACCTTCCAGCAGGAGGCATTCCGCCTGGAGGTGCTGGACGATTACAGCAAATCGGGAAACGTGGACGCCTATCAGGCGTTCCTTGCCGGTAGTCGTCAGCCAGCCGACTATAACGAAGAGTGGGTGTCGGAACTCCGCTCTCACACACGGAACGGCAAACGCATCTATCGGGTGCATATCCTCTCCCGACCCCTCACGCCATATCTCAGGTTCGAATTGGGTTGGGGCTATCAGAAAAATGTCACAGGGGGCGAAGAGTTTTTCATTCTCGACGTCACCGAACGGCCGAACCCGCTGGAAGGGGTTCCAGACTTCTGGCAGATGGATAGCCTGACGCCAGCGGTCATGATCTATTCAGATGATGGCGCATTCCTCGGGGCTGACGTCCTGCCCGAGGAACGTGCTGAAGAGTTCCGTGTGTACCGAGACACGGCCATGGCGCATGCCGAGCCATTCTCCGAATGGTGGGCGAAGTACGGCGAGTGAACAAGGGGCAGCTAGGGGCCGCACTGCGGGCGCTTAGGCAGGCATCCGGTAAGGAGGCCAAAGCCGTCGCCCGCAGTGTCGTCATGTCCGCAAGTAAGCTGAGCAAAATCGAAACAGCCAAGGTCGCTCCGTCCATCGTAGACGTTGAGCGCATCCTCTCAGCCATTGGCGTCTCGGACGAGGTCAAGGCAGAGTATCTGGAAGCTGTCAGGGCAGCGGCAACGGAGGCCACGGCGTGGCGGCTCATCCGCCGCATGGGAGTGCACAAGGCTCAACAGCAGACGAGAGCCCTTGAGAAAGAAATGGGACTCCTGAGGCTCTTCCAGCCGGCCTTGGTCCCCGGCCTGCTCCAAACTCCCGAATACATCAGAGCGATCCTGTCTCGGCACGACCTCGGCGAGGATGTTCTTAACAAGACCATCAGCGCTCGCCTGGATCGCCAACAGGCGCTCTACGACTCATCCAAGGAACTCCACTTCGTCATAACGGAGCCCGTGCTCCGTTGGCGCATCGTGACGGCTTCCAGAATGGCCGAGCAGCTTGACCGGATCGTATCTCTATCGCGCCTACCGCACATAGACGTTCGAATCGTTCCACTGTCCGTACGGCAGCAGGACATAGCCAATCACGCCTTCGTGATCCGGGATGACCGGACAGTGACTGTCGAAACCACTCATGCAGAAATAGTCGTCACGGACCCAAGGGATGTGGCGCTGTACCTGCACAAATTTGAGGGGTTCGCCGACATGGCCCTATCTGGCGGCGAGGCCCGCGCCATGCTTGAAGACGTTCGGGACGACTTCTTGCGCGAACAGGAAACCGGCTAGAACCTGGCCCCGCACCCCGACACCATTGGGTGTCGATTCCCGGAGCGGCGAGGGGTGCGAAATGGCAACCAGAACGGACACGTTCGAGTACGCGACGTACACCGCAAGATGCGAGACGTGCCCGTCGTGCACGATGCCCGTTCCCCTTGACCAGCTCGCCCGGCGGGGAATGCTCGGCCAGAAGGACGGCCCGCCGAAAGTCGCCTACTGGCACACCCGGTGCGTGAACGCGGACGGGTCGCGCCGATGACGCGCTCAGTCCTCCGATACACCGAACATCGGATCATCAGAGACCCCGAAACGGCCCCCCAATGTGGCTGCAAGCTGCCTGCATCCGGGATGCGGTTGGTCTGCTACGCCCGGCCCCGATGTGGCCGAGGTCGACAGGCAGTGCATGACACACACGGGCCTGAACGCGGGCCACAGCCGCTTTCTTCGCGGGTTCTGGGACATCGCCCTTGTTCATCGGGTCACCACGGCCTGACACAGACCCCGCCCCCCGCCAGGGCGGGCAACAAGACGCCCAACGACAGGAGGAGTCACACCATGACGACCATGGTTGAAAGCCCCGGCGCCTTACGGCACGGGCGGGACCTTGTCAGCGCCGATCTGTTCGAGCGCCTCGCCGCGTTCTGCGCGGACGAATACGGGCTTGAGCGGGTCGTGGCCGACCGCGTCATGGATCAGGCCATCGCGTTCGTGTACGTCCTTGGCAGCCAGAAGGCGTACGACATGGCGCCCAGTGAGCGGGTGGACCCCGGATGGCACTCGTTCATGCTCCACACGCAGGAGTACGCCACCTGGTGTCAGGAGCAGTTCGGCTACTTCGTCCACCACGCCCCGAACGCGAAGGTGCGGACGCGCGGACTGATGGTGTCCGTGGCCGACCGTGTCAGGGCTGCCGGGTTCGACGTCGACGTCCGGCTGTGGGGCACCGCAGCCGAGTGCAACCAGCCGGCCTGTTGCGGCGACGGCGACGGCTGCTGACCCGCCAACTCGCCCCCGACACACGGATCATGTCGTGATCCGCTCGAATGAAGGAGGACCCGGGCACGTCTCAGGTACCCGGGTCCTCCCCTGAGCAAAGGTACCGCCCATGCCATCTGATGAGGGTCTGACCGGGAGCAGCAGAGTCACCGTATTCGCCATGTTCGGCGTGGTCTTCGGATATGCCACGCACCACCTTGACGAGCGGAGAATCGGAGACGTCGCCATCGTCGGCCCGCTCACTCCCGGGGTGGAATGGGGGCGCCTGTGGCAGATGGCCCGCACCTGCGGACGGCCCACGGCCAGCGAGACCGAGCTAGCCCAATGGGTACTCACGCAAGCTACCCGGGCATTCGTGTGTGGCAGCGACCGCATCGCGCAGTTCCAAGAGCAGGGGTGGAAGTTGGAGCCAGGCGGGAAGTGGGTCCGGTTCGATGCGACGTACGCCAATCGTGACCAGCTATGGACGGGGAACCTGACCGTGGAAGGGCTCACCCCGGATCAGGTAGCCGAACGGCCCACCCTCTACCAAGCCTGACACGCCCCCCGCTGGCTTCCTCTACCTGACGCTGCTGATATTCGGCGGCACCCGGCTCTCGGAGGCCTTCCGCCGCCGCAGGCGGCTGTCGGCCGGGGCGACCTCGGCGGCGGGCGTGCTGTTCCTCGGCTTCGCGGCCAAGCTCGCGGTCGGCTGACCCCGCCCGGCCCGGAACACCTCAGGTGAGGACGCGGCGCAGGGTCCGGGCCATGCGCCGCACCGTCCGGCTGCGCGGCAGGAACGACAGCTGTGCGGGGATGCCGCCGGGCAGGCCCAGCCCGGTCAGCCGGCGCCGGGTGAAGTACCGCCAGGTGTCCGGGGTCAGGTGCGCGGCGAGGTACGCCTCGGCCGCGGCCCGCCGCGCCGCGAGGACCTGCGGCTGCATGGTGAACCCGACGGCGGTCAGCAGACCGGCCCGCTCGGTTCCCGCCCGTCCCAGGGAGGCGGGAGTCCAGGCGTGGACCGCCGCAGCGTCCGCCAGGTCCGGCAGCAGCGAGTCCACCAGCACCAGCGGTACCCGGTTGCTGTTCTGGTACGGGGCCAGGCGGGCCAGCACGGCCTCGGTGCCGGTACGGGCGACGGGCAGGCCGTACAGCGTGGCGGCCGTCAGCAGTCCGGTGGAGAAGCAGCCGACGACGAGCGCCGGGCGCAGCTGCCCGTAGAGGGTCTCGGCCAGGACCGCGCCGCTCGCCACGGTGAGCCGGGCGCCGAGCCGTTCGGCCTCCGCCGCGGCCCGGCGGGCGTACTCGCCCGGTGCGCCGGGATGGGGCTTGAAGACCAGCGAGCGGTGGCCGAGCGCGAAGGCGCCCCGGACCATCGAGGCGTGCAGCTCCTCCTCCTCGTCCGGGCTCATCAGGTCGAGCGCCGAGAGGTACTGGCCCAGCAGCAGGGCCGGGGACTCCCCGACGTCGTCCAGGCCGGGGCCGTGCGGCGGGAGCTCCGCGAGGACCTTCAGGAAGGACTCCGTCGGTACCACCTCCGGCCGCGCCCCGAACTCGTTCAGCAGCAGCGGCCGCAGGCCGGGCACCAGATCGAGATGGAGCACCCGCCGCACCCGCATCCCGAGCTGCGGGTCGAGGCGGAAGCGGGTGGGCCCGTAGCTCATCAGCCCGTCGGCGTAGACGTCGACCGCCGCGCCGGGGAAGACCCGGCACAGGGACTGGGCCGGCGGTACCTGGAGGGACTCCACGATCAGCTCGACCCGGTCATCGCCGAGCCCCCACAGCGCGCGCAGGTGCCGTTCCCAGATGGGGACGTCCTCGGCGCGCGGGGCCCAGGTGCTCGGGTGCTGCGGTTCGATCACGGCGTTCCAGTCGAGCACCTCGTCGAAGCGCGTGCGCACGGCGGCGAAACCCGGCATGTCGGCCACTCCCGGGGCCACCTCGGCGGTGGCGGAGTGGTTGCTGGTCAGCAGGATCCGGCGGCCCGCGGGTGGGTAGCGGCCCGCGTCGACGCCCGCCGCGAGGGTGGCGGCCCCGTAGAGGGTGGAGGCCAGGAAGATCTGCGTGAGCATCAGACGGTCGCCCCCGACAGGGTGCGGCGGCCGCCGCGCAGACGGCGCAGGAGCGCGGAGCGTTCGGCGTCCATCGATTCCAGGGCCTGGTCGAGCACGTCCTGGGGCATGCGGCCGAGCGCGGCCGCGCTCATCAGGCGGAGTTTCTTGGCCACGGCCGGCTCGTACCTTTCGATGGATCCGAAATGGTGCGCGATAATGGCGCAGTATGTTCGTACGGATTTCGGCATCAGCAGATCGGATTCCCGGTCGGCGGCGACACCGGCGAGCACCTCGTCGAATGCCCGGATGAAATCGAGCTGCCGCTCGTCCCTGATCTGCGTCAACGAGGTGGAAACACCGCGCCGATAGAAGATTCCGGGCAGTCCGACTGCGGCGAAGGACCCGGCCTCCCGGTGCAGCCGCCAGATCCACGGCCGGTCCTCCGCCGTCCGCAGCCCGTCGGTGAAGTGCAGCAGGCCACGGTCCAGCAGCCGCCGGTGGTACATCCCGGCCCAGGCGTAGGGGTAGTCCACCGAGGTCGCCCGGTCGGCGGGCAGGATCGCGCCGCGCGGATCGGCGACGACGGCCTGCGGGCCGAAGGGGACCCGCTGCACGCTCCGCGTCCGGCCCGTGCACCGCACATGGTCGGTTCGGATGAAATCGCAGTCCAGTGCCTCTATGGCGGCCAGCATCCGGGCCAGATGGCCGGGGGCCATCCAGTCGTCCCCGTCCAGGAAGGCGATGTACTCGCCGCGGGCCGCGTCCAGCCCGGTGTTCCGGGCGGTCGCCAGGCCGCCGTTGCTTCCGTGTCTGAGGTGCACCGCCCCGGGCAGCTCGCCCGCCGCTCGTTCCAGCAGGTCGGGTGTCCCGTCCGTCGAGCAGTCGTCGACGAGCAGGAACTCGAAATCCCCACGGGCGTTCAGTTCGAGACTCTTCAGGGCGTCCGGCGCGTATGTCTGCACGTTGTAGAACGGCACGACGACAGAGAGCTTGGGCACCCGCGAGAGATTAGGGCGCCGCCCGTCATTCACCGTGGCCCGGATGCGGATTTCATGTGAACGGCGCGGGGCGGGCGGGTTAACCCGTACGCTTTCGCATTCAGTCGACGCTTTGTTAACCCGCTGTTGTGCGCTCGTTGGGCCGATCACCGAAAACGCCGAATACGTTCTGCCGCGTGCCAGAACGCAAACGCGTCGCCGTACTCGCCGATTCCGACACGCGATGGAAATGGGGCGTCACCACCGCCCGCCGTCTCGTGCCCGACCACCGGCTCACCGGATACCTGCTGCGCGGTCGGGCCACGCCCACCGCCCGCCAGCTCGGCGAGGTCGGGGTGGAGACCGACCGGCCGACCGAGGTGACCTGCGCCGGGTTCCTCGCCGAGATCGCACGCGAGCACTACGACGTGGTCGTCCTCGCGCTCGTCGGCGGTGCCGTCCAAGCGGTCCTGCACGGGGCCCGCGCCCTGTGGCCGGCCCCCGCCACGCGCCCCGTACTGGTCACCGGGTACGTCGGTGTCGTGTACGAGAAGCTCGCCGACGGGCTGCTGCTGAGACACGGCGCCGACCTCGTCCTCGCCAACTCCCGCCACGACGCCGAGCGCTTCCGCGCCGTGTACGAGGGGGTCGGCGCGGACGCCGGCGCCGTCACCGAGACCGCGCTGCCCTTCCTCGGCGGAGCGCCCTACCAGCCGGCCGGGAGCCGCCCCCACACGGTGGTCTTCGCCGTGCAGCCCTCCGTGCCCGACAGCCGAGCCGACCGCGCCTACCTGCTGGAGCGGGCCGCCGGCCACGCCCGCAAGCACCCCGACCGGGAAGTGCTGATCAAGCTGCGCAGCAAGCCCGGCGAACACACCACGCACCTGGAGGAACAGCCGTACCAGCGGCTCGCGGAGAAGATCCCCGGCGGACTGCCGGCCAACTGCCGCCTGGTGTACGGGAACATGGGCGAGGTGCTGGACGGCACCGACCTGCTGGTCACCGTCTCCTCCACGGCCGCCCTGGAGGCCCTGCACCGCTCCATCCCGACGGCCGTCCTCACCGACCTCGGTGTCCGCGAGGCCCTCGGCAACCACCACTTCCTCGGTTCCGGCTGCCTGGCCTCCTGGGACCAGCTCGACTCGGGGCTCCTCCCGGAGGGCGACCCGGTCTGGCTGGCCGCCCAGGGCGTCCGGCCGACCGCCGCTCCGGGCCCGGCAGCCGCAGGCGCCGCCGGCCCGGCCGCCGCCGGGGCCGGCGCGAGCGGTGACGCCTACGCCCTCGCCCGGGCCAAGGCCGCCGGGCTGCTCGCCGCGACCCGGCTGCCCCCGCCCACGCCCTACTACACGCTCACCACCGCGCCCGGATACCTGCCCGGCATCCTCGCCCGGCACCGCCTCGCGCCCGACGGCACCCCGCTGCCGGGCACCGCGCGGCAGGAGGAGGACGGGTCCCGGCTGCGCCGCCGGCTCCGCGCCCACCTGCGCGAGGCCGCCCGCGGGGCGTACCGGCACGGTGTGCAGCGGGTCGCCCCGGTGATCCGCAGGCTGGGGGAGCTGTGAGGGTCCTCGCCGTCATCCCCGCCCGCGGGGGCTCCAAGGGAGTCCCCGGCAAGAATCTCGCCGAGGTCGCCGGCATCCCGCTCGTCGCCCGTGCCGTCCTGGCCTGCCGGGCCGCGCCGACCGTCACCGACGTCGTGGTCTCCACCGACTCCGAGGCCGTCGCCCGGGCCGCCCGCGCCGCCGGCGCCGACGTGATCGCCCGCCCGACCGCGATCTCCGGCGACACCGCGAGCAGCGAGGCCGCCGTCCTGCACGCCCTGTCCGCCTTCGAGGAACTGCACTCGCTCACCGTGGACGTGGTCCTCCTCGTCCAGTGCACCAGCCCGTTCCTCGCGACCTCGGACGTCGAGTCGGTCGCCGTGGCCGTCGCCTCCGGGGCGGCCGACTCGGCCATGACCGTGGCCCCCTTCCACGGCTTCCTCTGGCGGGACGCCCCCGACGGCTCGGGGACCGGGGTCAACCACGACCCGTCCAGCCGGCCCCGCCGCCAGGACCGGCCGCAGGACCTGCTGGAGACCGGTGCGGCCTACGCCATGGACGCCGCCGGCTTCCGCACCGCCCGCCACCGCTTCTTCGGCCGCACCGTGCCGGTACCCACCGACCCCGCCCGGGTCCTGGAGATCGACGACCCGCACGACCTCGCCCGCGCCCGGCTGCTCGCCCCGCTGCTCGACCCGCGCCCCGGCGGCGCATCCGCAGAGCCGCGGCCCGACGCGCGACCGGCCCCACACCCCGACCCGCAGCCCACACCCCGAACGCCCCCGCACCGAAGGACGCCCCCTGCCATGACCTCCACGCCCGACCCCCGCCTGCGCACCTTCGGGGCCCGCACCGCGGGCCCCGGCCGGCCCGTCTACGTCGTCGGCGAGATCGGCATCAACCACAACGGCGACCTCGGCAACGCCTTCGCCCTCATCGACGCCGCCGCCGAGGCCGGCTGCGACGCCGTGAAGTTCCAGAAGCGCACCCCGGAGATCTGCACCCCGCGCGACCAGTGGGACATCGAGCGCGACACCCCCTGGGGCCGGATGACCTACATCGACTACCGCCACCGGGTCGAGTTCGGCGAGGACGAGTACCGCGCCATCGACGAGCACTGCGCCAGGCGCGGCATCGACTGGTTCGCCTCCCCGTGGGACACCGAAGCCGTCGCCTTCCTGGAGAAGTTCGACGTCCCCGCCCACAAGGTGGCCTCCGCCTCCCTCACGGACGACGAGCTGCTGCGCGCCCTGCGTGCCACCGGCCGCACCGTCGTGCTGTCCACCGGCATGTCCACCCCGCGCCAGATCCGCCACGCGGTCGAGGTGCTCGGCAGCGCCAACATCCTTCTCTGTCACGCCACTTCGACATACCCGGCCAAGGCCGAGGAGCTCAACCTGCGGGTCATCGACACCCTGCGCGAGGAGTACCCCAACGTTCCGATCGGCTACTCCGGCCACGAGACGGGCCTGCAGACCACCCTGGCCGCCGTCGCCCTCGGCGCCACCTTCGTCGAGCGCCACATCACCCTCGACCGCGCGATGTGGGGCTCCGACCAGGCCGCCTCCGTCGAGCCCGGCGGCCTGGCCCGCCTCGTCCGCGACATCCGCACCATCGAGACCGCCCTCGGGGACGGGATCAAGCGGGTCTACGCATCCGAGCTGGGCCCCATGAAGAAGCTCCGCCGCGTCCCCGGCGAGCTGGCGGCCGTCTAGGGCGTGTCGCGAAGGTCCCGCCTGCCCCCGGAGAAGGAGTACGTGTGAGCACCTCCGCCGCCACCCTGGCGTTCGTCGAGAGCCCGGTCCAACTGCTCAACGTGCTGGAGTGGGCGTACGCGCGCGCCGACCCCGGCAGAAGGCTGGACGGTCTTCCGGGCCAGCGCGGGCGGCGCCCCGCCGGACCGGGAGCGGGTCCGGAGCCCGTCCCGCGGCCGGCGGGCACGCTCCGGCCCGTCCGGATCGTCGTGCTGCCCCCCACCGACCCCATGTCCCGGGGCCAGCTGCGCCGGATGGCGTCGTTGGCCCGGGACGAAGGGTGCGAGGTGCAGTGGCAGGAGGCGCGCGGCAGCCGGCTCGCACCGGTGAAGGCGCTCGTCGCACTGGCGCGCGACGTCCGCGCGGCGCGCACCGTCGTCGTCGGCGACCCCTTCTCGCGCTACGTCCAGCTCCTGCTCACCCTGGTGCGCGCCGAGGAGCTCGTCGTGGTCGACGACGGCACCGCCACCATGGAGTTCGTCGCCCAGACCGCCCGCGGCGAACGCCTCGTCCGCTGGCACCGGGTCGGCGGCGGAGGGCTGCCCGGCCGGGTCCGCGCGTTGGCGTACGCTCCCGTCTCGGCGGCCGCGCGCCGCCGCTTCGTCCCGGACGGGGTCGCCGCGGAGGGGACGGCCCGCCGCGTCGAGGTGTTCACCTCGATGCCGGTCGACCCGCACGGCGGGATGACCCTGCGGGCCAACGACTTCGCCTGGACCCGCGCCCGCTTCGGCCCGCCCCGCCTGACCCAGGGCACCGACCTGGTCGGTACCTCGCTGGTGGAGACCGGCGTCGTCGACCCGGACCGGTACCAGGGCGCGGTCCGCTCCCTCGCCCTGGAGCACGGAGCCACCCGCTACTTCGCGCACCGCCGCGAGTCCCCGGAGAAGCTGCGCGCCCTGAGCCGGGCGACCGGGCTGGAGATCGTACGCCCGGACCTGCCGCTGGAACTGATCGCGCGTCGGGGTCCCGTCGGCCGGACGATCCTGAGTTTTCCGTCCACCGTCGTCCACACCCTGCCGTACGCCCTGACCGGTACCGGGGTCACCGTCGCCGTATGCGATGTGGACCCGGCCTGGCTCACCGGGTCCGCGTCCCCCCGCGCGAAGAGCTTCCTCGCGGGGGTCACCGACACCGCTCGTGATGTGCACAGACTCCCTGCCCAGGCGGCGCCCACGGCCGGATGAGCGCGCGAGTTTACCCCTGCGTCCACCCGGTCATGCGTCCAGAGGCTGGGTTTCTTTCCCCTAACGGCATGAACTTTTCGTGATCCCCGGTCAGTTGAGCCATCCGTGGGCCTACCCTTCAACGGGTGAACCAGTTGATGTCCCGCGAGTCCCAGACCCTCCAGCCCGTCGCGTCCGACCGGCCCGAGCTGCCCGGCAAACTTCCGGACCACCTGCGCACCGAACTGATCTCCTTCCGCCGGGACTTGCACATGCACCCGGAGCTCGGACACCAGGAATTCCGCACCACCGCGGCGATCAAGGCCAGGCTTGAGGAAGCCGGCCTGCGACCACGGGTCCTGAAGTCCGGTACCGGCCTGATCTGTGACGTGGGCACCTGGGACGGGGGCCGGCCGATGCTGGCCCTGCGCGCGGACATCGACGCCCTCCCCATTCCGGACGCCAAGACGCACGTCCCGTACCGCTCGACCTTCCCGGACCGCGCCCACGCCTGCGGCCATGACGTGCACACCACCGTCGTCCTCGGGGCCGGCCTGGTCCTGGCCGAGCTCGACCGGCAGGGGCTCCTGCCGCGGCCGGTGCGCCTGCTCTTCCAGCCCGCCGAGGAGGTGCTTCCCGGCGGAGCCACCGACGCCATCGGCTCCGGGGTGCTGGACGGCGTGGGCCGGATCATCGCGGTGCACTGTGACCCCCGGGTCGACGCCGGCAGGATCGGACTGCGTAGCGGCCCCATCACGTCCGCCTGCGACCGGCTGGAGGTCAGCCTCACCGGCTCCGGCGGGCACACCGCCCGGCCGCACCTGACCACCGACCTGGTCACCGCCGCCGCCCGGGTGGCCGTCGACGCGCCCGCCCTGCTCGCCCGCCGGATGGACGCCCGCTCGGGCATGTCGGTCACCTGGGGCCGGATCGAGGCCGGGCACGCCTGCAACGTGATCCCGATGCACGCCGAGCTGTCCGGAACCGTGCGGTGCCTGGACCTGGCGGCCTGGCACGAGGCGCCCGACATGATCCACGCGGCGATCGACGAGATCGCCACCATGCACGGGGCCAAGTTCGAGATCAACCACGTGCGCGGGGTGCCGCCCGTGGTCAACGACCCGGTGGTCACCGAACTGCTGCGCGAGGCGATGGGGGCCCGCCACGGCGCCGAGTCGGTCGAGGACACCGAGCAGAGCCTGGGCGGCGAGGACTTCTCCTGGTACCTGGAGCACGTTCCGGGCGCCATGGCCCGCCTGGGGGTGCGTGCTCCCGGTGACACCGCCAAGCGCGATCTGCACCGGGGGGACTTCGACGTGGACGAAGACGCCATCGCCGTCGGCGTCGAGTTCTTCACCGCCGCCGCCTTGATCGACGGGCGCCGCACGCCGCCTTCCAGGTAGCGATCGGGCCGCTTTCCTTACCTCACCGGTGAGCCGCGCGTCGGACGCGTCCGGCCCTTGGTACACAAGGGCTGGACGCGTTGGCAGTTACCGATCGGTCACTGTCCGGTTCGCGACGATCCGATAACGACTCATGAACGGGCCTTTAACTGACATCTACGCGCGTTACGATCGCCGCGAAACCAGCGCCGGTCGTGGCGCTTCGGTCAGGTTTTGAAGGAGCCTCCCCTTGCGCCGGATCACCAGGATCGCCACCGTGGGCATCGCGTCCGCGGCGCTGGCCCTCTCGGCCACCGCCTGTGGCGGTAAGAAGTCCTCTGACGCCGCCTCCCCCTCGGAGTCGGGTGGTCAGAAGTCCGCAGCCATCGCGTACGACATCGGTGGCCGCGGCGACCAGTCGTTCAACGACGCCGCCTACGCCGGCCTGAAGAAGGCCGAGACGGACCTCAAGATCAAGGGCGCCGAGGCGGAGCCCACCGACGGCGAGGGCGAGGCCGACAAGGTCCAGCGCCTCACCGAGCTGGCCCGCAAGGGCAACAACCCGGTCATCGGTGTCGGCTTCGCCTACGCCCCGGCCATCAAGAAGGTCGCGCCGAAGTTCCCGAACACCACGTTCGGCATCATCGACGACACCTCGGTGACCGGCCCGAACATCGCCAACCTGGTCTTCAACGAGGAGCAGGGCTCCTACCTGGCCGGCGTCGCCGCCGCCAAGGCGTCCAAGACCGGCACGGTCGGCTTCATCGGCGGTGTCGAGGTCCCGCTGATCAAGAAGTTCGAGGCGGGCTTCACCCAGGGCGTCAAGGAGACCAACCCGAACGCCAAGGTGCTCTCCGCGTACCTGACCCAGCCGCCGAACTTCGACGGCTTCGCCAAGCCCGACCTGGGCAAGGCCGCCGCGCAGGGCCAGCTCGACGCGGGCGCCGACGTGATCTACGCCGCCGCCGGTCTCGCCGGTTCCGGTGCCATCGAGGCCGCGTCCGCCAAGGGCAAGTGGGCCATCGGTGTCGACTCCGACCAGTACAACCAGGCCGGCCTGGCGAAGTACAAGGACTCGATCCTGACCTCGGTCACCAAGGACGTCTCGGACTCCGTCTTCAACCTGATCAAGTCGGTCGAGGACGGCAAGCCCACCACCGGTGAGATCCGCTACGGTCTGGACAAGGACGGCGTCGGCCTGGCCGACTCCAACCCGAAGTACAAGGAGATGACCGACCTCATCGCCGCGGTGGAGAAGGCCAAGGCCGACATCATCGCCAACAAGATCACTGTCAAGACCGCCCCGTAAGGCAGTCTGCGACATGTAGTCCTGGGTCTCCGGGGCCCGGGAAGCGATCGATGTCGCTCCCGGGCCCCGAGCCTCATTCTGTGATCACTAGTCTGTGACCAAGCAGCCTTTGTGGCCGCGAGTTTTCACTTCCGACAGTGCTACGCGCGTAGAAGCATCGTGGACGCGATACTTTCACTCCCCGCCCTGTCCTCCCTGCCTTCCGCTCCTTTCGCGCCAAGGAGAGTGCGTCATCAACGCGTCCAGCCCGCCCCCCGCCGTAGAACTGCACGGCATCACCAAGCGCTTCCCCGGCGTCGTCGCCAACAAGGACATCGCGATCACCGTCCGCAAGGGCACGGTCCATGCCCTGATCGGTGAGAACGGCGCCGGCAAGTCGACCCTGATGAAGATCCTCTACGGCATGCAGAAGCCGGACGAGGGCACCATCGCCATCGACGGGGAGCAGGTCGCCTTCCACACGCCCGGCGATGCCATCGCCCGCGGCATCGGCATGGTGCACCAGCACTTCATGCTCGCCGACAACCTCACCGTCCTGGAGAACGTCGTTCTCGGCGGCGAGAAGCTCTACGGCATCGGCGCCAAGGCCCGTAAGAAGATCATGGAGATCTCGGACGCGTACGGCCTCGGCGTGCGCCCCGACGTCCTCGTCGAGGACCTCGGCGTCGCCGACCGCCAGCGTGTGGAGATCCTCAAGGTCCTCTACCGCGGCGCGAAGATCCTCATCCTCGACGAGCCGACCGCGGTGCTCGTGCCGCAGGAGGTGGACGCGCTCTTCGACAACCTGCGCGAGCTCAAGTCCGAGGGCCTGACCGTCATCTTCATCTCGCACAAGCTGGGCGAGGTGCTGAAGGTCGCCGACGACATCACCGTCATCCGGCGCGGCACCACGGTCGGCACCGCCGACCCGAGGACCGCCACCCCCAAGCAGCTCGCCGAGCTGATGGTCGGTGCGGAGCTGCCGTCGCCCGAGACCCGCGAGTCCACGGTGACCACGACGCCGATGCTGCAGGTCGAGGGCCTGACTGTCCTTGAGACCGGAGTCGTCGCTCTCGCCCCCGAGGGCTCGGCGCGCTTCGTCATGCCGACGGACTCCTACGTGCACGAGGGCGCGGAGGTCGGCCGTCGGCTGCTCGACGACATCAGCCTCACCATCCACAAGGGCGAGATCCTCGGCATCGCCGGTGTCGAGGGCAACGGCCAGACGGAGCTGATCGAGGCCCTCATGGGCATGATCCACCCCGCTACGGGCGTGATCACCCTCGACGGCGCGGACATCACCAAGACCTCGGTGCGCAAGCGCCGCGAGGGCGGCATCGGCTACATCCCCGAGGACCGCCACCGGCACGGCCTGCTGCTGGAGTCCCCGCTCTGGGAGAACCGCATCCTCGGCCATGTCACCGAGGCCCCCAACTCCAAGAAGGGCATCCTCGACCCGAAGGCGGCCCGCAAGGACACCGAGCGGATCGTGCGCGAGTACGACGTGCGCACCCCCGGCATTGACGTCACCGCGGCCTCGCTCTCCGGCGGCAACCAGCAGAAGCTGATCGTCGGCCGCGAGATGAGCCACCACCCGAAGTTCCTCATCGCCGCCCACCCCACCCGCGGTGTGGACGTCGGCGCGCAGGCGCAGATCTGGGACGCGATCCGCGAGGCCCGCCGCGAGGGCCTGGCCGTACTGCTGATCTCCGCCGACCTCGACGAGCTGATCGGCCTGTCCGACACCCTTCGCGTGATCTACCGCGGCCGCCTGGTCGCGGACGCCGACCCCGCGACCGTCACCCCGGAGGAGCTCGGCACCGCTATGACGGGCGCCGCCTCGGGACACCTGGAAGCAACCGACAACCACTCCGCCGCTGCCGACGGTGACACGACGGAGGACGAGGCCCGATGAAGAAATTCGACAAGGACCGGCTGCTGCTCGCCATCGCCGGGCCCCTGCTCGCGCTGGTCAGCGCCTTCGTACTGACCATGATCGTGCTGGCGGCGACGGGCATCAACCCGATCGAGCCGCTGCGCATCATGGTCGAGAACGGTGGCTACGAGGACGTCCAGATCCTCATCGTCAACCAGGCCGGCACGTACTACCTGGCAGCCCTGGCCGTCGCCATCGGCTTCCGGATGAACCTCTTCAACATCGGCGTCGACGGCCAGTACCGCCTCGCCGCGATGATCTCGGCACTGGTCGGCACCGCCATCACGCTGCCCGGCCCGCTGCACATCCTGCTGATCGTGCTCGTCGCCATGCTGACCGGTGCCTTCTGGGCCGGAATCGCGGGTGTCCTCAAGGCCAAGCGCGGGGTGAGCGAGGTCGTTTCGACGATCATGCTCAACGCCATCGCCACCAGCCTCATCGCCTGGCTGATCCTGCCGAAGAACCTCGGCGTCCAGGTCGAGGGCTCCAACGACCTCACCACCGGCGAGATCGCGCAGTCCGGCTGGTTCCCGGCCCTCTCCCTCGGCGACTCGGGTGAGATCTACGGCTTCACCTTCATCGCCTTCGCCCTCGGCGTCGTCTACTGGTTCGTGCTCAACCGCACCCGCTTCGGCTTCGACCTGCGGGCCAGCGGCGCGAGCGAGTCCGCCGCCGCGGCCTCCGGTGTCGACTCCAAGAAGATGATCGTCACTGCGATGCTCATCTCCGGTGCCGTGGCCGGCCTGTCCGGCATGCCGGTGCTGCTGGGCGAGACCCACACGTACAACCTGGGCTTCCCCGTGGGTGTCGGTTTCACCGGCATCACCATCGCCCTGCTCGGCCGCAACAGCCCCGTGGGCATCTTCTTCGCCGCCCTCCTGATGGCCTTCATCGACAAGGCGTCCGCCGGTCTCGACACGGAGGGCTACGCCCGGGAGATCGGCACGATCATGAAGGGCCTGATCGTGATCGCGGTGGTCGTCTCCTACGAGCTGATCCGCCGCTACGGCATCCGCCGCCAGCAGCAGAAGGTCGGCGAGGAACTGGCTGCGGGCCACGCCATGAAGACCGAGAAGGAGGTCGCGGCGTGAGCGCCAGCACCGTTTCCACGAAGAAGGCGGCACCCGCGCCGGGCGGCCGCAAGAAGCTCACCCTTCCCTGGATGCTGCTGATCGTCGCGGCCGGCCTCGCGCTGGTCTCGCTGGTCCGCCTGGTCTCCGGGGCCAACGACCTGACCTCCGTGGGCCAGGTGTCCGGCGCCCTCTCCCTCGCCGTGCCGATCGGCCTCGCCGGTCTCGGCGGCCTGTGGGCCGAGCGCGCGGGCGTCGTCAACATCGGCCTCGAAGGCATGATGATCCTCGGCACCTGGTTCGGTGCCTGGGCCGGCTACCAGTGGGGCCCCTGGACCGGTGTCCTGGTCGGCATCGCCGGCGGCGCCGTCGGCGGCCTGCTGCACGCGATCATCACCGTCACGTTCAACGTCAACCACATCGTCTCCGGTGTGGCCATCAACATCCTGGCGCTGGGCTTCACCCAGTACCTGTCGAACTTCACGTTCGCCGAGGCGCCGGGCGGCTCCTCCAAGCAGTCCCCGCAGGTGGAGCCGATCACCAAGATCACCATTCCGGGGCTGTCGGACTGGATGGCCGACCTCCAGGCCAAGCACTGGTTCTTCGTCTCGGACCTCGGCGGCGTGATCGGCGGTCTGATCACCGAGATCTCGCTGCTGACCATCGTGGCCCTGCTGCTGATCCCCGCCACCTGGTGGGCGCTGTGGCGGACCTCCTTCGGTCTGCGCCTGCGCTCCTGCGGCGAGAACCCGATCGCCGCCGAGTCCCTCGGCGTCAACGTCTACAAGTACAAGTACATCGCCGTGATCGTCTCGGGCGCCCTCGCGGGCCTCGGCGGCGTGTACCTGTCCGAGGTCGCCAGCCCCATCTACCAGGAGGGCCAGACCGGCGGCCGCGGCTACATCGGTCTCGCCGCGATGATCTTCGGTAACTGGATGCCGGGCGGCATGGCGATGGGCGCCGGCCTGTTCGGCTTCATCGACAGCCTCAAGCTGCGCGGTGGCGCCGAGAACGTCCACGCCATGCTGCTGCTGATCGCGATCCTGCTGGTCATCGTCTGTGCCTGGCAGCTCTACAAGAAGAAGTACCTCCAGGCCGGCATCGCGGCGGTCTTCGCCGCGCTGCTGTTCGTCTGGTACGCGGTGACCGACTCGGTGCCGAGCCAGTTCGTCGACGCGGCCCCGTACCTGACCACGCTGCTCGTGCTCGCCCTGTCGGCACAGCGCCTGCGGATGCCCAAGGCGGACGGCATGCCGTACCGCAAGGGCCAGGGCAAGTGACCGCGGGGCACGAGGTGGACTGGGACGTCCTGCGGACGCACGCCCGGGAAGCGATGACCCGGGCGTACGCCCCCTACTCGGGTTTCCCGGTCGGGGTCGCCGCGCTCGTGGACGACGGCCGCGTCGTGACCGGCTGCAACGTCGAGAACGCGAGCTACGGGCTGGGCCTGTGCGCCGAGTGCGGTCTGGTCTCCTCCCTCCAGGCGACCGGCGGCGGCCGCCTCACGCACTTCACGTGCGTGGACGGCAAGGGCCAGATCCTCGTGCCGTGCGGGCGGTGCCGCCAACTGCTGTACGAGTTCGGCGGGGACGAGCTGCTGGTGGACACCCCGGACGGGGTCCTGCCGCTCGCGGCGATGCTGCCGCAGGCCTTCGGGCCCGATCACCTGAGATAGCCGTGTCGACGGCCCTTCGCCCCTGCCGGGCGGAGGGCCGTCGCCCTTCCGTTCCCCGAACACCTCCCTCCCTCTCTCTATGCGCGTAGAAGGAAGCACCTCATGGACGTCATCTCCGTCATCCGGACCAAGCGGGACCGCGGTGAGCTGAGCCCCGAGCAGATCGACTGGGTCATCGACGCCTACACCCGCGGCGTCGTGGCCGACGAGCAGATGTCCGCCCTGGCCATGGCCATCCTGCTCAACGGCATGAACCGGACCGAGATCGCCCGCTGGACCGCGGCGATGATCGCCTCCGGCGAGCGCATGAACTTCGACGCCCTGTCCCGCCCGACCGCCGACAAGCACTCCACGGGCGGCGTCGGCGACAAGATCACCCTCCCGCTGGCCCCGCTCGTCGCCGCGTGCGGCGCGGCCGTGCCGCAGCTCTCGGGCCGCGGCCTCGGCCACACCGGCGGCACCCTCGACAAGCTGGAGTCCATCCCGGGCTGGCGCGCGCTGCTCTCCAACGAGGAGATGATGCACGTCCTCGACACCACCGGCGCGGTCATCTGCGCGGCCGGCGACGGGCTGGCCCCGGCCGACAAGAAGCTGTACGCGCTGCGCGACGTCACCGGCACCGTCGAGGCCATCCCGCTGATCGCCTCCTCGATCATGTCGAAGAAGATCGCCGAGGGTACGGGCTCGCTCGTCCTGGACGTCAAGGTCGGCACCGGCGCCTTCATGAAGAACATCGAGGACGCGCGCGAGCTGGCGCGCACCATGGTCGGTCTCGGCACCGACTCGGGCGTCAAGACGGTCGCGCTCCTCACCGACATGTCCACCCCGCTCGGTCTGACCGCAGGAAACGCCCTCGAAGTCCGCGAGTCGGTCGAGGTGCTCGCGGGCGGCGGCCCCGCCGACGTCGTCGAGCTGACCATCGCGCTGGCCAAGGAGATGCTGGACGCGGCCGGCATCAAGGACGCCGACCCGGCGAAGGCCCTGGCCGACGGCTCCGCGATGGACCACTGGCGCCGGATGATCGCGGCCCAGGGCGGCGACCCGGACGCGGCTCTGCCCGTCGCCCGCGAACAGCACGTCGTCACCGCCCCGGAGTCGGGTGTGCTGACCCGCCTGGACGCCTACGGTGTCGGCGTCGGCGCGTGGCGCCTCGGTGCGGGCCGCGCCCGCAAGGAGGACCCGGTGCAGGCGGGCGCCGGCATCGAGCTGCACGCGAAGCCGGGCGACACCGTCACGGCCGGCCAGCCGCTGATGACGCTGCACACCGACACTCCGGAGAAGTTCGACTACGCCCTGGCGGCGCTGGACGGCTCCTTCGACATCGCCGCGGCGGGCACGGCCTTCTCCGCCACGCCGATCGTTCTGGACCGCATCGCCTGACCTGCGGCTTCCCCTTCGGGTGAACGGGACCGGTGGACCCCCACCGGTCCCGTTCGGCATGCTGGGATCGGTGACGAACCGATTGAGGAGCACACCATGAGCGCACTCACCGTCCAGCAGGAGCCGCAGGGCGGCGACAGCTGGGAGCGCCTCGTCCGCCTCTGGGAGGAGTCGGACTGGCCCGAGGGCTGCAGGGTGGAGATCATCGAGGGGATCATCACCGTGGCACCACCGCCCGTCAACCATCACAACTACATCGCCGTCAAGGTGCAGCGGGCACTGATGTCCGTGCTGCCGCCGGACTGCGAGATCTACCAAACCCTCAACGTGGCAGTCCCGTCCCGTAGCGGTCTGTTCATTCCGGACCTGGTGGTGGCACCCGACGAGGTGGTCCTGGAGGACGCCAACTACGTCCCGGGGGCCGCAGCCGAACTCGTCGTCGAGATCACCTCGAAGTCGAATGCGGTCAACGACCGCGTCGCCAAGCTCCACGGTTACGCCGCCGCGGGTATCCCGCTGTATCTGCTCATCGACCCGCACGCGACGGGAGAGCCCGCGATCCACTTGTACGGCGAGCCCGCGAACGGCACGTACCGCCTGCTCTGGTCGGGCAAGTTCGGCGAGACCGTCAAGCTGCCGGAGCCCTTCGGCGTGGCGATCGACACCTCCGGCTTCCCCCGTCCCTGACCTCCGAGCCGAGGCAGGGCCTCGACCGGGCGGGGGCGTCAGGCCAGTGTCCGGTCGTACCGATGAAATCCGGTGGGCGGAGGAGTCATCCCCTCGTGGAGATCACCCGACTCGTGCTGCCCGGACCCGCTCCGACCGCCCCTGACGCCGCGACGCTGTGTGCGCGCCTGGCCCGCCTCTACGAGGGCGGGGCCCGCGCGGTGGAGTGCGATGCGCGGGCCGTCACCGCCCCGGGCCTGGGCGCCGTGGAGGTGCTGGCCCGGCTGCGACTGACCGCGCGGGGGCGTCCGCTGCGGGTGACCGGTGCCGCGCCCGCCCTACGCGCCCTGCTGGACCTCGTAGGACTCGTCGAGCTGCTCGGGGAGGCCGAACAGCGGGAACCACCGGGCCGTGTCGAGGAAGGCGTTGAGGCCGACGATCCGGCCGTCTGAGACCTCCAGCACCTGCAGCGCCCACGGGGTGTGCCCGGGAAGGCCGTCCTCGCGCGGCCGGTACTGGCCGAAGGCCGGCATGCCGTTCGCGGTCGTCGGGACCAGGCGGGAGCCCTTGCAGCCGATGCCCTGGCCCAGGTGCCACGCGGCGATGTCCGTCGTGCCCTGCAGCCACAGGTCGAACGGCGGCATGGACATGATGGCGTCCTCGTGCAGGAGCGCGGTGAGGCGGGAGATGTCGTAGGACTCGAAGGCGGCGAGGTACTGCTCCAGCAGCTTCGCCTGCTCCGCGTCCAGCGGGTCGGCCGACTCGCTCGCGCGGAGCCGCTGCCCGGCGAGCGTGGCCCGCGCCCGCTGGAGCGCGCTGTTCACCGACGCCACCGTGGTGTCCAGCAGCTGCGCGACCTCGTCCGCCTTCCAGGCCAGTACCTCGCGCAGGATGAGCACCGCGCGCTGCTTGGCCGGCAGGTGCTGGAGGGCCGCGACGAAGGCCAGCCGGACGGACTCCTTCGCGAGCGCCATCTCGGCCGGGTCCGCGGTCTGCGGCAGCACCCGGGCGTCCGGGACCGGCTCCAGCCAGGTCACCTCGGGCCGCTGGTTGAGCACGGCGGAGGACTGGTGCTGAGGAGCGGTCAGGTCCATCGGGCGGGCCCGCTTGTTCCCGGCGTTCAGCAGGTCCAGGCAGACGTTCGTGGCGATCCGGTAGAGCCACGACCGCAGTGAGGAGCGGCCCTCGAACTTCGCGTGACTGCGCCAGGCGCGGACGTAGGTGTCCTGCACCGCGTCCTCGGCGTCGAAGGCGGAGCCGAGCATCCGGTAGCAGTAGCCCGTGAGCTCCACCCGGTATCGGTCCATCGCCGCATCGAGGTCGCTGCTGGTGGTGGCGAGGTCGCTCATGTCGGTGCATCCCCCTGGTGTTCGTGGCTGTTTCGGAATCTACCCGAGGGCTCCGACAGCGGCAGCGGGAAGCGCGTGACCGCCCAGGTACATCGACATCAAGTATCTTGACGTCAAGATTAACATCGGGCAGGCTTCCCCTGTATCTCGACGTCGAGATACTTGGTTCGGTGGGCGGGGAGGCCTGGGATGCGGCGCGGCGGGGAGATCCGGAAGGCACGGCGGGGAGAGCGGGAACCCGGCCTGGTGGCGCAGCTGAGGCGGCCGCCCGGCGGCCGCGACGCGCGGATCATGCTGCTCGCCCAGTCGCTGGACCGGGCCGGCACCGGCGTCTGGGCCGCTGCCTGCGTCCTCTACTTCACCTTCGTCATCGGTCTCGACGCCGGCCAGCTCGGCCTGCTGCTCGGCGCGTCCGGGGTCGCGGGCATCGCCGGCTCGCCCCTGGCGGGCCACCTCGCCGACCGCTTCCCCGTGCGCTCCCTACTGATCGGCGCCCACCTGCTGCGCCTGGTCACCCTCTGCCTGCTGCTCGTCGTCAGCGACTTCGCGCTGCTGCTGGCCGCGGTGGCCGTCACCCACCTCGGGGACCGGGCGGCCAAGACCCTGGAGATGCTCTTCGCCACCCGCGTCGCGGGCGAGCGGCGCGCCACCTATCAGGCGCTGTCGCGCAGTTCGGCGAACGCCGGTTACGCGCTCGGCGCGGGCCTCGCCGCCATCGGCCTCGCCGTCGGCACCCGCGGCGCCTACCACGTGCTCATCCTGGCGAACGCGCTGTCGTTCCTCGTGGCCGCCGCCCTGGTGTGGCGCACCCGGGAGCCACGCGGCCGCGGGCTCGTCGCCCCGCCCGCCGCCGGAGCCGCCGCGCCCGCCGCCGCGCCCGCAGGCGCCCCGAAGGCCCCCGGCGCGGCCCCGGCCGGGGGGCCGAGCCCCTGGCGCGACCGCGGCTACCTCCGGTTCGTCCTCCTGGACATCCCGATGAACCTCGACGACTCGATCCTGGGCATCGGCATCCCGTTGTGGCTGGTGAGCCGTACCAGCGCGCCGCACGAACTGATCCCGGCCTTCCTCGTCATCAACACCGTGCTCGTCGTCGTCCTCCAGCTACGCGTGTCGGCCAGGGTCCCGGGCCCGCGCCGGGCGGCCGGAGCGGTCGCCCTCTACGGGATGACCACGCTCCTGTGCTGCGCCCTCCTGGCCGCCGCGACCGGAGGCGGGGCCTGGGGCGCCTCGGCGGCCCTGCTCGCCGCGGCGGTGCTGGCCACCGCGGCCGAGCTGATGCGCTCGGTGAGTTCCTGGGAGCTCGCCGTGTCCCTCGCGCCCCCGGAGGCGCGCGCCTCGTACCTGGGCGTGGCCGGTATGGCGCAGTCCGTGCAGAAGACCGCGGGCCCGCTGCTGCTCACCGGCGTGGTGATGGTCGCCGGCCCGGCCGGCTGGATCGCCCTGGGGGCGGCGGTGGCCGGCCTGTCCCTGGCCCAACGCCGCGCCAGCCTGCGCAGGTTGGACGCCCTGGCCGCGGCCGCCCCGGCTCCGGCCGGCGCGCCCGCCTGAGGCTACGTACCCGGCTTGCGGCCGTATACGTAGACGTCCTCGCCCTTGCCCAGCAGGTTCCAGTACGCCTTGGCGTCGGCGGGCCGCATGTTCACGCAGCCCCCCGAACCGGGCGGGTTCCACATGCTCTTCGCGGTCGAGTGGAAGGCGATCCCGCCGTCGAAGAACTGGGCGTACGGCATGGACACGTTGTAGACCGTCGACCAGTGGTCGATGCTGCGGTGGTAGATCTTCTTCGGGCCGGTCCGGGTCTCCGTGCCGGCCTTGCCGGTCCGGACGGGGACGGGGCCGTACTTCAGCGTGGGGCCGTCCTGGATCCAGCTGAGCTGCCGCGTCAGGTCCACGCAGGCGATCCGACCCCGGTTCACCGGGCAGTCACCCGCCCTGTTCGGGGTGCTGTCCGCCGCCCGCTGGGCCAGCATCGTGCTCATCGCCCGCCAGGTCAGCGGTCCGGCATAGCCCCGGGCCGGACTGATCCCGTGGCGCGTCTGGAACGCTTGGACGGCCGCGCAGTCGGCCGCCGACTGCCTCCCGTCCACGGGCCGTCCCAGGAACCTCTCCACCTGGCGCTGATACGGCCCGGCGGACTGGTTGCAGGAGGCGGCCTCTGCCGTTCCGCCTCCTGCAACCACCACCAGCGGCAGCGCCAGCGCCGCCGCCCCGCTCCACACCGCCGCGCGCCGACCCGCGCGGGCGCGCGCCCTCCGCTTCCCCATCCGGTCCTCCCCTGCTCACCGCACTTCGTTCTCCGTGTTGAATGCCCGGAAAACGAGCAGGGGTTGCCTCCGGCGGAAGCGAAGTGCCGGTCAGCGCGCGCCCACCGCGGAAGCCGGTATGCGCCGCTGTGCGCGGGCCGCGTGCGTGCCGTACAGGGTGATCGACACGACGCCGAGCACCGCGAGCAGCGCGATGCCGACCGTGGCCGCCCAGCCGCCCTCGTGATAGGCGAGGGCGCCGAGGGTGCCGCCCGCGCTCGAACCGAGGTAGTACACCGACTGGTAGAGGGCGGAGGCCTGGGCACGGCCCGTCTTCGCGGTCCGGCTCACCTCGGCCGAGGCCACCGCGTGCCCCGCGAAGAAGCCCGCCGTGATCAGGACCAGCCCCAGCACGACCACGACCAGGGAGTCCGACAGTGACAGCAGCAGCCCCAGCGCCGTGGTGGTCACGGCCAGGTACAGCGCACCGCGCCGCCCCGTGCGCGCCACCAGCCTGCCGGCGGCGGCCGAGGAGACCGTACCCACCAGGTAGATCAGGAAGATCGAACCGATCACGCCCTGGCCGAGCCCGAACGGCTCGTCCACCAGCCGGTAGCCGATCACCGTGTAGACCGCGCCGAAGACGGTCATGAACAGCGCGCCGATCCCGTACAGCCGCAGCAGCAGCGGATCGCGCAGATGGCCGGCGACGGTACGGCCCACCGCGCGCGGGTTCAGTGACGCCGGGCGGAAGAACCGCGCCCGCGGCAGCATCGCCAGGAAGGCGACCGCGCAGACCAGCGCCATCACGGCGACGGCGGCCAGACCGGCCCGCCAGCCTCCCAGCTGCGCCGCCCAGCCGGTGACCAGGCGGCCGCTCATGCCGCCGATGGAGTTCCCCGCCACGAACAGCCCGATCGCGGCCACCAGGGCCCGCGGCCGGACCTCCTCCGCCAGGTAGGCCATCGCGGAGGCCGGAACGCCGGCGATCGCCGCACCCTGCACGGCGCGCAGCACCACCAGCCACTCCAGGTTCGGTGCGAAGGGGACGAGGAGCGCGACACCGACGGCGATCGCCATCGACCAGGTCATCATCCGGGTGCGGCCGAACCGCTCGGACAGGGCGCTCAGCGGCAGGACGAACAGCGCGAGGGCGCCGGTGGCCGCGGACACCGTCCAGCTGGCCTGACCCGCCGTCACCCGGAGGTCCTCGGAGATCGCGGGCAGCAGTGCCTGGGTGGAGTAGAGGAGGGCGAAGGTCGCCAGCCCGGCGGCGAAGAGCGCGAGGGTCATCCGGCGATAGCCGGGGCGGCCGGGGGAGAGGGGTTCCGGTGCGGGGGACGACGGGGTGGAGGCACCCGGGATGACGGGTGCCCCGGTATGAGCGGGAGGCATGCCATCGACGGTAGGCCTCGGCTTTTCATGCGTCCAATGCACAGAATCGCGATAATCGATCCACTGCTGCATCAGCCCAGGTCAGGAATGCGGATGTCGACAAACCGTTACGCAGAAGACACGGCGGTGACACACCTGCTGGCGCCCCGGCTGGCGTACTTCGCCGCCGTCGCCCGGCACGAGCACGTCACCCGTGCCGCCCAGGAGCTCGGCGTGCCGCAGTCCACCCTGTCCCGGGCCATGGTCCGCCTCGAACACGACCTGGGCGTCTCCCTGTTCGCCCGCAAGGGCCGCACCGTCGCCCTCACCACGGCGGGCCGCACCTTCCTCGCCTCGGCGGAACAGGCCCTGGACGGCATCGCCCGCGCCGCCGAGTCCGTCCAGCAGGACGCCGACCCGGCCTACGGCAAGGTCGCCTTCGGCTTCCTGCACACCCTCGGCCCCGAGACCGTCCCCGGCCTCATCCGCGCCTTCCGCGCCGACCACCCGCGCGTGCGCTTCTCCCTGGTCCAGAACTACGGCGAGGCCATGCTGGAGAAGCTGCGCGCCGGCGAGCTCGACCTCTGCCTCACCTCCCCGCTTCCGGACGCCCCCGACCTCGCCACCCGCCGCCTCGACGAACAGCGGCTGCGCCTGGTGGTCCCCGACGACCACCGCCTCGCCGGCCGCAAGCGCATCCGCCTCGCCGAGGCCGCCGAGGAAACCTTCGTCACCCTGGAGGCCGGCTACGGCCTGCGCCGCATCACCGACGACCTGTGCGCGGAAGCCGGGTTCACCCCGCGCGTCGCCTTCGAGGGCGAGGAGGCCGAGACCCTGCGCGGCCTGGTCGCCGCCGGCCTCGGCGTGGCCCTGCTGCCGCCGCCCGCGGTGCCCCGGCCCGGAGTGGTCGAGCTGAACGTCACCGCCCCCCGCGCGGTCCGGGAGATCGGCGTCGCCTGGCTCGACGGCCACCCCGACACCCCTCCGGTCGCCGCGTTCAAACGCTTCCTCCTCTCCCGCCGCGGACGCCTCATCCCGGAACTGGAACCGCCCGCGCCGCAGGAGGGCGGCCACCCCGAAAACTGATCGCCGTGCCCTGCTCCGGAGGGCAGAATGACCAGGGTTGAGCCGGGGGAGACCTCACCGGTACCGGTGACCGGCACCCGCCGCTGGGAAGTGGCCGTGGCTGCAGGCCCACCGCCACCGGTACGGCGGGCCGGGGCCACGCTAGGCCCCGTCCGCCGGGGTGGCGGCCGGGGCGGTCGGGGCGATCGGGCGGCTCAGCAAGTACCCCGCCTGGAAACGGGACTTGGCGCCCACCGCCCGCATGATCTCCGCGATGTGGCGCTGGCACGTCCGCTCCGACATGCCGAGGCGGCGCGCGATCACCTTGTCCTCCAGCCCCTCCGACAGCAGCCGCACGATCGTCTGCCGCAGCTCGTCCGAGATCGACCGCGCCTCCTCCGGGCCCACCGACGTCGGGAAGGGCTCCGCGCCCAGCCACGAACGCTCGAAAGCGGCGGTCATGAAGTGCACGACGCTCGGCTCCCGGACCACCAACGCCGCCCCGCTGCGGTCCGGCACCGCCATCAGCCCGGTCCGCCCGTCGAAGACGAGCATGCGCATCAGCCCGTCGCCCAGCGTCCGCACCTGCGCGCCCAGCGCCGTCACCCGCTCCACGTAGGCCGCCGTGGGCCGGGAGTACCGGGCCGTGTGCTGGTAGAGCGTCCGCATCCGGACCCCGCGCGTCAGCAGCGACTCGTCGCGCCCGATCGATTCCTCCAGGGTCTCCGGCGGACGGCCGCCGCCCGGCTGCGAGGTCAGCAGCTCCACCTCGCACGCCGCGGCCAATTCCGCGATCAGCCCCCGTACGGCCCCGAGGTCCGTGACCAGCTCCAGGTGCCCCGCCCCGCTCGGGTCGCGGTGCGCGGTCCCGGCCTCGTACGCCGGCACCAGTGCCTCCAGCCGCCCCCGCAGCCGGTCCATCTCGTCGTGCGTCTCCCGTACGAGCAGGGCCAGCGGGGCCAGCGCCCGGGCCGCCGCCGCCCGCGGAGCCACGGCGCTCCACCGGTCCGAGCCGCCGCCGGGCGCACGCTGGAGCAGATGGGCGGCGGCCAGCTCGGTGATCGCGGCGGCCGCGCGCACGCCGAGCGCCCGGGTGGCCTCGGCCGCGTCGAAGGCGTGCCGTTCGACGGCGTACGCGTACAGGCGCCGGGCGGCGGGGGTCAGCTCCCCGGACGCGCCGGCTGCCCCGGCCGCCGCCCCGGATGGTCGGGTTCCCTCGGCTGGCATGTCCGCATTCGTCCCGACCTGGGGTCGTTTGTAAACCCCTCGTATTCCCGCAAGGCGGCAAGACGACCCCTGGGACGACCCGTTCGGCATATGCCGAGGAGGCACAGTGGTGACACGGCGTGAAGGGGGAACGCGGACGCGTCGGTCCATCCGTGCCATCCGACCGAGAGGGGGCGGAACGGCGGGCACGGGCGGACCGGCGCGAGGTCCCGGTGCGGTGCGGTCCCGGCCGGGGTGCTCAGCCGGACGGCTTCGCGTAGTCGGAGAAGCCGGTCCAGTCCAGCGTCACGCAGGCCTCGTCGCCCACGACCCAGGCGTCGTGCCCGGGGTGGACGCGCATGTAGTCGCCGGGGCCGAATTCGGCGCTCTCGCCGCCGTCCATGACGACCTTCATGCGGCCGCTCACGACGTACCCGGTGTGGTCGGCCCGGCAGCTGTCGGTCCCGGCCAGCGGCTTGACGTGCTCCGACCACTTCCAGCCGGGCAGGAAGACGGCCCGTCCGACGGCGCCGTCCCCGGTGTCCACCAGGTCCAGCCTGCCCATGCCGCCGACGAACGGCCTGGTCTCGTCCGGCGCGTCGAAGTTCCTGCAGTCGATTGCGGCCATGGCCGATCGCCTCCGGGAGGGGAGCGGGTGCCCCGAGTCCACTTCTCACGGTACGCCGGGAGCCCGCTTCGCGGGCCGCGACCGGTCCCGCCCCGTCCTGGCCGGTCCCGCCCCGTCCTGGCCGGTCCCGCCCCGTCCCCGGGCCGGTGCCGCCCCGTCCCGGTCCCGGGCCGCCCCCCGCCGCCTCATCCGCGCAGCGACCTCCCGAAGCCGGAGGCCAGCGGCATCCGCAGGCCCAGCGGCGGCGGTGCGGCCAGGGCGTCCGTGACGGGGCGCGAGTACCGCCCGGAGAAGACCGCGCCGAGGACGAAGTCCACGCCCAGCGCCACCACTTCCGCCTGGTGCTCGCGCAGTCCGTGCCCGTCCGAGTGCACCTCGAACCGGCAGGTCGAGCGGTTCGCCTTCTTCGCCCGCTCCGCCAGCCGGAAGGAGTTCTCCGGGTCGCTGCGGGCGTCGTTGGTGCCGTGCACGATCAGGACCTGCCGCCCCGACAGCTGTTTCACCGGTTCGGGCGAGTCCGCAGGCATTCCCTCGGCCAGGCAAGGGGCCAGTGCCAGAACCGAGTTGACCGCCCCGTGCCCCGCCGCCCGCAGCGCGGCCAGGCCGCCGGCGCCGTAGCCGGCCAGGCACACGGGCACGTCCCCGTACCGCCGCACCGCCTCATCCGCCGCCCAGCGTGCCTGCTCCTCCCGCGCCGACTCCCCGCCGTGGATGACGGTGTGCGCGACCAGGCCGTCGGCACCACCGGCCCGGGCCAGCGCCCGCGCGAGCGGACGCAGGGGGCCGGGGGAGAATCTGGACGCTCCGGGAAGCAGGAGCACCACCCCGTTGACCGGGCTTTCCGTCGAACCCGAGCCGGTTCTCGCGCCGGCTGCCCGCCCCAGGCGGGCCCCGCGCGCCGGCGGCGCATGCTGTGCCATGGCGGAACAGTCTCAGACCCTCGGGTGTACGCCATCCGTCCGCGCGGTCTCTGTTACATATCGACGCCTGCCGGGGACACGACGCTCTACGCGCGTAGGAGTAGAGTGCGCAGATGACGAGCGAGACCCCCAACCTGCCGACCCCGGATCAGATCCGCCGTTCCCCGAAGGTGCTCCTGCACGATCACCTCGACGGTGGACTGCGTCCCGGGACCATCATCGAGCTGGCCCGCGAGGTCGGCTACGCGAGCCTCCCCGAGACCGACGCCGACAAGCTCGGCATCTGGTTCCGCGAGGCCGCCGACTCCGGCTCCCTGCCGCGCTACCTGGAGACCTTCGCGCACACCTGCGCGGTCATGCAGACGAAGGCGGCTCTCTTCCGCGTCGCCGCCGAGTGCGCCGAGGACCTGGCCGAGGACGGCGTCGTGTACGCCGAGATCCGCTACGCCCCCGAGCAGCACCTGGAAGCCGGGCTGACCCTCGAAGAGGTCGTCGAGGCCGTGAACGACGGCTTCCGCGAGGGCGAGCGCCGCGCGAAGGCCAACGGCCACCGCATCCGCGTCGGCGCCCTGCTGACCGCGATGCGCCACGCGGCCCGCGCGCTGGAGATCGCGGAGCTGGCCAACCGCTACCGCGACAACGGCGTGGTCGGCTTCGACATCGCCGGCGCCGAGGCGGGGTTCCCTCCCACCCGCCACCTCGACGCCTTCGAGTACCTCAAGCGCGAGAACAACCACTTCACGATCCACGCGGGGGAGGCCTTCGGTCTGCCGTCGATCTGGCAGGCCCTGCAGTGGTGCGGCGCCGACCGCCTCGGCCACGGCGTGAAGATCATCGACGACATCGAGGTCGCCGAGGACGGTTCGGTCACGCTGGGCCGCCTGGCCAGCTACGTCCGGGACAAGCGCATCCCCCTGGAGATGTGCCCGACCTCGAACCTGCAGACGGCCGCGGCCGCCTCGTACGCCGAGCACCCGATCGGCCTGCTGCGGAAGCTGCACTTCAGGCTCACGGTCAACACCGACAACCGCCTGATGAGCGGTACCAGCATGAGCCGCGAGTTCGAGCACCTCGTGGACACCTTCGGCTACACGCTGGACGACATGCAGTGGTTCACCGTCAATGCGATGAAGTCCGCGTTCATTCCTTTCGATGAACGACTGGCCATGATCAATGAGGTCATCAAGCCTGGTTATGCGGAGCTGAAGTCGGAGTGGCTGTTCCGTCAGACCGCCTCCACCAGCGGTTCTGTCTCGGCCTAGGCCATGGCATGACGTACCGAAAGCGCCCGGGAGAGGCAATTTCCGGGCGCTTTCTCGTATAAAAGGATGTTTGCGGGCCGGGGTTTGAAGTGACTAGTTTGCGGAGCCGCTCAATTCCCCGTCGCAAGGAATACCTTTCATGAAGCAGTCAGCTGCCAAGTTCCTCGGTGCCGCCGCCGCCGGTGCCGCCCTCGCCGCCGTCGCCGCCGGTGCCGCCTCCGCCGCCGTTCCCGCGATCGGCATCACCGACGCGCTCGGCACCGCCACCGGCGCGCTCGAGGGCGTCACCAGCCAGCAGCAGATGAAGGCGGAAGAGGGGCAGCCGAGCGACCCCACCGCCGCGGTCACCGGTCTGCTGGGCCCGGTCACCGGCGCCCTCAACGGCTGACACCGACGCGAGACGGACGAACGCACGCGCGGCGGTCGCACGCTCCTTCGAAGAGGTGTGTGGGCCGCCGTGCGGTGTGCCACGATCACCACCAACTGCCCGCCGACGCACTGGGTATGAGGTTCTCGGTCATGCGCATGAAGGCACGAGCGACACTGGTCGCACTGGTCCCCGCCCTGCTGTTCGCCGCCGTGGGCTGCAGCGGTACGGAAGCCCCCGCGACGGGCAGGTCCCCCGACCCCAAGGGGTCGGCGAGCGGCGCCGGCGGCGCCCCCGCGGCGTCCCCGGACCCGGCCGGATCGGCACCGCAGAAGACCGGCGGCACCACGCTGGAGCGGTCCGCGCTTGCCCAGGGCGACCTGCCCGGCTACCAGATCTCCGCCCAGGGGAAGAATCCGAACGCCCCGGACGGCCAGCCGCAGGCCGACAAGAAGGCCTGCCAGCCGCTGGCCGACATCATGGGCGACAAGCCGGACCCCGCGGCGCGCGAGACCGTCAACCGGGGCATCGGATCCCAGAAGCAGGTGGGGCTCGCGGTCTCCGCCTCCGTCAGCTCCTACTCCGCGAACGACGCCAAAGCGCTGATCGCCCGGCTCAAGTCCGCCGTCGCCGCCTGCGGCACGGGCTTCTCCGCCACGGTCGACCAGCAGACCGGCAGCTACCGCGACGTCCGCACCGCCGACTACCGCACCAGTGGTGACGAGAGCGTCAGCTGGACCACGACCGCGGCCGGCCAGGGCGTCTCCGCGCAGGTCCACCTGCTCGTCGTACGCGAGGGCGACACCGTCGTACGGCTGATGGCCCTCAACGTGGCGGGCGGCCAGCAGAAGGTGCTGGTGCCGCAGGAAGTGACGGACAAGCAGCTGGAGAAGGTCCGGCAGGTCGGCTGAGCGGCCGCACTACCAGGCGGTCGACGCCGGCTTCTCGTTCGGCAGCAGCACCCACAGTGCGATGTAGATCAGGAACTGCGGGCCGGGCAGCAGGCACGAGACGGCGAAGATGACCCGCATCGTGTTCGCGGAAATGCCGAAACGCCGTGCGAGTCCGGCGCAGACTCCGCCGATCCAACGGCCGTCACGGGGGCGGACCAGGGCGCTCATGAGGTTCTCCTTCATCGGGATCGCTTTCTTGCGATGACTCAATACTCCCGCTGGACCGCTGACAGAACGTCGGTCCAGGGGCCGAGCCCGACCCTGGAAATCTTCGGGGTCCCTCCCTGATAAGCGGCGTGTGAGCGGCGCATCCGGGCCCGCAGCGCCGGTACGACGGCCGCGTGCGCCAGCAGCACGCCGAGGGTGTTCAGCAGCACCGAGTCCACGTCGACGACCCGGCCCGGGACCCCGCTCTGCAGCATCTCGATGCTCATCGAAACCAGCGCGCCCGCGGCGGTGGTCCGCACCAGGGAGGACCACTGGGCCAGGCGCGAGAGCCACAGCCGTCCGCTGACGAGCGGTACCAGCACTCCCAGCGGGGCCAGCAGCGCGATCCCCTCCCCGATCCGCCGGGCGGCCTCCAGCGGGCCGAGTACGAGGTCGGCCCTGATCCCCTCCAGCGGGGTCAGATTGCCGGCGGCGGCCCACGGAACGTCGAGGGGGCGCAGGGTCAGCCAGCCGACGACCAGGAGATGGGCGGCGAGCAGGACCCCGGACAGGAGTCGGAGACGGAGGGGGATCGCGGTGGCGCCGACGGAGGTGCCGTCGGCCTCAATACGCTGCACACCTGCGAGGACGCACCATCAGGCGGCCACGGTTCCGCCGGAGGGGTGTGGCGGCGGGCACGGTGCGCGGCTGCCCGGCCACCCGTCGCCGGCCCCGGTCAGCCGGTGGCCAGCAGGACGATCAGCAGCAGCGCGCCGGACACGGCGGGCGCGATGATCTCGTACGACCAGTGCACGCGCACGCCGCCCTGGGCGCCGGGCCGCTCGGCCCCCCGCTCGGCCAGCCTCTGGAGCTCGTCGACGATCCGGTCCGCACTGGCCCGCATCGGCTCGGCCGGGACCCGGAGCTTCTCGCCCGGGGAACGCTCCTCCCGGTCGCGCAGCCCCTCGTAGCGCAGTCGCTGGCGGTGGGCCTTCTTCCGCTCGCGCAGCGAGACGGGCACCGACCACAGCTGGTACTTCGACCCCTCGGCCAGCACCTCGGCCGAGTAGCCGGACCGCACGGCGTCCACGGCGGCCCAGGGCAGCTCGATGATCCGGAAGGGGTTCCGCACGCGCATCCGGTCGTCGTTGGCGAAGACGGCCGGTCGGATCGTGAACGCCACGATCAGGGGTACGGCGCACAGCGCGGCCGCCAGCGCGATCCACGGGGTGTTCCCCGAGCCGCGCAGCACGGCGTCCCCGCAGAGCCAAGCCGTCAGCGCGAGCAGCAGCACCCCCGAAACGACGCCCATGGAGGAGCGGTAGACCCGGTCGTCGTAGACCGGCTCATCGGTCGGCTGCTGGCTGCTCATGGGGTCGATTCTGCCCCACGCCCCCGCGGCCCACGAGAGCGGCGTACGGGGGAAGGCGCCGCCGGGCCGGCGGCCCGCCGGACGGAGCGACCGGGGGACCGCGGGACACGCCGGCGGGCCGTCAGCGCGGGGTGCGGCCGCGGCGGCGGGCGAGGAGGGCCGCACCGAGGCCGGCCGCCGCGGCGGCGAGACCGGCGCCGGCGGCGAGACCGCCCCGGGGCATGGCCGCGGCCTCACCGGCGGCCTGCGCCTCGGGGGCGGCCGGCGCGGCCGGGCCGGTGGAGGGCGACGGCTTCCCGGCCGGCGTGGCCGAGGGGGCGGCGGCCGCTGCGCCGGACGGCGTGGCATCCGGCTCCGGAGCGGGGGCCTCGTCCTCGAAGGCGTAGGTGACGGGGCAGCCCGCGGGCAGCTCCGGGAAGAGCGCGTCGGCGAAGGGGTGCTCCCCGCCCGGGGTCTCGTACGCGAACGTCGGCCGGGCACCGCTCGGGTTCACGATGCGGGCGGCGGTCGGGCCGCCCGGTGCCGGGGCGGGGTCGGTGCGCGTCAGCTTCTCGTGGGCCTGCTTGGTGATCCCTTCCACCAACTGCACCTGCGGTCCGTCGGGGGTCCTCGTCAGGTCGGCGACCAGCGTGCCGTGCAGGCGCAGCCGCTTCGTGGCGGAGACGCATCGGGCACCGTGGATCCGGGCCGCCTCGGACAGCGGCAGCGGGAAGGACCGGGTGACGCCGGCCTTCGTGACCGCGAGGACGGGGGCGGCCGAGTCCACCTCGGTGATCTCCAGGTCCAGGCCGTTCGCGGTGCCGCCGGTGTTCTCGCGGTCCAGCACCGTCAGCACGCGGGACATGTAGTGGTCGCCCGGCTGCCAGTCCGGTCCGACGACGCGGATCCAGGCCTCCGGGCCCTCCGCCCCGTGACGCAGCACCGCGACGAGGCCCTCGCCGATGTGGGCCGGGGTGCCGGAGAACCGGTCGGCGGGGGTCGGCGGGGTGACCGCGGCGGACGGACGGACGGCCGCGGCGGCGTGCGCGGCCCCCGCGGCGGGAGCGAGGAGCGCGCCGGCGAGGGCGACGGTGGTGATCGAGGCGCGGAGGGCGGTGCGCACGAGGACTCCTTGGAGCGTTGTCCCGGGCAGGTGGGGAAGGCCGCATGCCGCGTCCGTCGCGGTCCGGTCTTCGTCCGGTGAGCTTCCGGCGGGCTGCTGGAAGGAAACCTACTGATCGTGTGCGTCCGGACGATCGCCCTCCTGTCATGGCCGGGTAACAGGTGGCGGAGGTGTCGATTCCGCAGCGGATCGGCCGGAATCGGGGGAGGGGGGTGACAGGTCGCTACGCGCGTAGATATGCTCCTCTGGTGACCATGCCCACCACCCTCACCGCATTCGCTGACGTGACGACGTCCGACAGTGCGCTGCGCCGCTTCCTGCACGGGCTGCCCGGCGTCGACGCTGTCGGTCTGGAGGCCCGCGCGGCCTCGCTCGGCACCCGTTCGATCAAGACGACGGCCAAGGCGTACGCCATCGACCTGGCCATCTCGATGATCGACCTGACGACGCTGGAAGGCGCGGACACCCCGGGCAAGGTCCGGGCGCTCTCCGCCAAGGCCGTCCATCCCGATCCGACCGACCGCACCACCCCGATGACGGCCGCCGTCTGCGTCTACCCCGACATGGTGGCCACCGCCAAGGCCGCCCTGAACGGCGCCGACGTCAAGGTCGCCTCCGTCGCCACCGCCTTCCCCGCAGGCCGCGCCGCGCTGCCCGTCAAGCTCGCGGACACCCGCGACGCCGTCGCCGCCGGCGCGGACGAGATCGACATGGTCATCGACCGTGGCGCCTTCCTCGCCGGCCACTACCTGGAGACGTACGAGCTGATCAAGGCCGTCAAGGAGGCCTGCACCCGTCCCGACGGCAGCGCCGCGCGCCTGAAGGTCATCTTCGAGACCGGCGAGCTGTCGACCTACGACAACATCCGCCGCGCCTCCTGGATCGGCATGCTCGCGGGCGCCGACTTCATCAAGACGTCGACCGGCAAGGTGGGCGTCAACGCCACCCCCGCGAACACCCTGCTCATGCTTGAGGCCGTCCGCGACTTCAAGGCGCAGACTGGAATCCAGATCGGCGTGAAGCCGGCCGGCGGCATCCGCACGACCAAGGACGCGATCAAGTTCCTGGTCCTGGTCAACGAGACCGTGGGCGAGGACTGGCTGAGCAACACCTGGTTCCGCTTCGGCGCCTCCAGCCTGCTCAACGACCTGCTGATGCAGCGCCAGAAGCTGAGCACCGGCCGTTACTCCGGTCCCGACTACGTGACGGTGGACTGAGACCCCATGAACATGGACAACACGACTTCCCTCTTCGAGTACGCGCCGGCCCCCGAGTCCCGCTCGGTCGTCGACATCGCCCCCTCCTACGGGCTCTTCATCGACGGCGAGTTCACCGACGCCGCCGACGGCAAGGTCTTCAAGACCGTCTCGCCCAGCAGCGAGGAGGTCCTCTCCGAGGTCGCCCAGGCAGGCGCCGCCGATGTGGACCGTGCGGTGAAGGCCGCCCGCAAGGCCTTCGAGAAGTGGTCCGCGCTGCCGGGCTCCGAGCGCGCCAAGTACCTCTTCCGCATCGCCCGGATCATCCAGGAGCGCAGCCGGGAGCTCGCGGTCCTGGAAACCCTGGACAACGGCAAGCCGATCAGGGAGACGCGGGACGCGGACCTCCCCTTGGTCGCCGCGCACTTCTTCTACTACGCGGGCTGGGCCGACAAGCTCGACCACGCGGGCTACGGCGCGAACCCGCGCCCGCTCGGCGTCGCCGGCCAGGTCATCCCGTGGAACTTCCCGCTGCTCATGCTCGCGTGGAAGATCGCCCCGGCCCTCGCCACCGGCAACACGGTCGTCCTGAAGCCCGCCGAGACCACACCGCTCTCCGCGCTCTTCTTCGCCGACATCTGCCGCCAGGCGGGCCTGCCCAAGGGCGTCGTCAACATCCTCACCGGGTACGGCGACGCGGGCGCGGCCCTCGTCGAGCACCCGGACGTCAACAAGGTCGCCTTCACCGGCTCGACCGCCGTCGGCAAGGCCATCGCCCGCTCGATCGCCGGCACCGACAAGAAGGTCACCCTGGAGCTGGGCGGCAAGGGCGCCAACATCGTCTTCGACGACGCCCCCGTCGACCAGGCCGTCGAGGGCATCGTCAACGGCATCTTCTTCAACCAGGGCCAGGTCTGCTGCGCGGGCTCCCGCCTCCTGGTCCAGGAGTCGATCCACGACGAGCTGCTGGACTCCCTCAAGCGCCGCCTCTCCACGCTGCGCCTGGGCGACCCGCTCGACAAGAACACCGACATCGGCGCGATCAACTCCGCCGAGCAGCTCGCCCGGATCACCGCCCTCGCGGACACCGGCGAGGCCGAGGGTGCCGAGCGGTGGTCCCCGGCCTGCGAGCTGCCGTCCGCCGGCTACTGGTTCGCCCCGACGCTCTTCAGCAACGTCACCCAGGCGCACACCGTCGCCCGCGACGAGATCTTCGGCCCGGTGCTGTCCGTGCTGACCTTCCGCACGCCCGACGAGGCCGTCGCCAAGGCCAACAACAGCCAGTACGGCCTGTCCGCCGGCATCTGGACGGAGAAGGGTTCGCGCATCCTCGCGGTCGCCAACCAGCTCCGCGCCGGGGTCGTGTGGGCCAACACGTTCAACAAGTTCGATCCGACCTCGCCCTTCGGCGGCTACAAGGAGTCGGGCTTCGGCCGCGAGGGCGGCCGCCACGGTCTGGAGGCCTACCTCGATGTCTGAGTCCTCTGTGCGTCTGAGCGTCTTCAAGACCTACAAGCTGTACGTCGGGGGCAAGTTCCCCCGCTCCGAGAGCGGCCGGGTGTACGAGGTGAGCGACTCCAAGGGCAAGTGGCTGGCCAACGCCCCCCTGTCCTCCCGCAAGGACGCGCGTGACGCCGTCGTCGCGGCGCGCAAGGCCTTCGGCGGCTGGGCGGGCGCGACCGCCTACAACCGCGGCCAGATCCTCTACCGCATCGCCGAGATGCTGGAGGGCCGCCGCGAGCAGTTCGTCCGCGAGGTCGGCGAGGCCGAGGGGCTGTCCAAGTCCAAGGCCGCCGCCGTCGTCGACGCGGCCATCGACCGCTGGGTCTGGTACGCGGGCTGGACGGACAAGATCGGACAGATCGTGGGCGGGGCCAACCCGGTCGCGGGACCGTTCTTCAACCTCTCCACCCCCGAGCCCACCGGTGTCGTCACCGTCGTCGCCCCGCAGGACTCCTCGTTCCTGGGCTTGGTGTCGGTGATCGCCCCGGTCATCGCGACCGGCAACACCGCCGTCGTCGTCGCCAGTGAGAAGTCCCCGCTGCCGGCGCTCTCGCTGGGCGAGGTGCTCGCCACCTCCGACCTGCCCGGCGGCGTGGTCAACATCCTGTCCGGCAAGGCCGCCGAGATGGGTCCGCACCTGGCGTCCCACCAGGACGTCAACGCGATCGACCTGGCCGGCGCCGACGCGGCGCTCGCCAAGGAACTGGAGATCGCAGCGGCCGACAACCTCAAGCGCGTCCTGCGTCCACAGCCTGTGGACGACTGGAGCGCCGACCCGGGAACCTCCCGCATGACGGCGTTCCTGGAGACCAAGACGGTCTGGCACCCCACCGGGTCGCTGGGCGCGGGCGGCTCGTCCTACTAGGTCCTGCCGTCGAAGGAGCGCGCGGCCGGGTGCGACCCCGGTCGCGGGGCCCGGGCCCTGCCTCCTGCGAGACCGGCCCCGGCGGTGTCCCCCGCGCCGCCGGGGCCTTCGTACGCCCGCGCACGGGCCCGGGTGTGGGCTACTTCGCGGGCAGCGCCGGGCCCAGCAGCGAGGAGACGGCCGCGGTGGGCAGCTCGCCGACGGACGGTCCCTGTGTGAGGATGCCCGTCACCATGCCGGTGCCGACGGCGGGGAAGTCGGCGACCTTGGTGGCGACCCCGTTGTCCAGCGGGTCCACGCCGGTGTGGGCCAGCGGGTTCACCTTGAGGTTCGCGATCGGGTCGGTGACCCCGGCCACCGCCGCCGGGACGTCCAGCTCGCCGGCCTGGGCGCCGCCCGCCGCCATCGCCAGCGCGGCGCCGGCCATCGAGAGGGTCAGACCCGCGCTGCGGAGCCGGTTCGGGGCCGAAGGGGCTGCGTGACGTGCCATGGGGATCCCGCCTGTGGTCGTAGTCGCGTGCGCACGCAGCGTAGTGGAGGTGTGTTCCTGGACACCAACCGGTCACCGGGAGGATCCCCTACCCGGGGGAATGGTTCAGACTGGTGTCCCGTGAGCTCTTCCTCTCCTTCGCCGACCCGAGTCGTCCTGCTGACCGGTCCGTCGGGCTCCGGAAAATCCTCCCTCGCCGCCCGCGCCGGGCTGCCCGTACTGCGCCTCGACGACTTCTACAAGGAAGCCGGCGACCCCAGCCTGCCGCTGGTGGAGGGCAGCTCCGACATCGACTGGGACTCCCCCCTGTCGTGGGACGCCGACGCCGCCGTCGCCGCGATCGCCGAGCTGTGCGCGTCGGGACGGACGGACGTGCCCGTCTACGACATCGCCACCAGCTCCCGGACCGGCTGGGACACCCTCGACATCGCCCGCACGCCGCTGTTCGTCGCCGAGGGCATCTTCGCCGCGGACGTGGCCGCCCGCTGCCAGGACCTCGGCCTCCTCGCGGACGCCATCTGCCTGCGCGGCCGCCCCTCGACGACCTTCCGCCGCCGGCTCGTCCGCGATCTGCGCGAGGGCCGCAAGTCCGTGCTGTTCCTGATCCGCCGCGGCTGGCGCCTGATGCGTGCCGAGCGGGGCATCGTGGCCCGCCACCTGGAACTGGGCGCCCACGCCTGCGGCCCCGACGAGGCCCTCGGCCGGATCGCGGCCGCCGGCCGCCGCCGCTCCACGAGCCCGGCCGCCGCGTAGGGGACGACCTGTCGATCGGGTCGGGTCCGCGCGCCCCGGTGCCCGGACCGGCCCGACCGACAGGACGACCGACGGCACATCCGCCCGGCGCCGCGCGGGCCCGCAAACGGGTGCGCGGGACCGGTCGGACCCCCGCCCGACCGATCCCGCGCCTTCTCCCCCGCTGGCCGCCGCCTCACCCCCGCAAGACGGTCCCCCGTGGCCGGGGTGGTTCATGTGGTCCCGCCGACCGCCCTCAGGCGACCAGCTCCTCGAAGGACTCCGCCTCGTCGCGGCCGAAGCTCAGCGACTCGTCCTCCCGCAGGCGGCGCAGCGAACGCCAGATGCTCGACTTCACCGTGCCGACGCTGATTCCGAGGATCTCCGCGATCTCCGGGTCCGTGCGGCCCTCGTAGTAGCGCAGCACCAGCATCGTGCGCTGCGGCTCCGGGATGCGGGCCAGCGCCTGCCACAGCACGGCGCGCAGCTCCGTACCGCGCATCGCGTCCGTGTCGGAGGCCGTCTCCGGCAGCTCCTCCGTCGGGTACTCGTTCAGCTTCCGCCGGCGCCAGGCGCTGATGTGCAGGTTCGTCATCGTGCGGCGCAGGTAGCCGCCGACCGCGGCCTTGTCGCTGATCCGGTCCCAGGCGCGGTACGTGGAGAACAGCGCGCTCTGCAGCAGGTCCTCGGCCTCGTAACGGTCACCGGTGAGGTGGAAGGCCGTCGCGTACAGGGCCGCGCGCCGCTCCTGGACGTACGCCGTGAACTCCGCCTCCGACGCCGGGGACGGCGTCTGCTGCTGGGCGGGAACCGCCCGGTACTGGTTCGCGTCAATGGCTACGACGTGGGCCGGCCGGGGCCGGGCGACCGCCACCGAACGGACACCCGCCCGGCGGTTCACATCGTGCAGCCGCGTGACAACCGCGCTGGTGGTGGTGCTGTGCAGCGTGTTCATCTCGCGCCCCCCGTCGTGGAGTGTCTCTGCTTCGGATCGCTGTGCGTTGAGTAGAAGCCTGCCCGGCCGACTTAACCGGGGTGTCCGTCGACTGTCACAGCACTGTCACAGGGACCCGTCCGAAGGACACCCGCGGACTCCGGCAGGATCCGGCCCCCCTGACGGTCGAACTCCCGACTGCCCATGGGACAGAATGAGCCCGTGCCTTTCCTGTTGCTGATCGAGGACGACGACGCCATCCGCACGGCCCTCGAACTCTCCCTGTCACGCCAGGGCCACCGTGTGGCCACCGCGGCGACGGGCGAGGACGGCCTGAAGCTGCTGCGTGAGCAGCGGCCGGACCTGATCGTGCTGGACGTGATGCTGCCCGGGATCGACGGCTTCGAGGTCTGCCGCCGGATCCGCCGCACCGACCAGCTGCCGATCATCCTGCTCACCGCGCGCAGCGACGACATCGACGTGGTCGTCGGCCTGGAGTCCGGAGCCGACGACTACGTGGTCAAGCCCGTCCAGGGGCGGGTCCTCGACGCCCGCATCCGGGCCGTACTGCGCCGCGGCGAACGCGAGTCGAGCGACTCGGCGAGCTTCGGCTCACTCGTCATCGACCGGGCCGCCATGACGGTGACGAAGAACGGCGAGGACCTCCAGCTCACGCCCACCGAGCTGAGGCTCCTTCTCGAACTGAGCCGCCGGCCGGGCCAGGCGCTCTCCCGCCAGCAGCTGCTGCGCCTGGTCTGGGAGCACGACTACCTCGGCGACTCGCGGCTCGTCGACGCCTGTGTCCAGCGGCTGCGCGCCAAGGTCGAGGACGTGCCGTCCTCGCCCACCCTGATCCGCACGGTCAGGGGCGTCGGATACCGCCTGGACTCCCCGCAGTGATCCGGTCGTTGCTCGCGGGCCGGCGCTGGACCAGCCTGCGGCTGCGGCTTCTCGTCGTCTTCGCCCTGGTCGCCCTGACCGCCGCCGTGTCCGCGTCCGGGATCGCCTACTGGCTCAACCGCGAGGCCGTGCTCACCCGCGTCCAGGATGCCGCCCTCGGCGACTTCCGGCAGGAGATGCAGAACCGTGCCGCCGCGCTGCCCGCCGACCCGACCCCGGAGGAGCTGCAGCGCACCGCCGAGCTGATGGCGGGCAGCAGCCCCGGCTACAGCGTCCTGCTCGTGCAGGAGGGCAAGGACAACCGCCTGACGTACGGCGCGGCCGGGCCCGACAACTTCCGGCTGACCGACGTGCCGAAGTCCCTGCAGAACGCGGTGAACGACCGGCAGAAGACGACGTCGGCGAACGACGCCGAATACCACGTGTACTGGCAGCGCACGAAGCCGCGCGGCAATCCGTACCTGGTCGGCGGCACGCGGATCGTGGGCGGCGGGCCGACCGGCTACATGTACAAGTCCCTCGCCCAGGAGCGGGACGACCTGAACGCGCTCGCCTGGTCGCTGACCATCGCGACGATCCTCGCCCTCCTCGGCTCCGCCCTGCTCGCGCAGGCCGCGGCCCGCACCGTGCTCAAGCCCGTCCAGCGGCTGGGCGACGCCGCGCGGCGGCTCGGCGAGGGCGAACTGGACCACCGCCTCGACGTGTCGGGCACCGACGAACTCGCCGACCTGTCGCGCACCTTCAACAAGACGGCCGAGGCGCTGGAGAAGAAGGTCGCCGACATGAGCGCACGGGAGGAGTCCAGCCGGCGCTTCGTGGCGGACATGTCGCACGAACTGCGCACGCCGCTGACCGCGTTGACCGCGGTGGCCGAGGTCCTGGAGGAGGAGGTCGACGACCTCGACCCGATGATCGCCCCGGCGGTGACCCTGGTCGTCAGCGAGACCCGGCGCCTGAACGACCTCGTGGAGAACCTGATGGAGGTCACCCGCTTCGACGCGGGTACCGCCAAGCTGGTGCTGGACGACGTCAACGTCGCCGACCAGGTCACGGCCTGCATCGACGCCCGTGCCTGGCTCGACGCGGTCGAACTCGACGCCGGACGGGACATCGTGGTGCGGCTCGACCCGCGCCGGCTCGACGTGATCCTGGCCAATCTGATCGGCAACGCGCTCAAGCACGGCGGCTCGCCCGTGCGGGTGTCGGTGGCCGTGCAGGGAGATTGGCTGGTGATCGCGGTCCAGGACAACGGGCCGGGCATCCCCGAGGAGGTCCTGCCACACGTCTTCGACCGCTTCTACAAGGCCAGTGCGTCCCGCCCGAAGTCGGACGGGAGCGGGCTCGGCCTGTCGATCGCCGTGGAGAACGCGCACATCCACGGCGGCGACATCGCCGCGGCCAACGTGCCCGGTGGCGGGGCACTGTTCACCCTGAGGCTGCCGGTGGACGTGGGAAAGGCGATCACGGGTGATCCGGATGCGTAGGACCCTGCCGGCGGCGCCGGCCGTACTGCTCCCGCTCCTCGGGACGGCCCTGCTCGCGACGGCGGGCTGCGGGATCCGGGCGACGACGGTGCCCGTGGACGTGGGCGAGGCGCCGTCGCGCGTCTCGTGCGACACCCCGGCGCAGCAGCCGGGCGGGCAGAGCGGGGCGCCGGGCTTCCGCGCCACCGTGGAACTGGTCTGCGGATCGCAGCTGGTGGGCGTGGACCGGATCGTCTCGATGCCGGAGAAGGGCGCGCTGCGGGATCCCGTCGCGCAGGCCGCGCAGGCGCTGCTGGAAGCGCTGGAGCGGACGCCGACTGCGCAGGAGCGGGACGCCGGCTTCTCGACCGGGGTGCCGGCGGGGCTGACGGCGGGTGCGCCGAAGCCGGGCGACCCGGCGGGCACGGTGCGGCTCAGCCGCAAGCCGGAGGATCTGCCGCCGGTGGCGTTGTCGCAGATCGTGTGCACGCTGGCGGGCAGCGAGACGGTGTCGGCCGGCCCCGGACCGGTGGTCCTGGGCGGACCGGACGCCGATCCGCCGCGCGCGTGGGAGTGCACGGACGCGGTCCGCTCACGGCCGGAGTCGGTGCCGACACTGGGCGAGATCGTCCGGCCGACCGCGTCGCCGCGCTGAGCGGTCCGCCGCTCCCGGACGCGACGAGGCCCCCCGAGCGGGGCTCGGGGGGCCGGGGATCCGGCTGGGCAGGTTCCCGCCGGACGGGGCGGGAACCTGCCCCGGCGGGGCCGGAGCCCCGGGCCGGAAGCGGTGGGCCGGAAGCGGTGGGCGGCCGGGGACTCAGAGGCCCATGGCCGCCGCAAGGTCCTTCTTGACCGCGTCCAGGACTTCCTGGCCGGTGGTACGGGCCGACGCCAGGTCGGAGGCCTCGGGCACCGGTACGACGACCTCCAGGTAGCACTTCAGCTTGGGCTCCGTGCCCGACGGGCGGCAGATGACCCGGGCCTTGTACGCACCGTCCAGGTAGTAGCGCAGACCGTCCGTGGGCGGCAGCGACTCCGTGCCCCTGGTCAGGTCCTCCGCCGAGACGACCCGCAGGCCGGCCAGCGAGACCGGGGGTTCCGCGCGCAGCCGCGCCATGGCGCTCGCGATGACCGACAGGTCCGACACGCGGACCGAGAGCTGGTCGGTGGCGTGCAGCCCGTGGGCCATCGCCAGGTCGTCGAGCAGGTCGGTCAGGCTGCGGCCCTGCTCCTTGAGCTCCGAGGCCAGTTCGGCCACCAGCAGGGCGGCGGTCACGCCGTCCTTGTCGCGGACGCCCTCGGGGTCCACGCAGTAGCCGAGCGCCTCCTCGTAGCCGTAGCGCAGGCCGTCGACGCGGGCGATCCACTTGAAGCCCGTGAGGGTCTCCTCGTAGCCGACGCCCGCCGCCTCCGCGATCCGGCCCAGGAGGCTGGAGGAGACGATGGACTCGGCGAACACTCCGGTCGCGCCCTTGTGGACCAGGTGCGCCGCGAGCAGCGCGCCGACCTCGTCGCCGCGCAGCATCCGCCAGCCGTCGGCGGTGGGGACGGCCACCGCGCAACGGTCCGCGTCCGGGTCGTTCGCGATCACGATGTCCGGCTGGACCTCGGCAGCCCTGGCGAAGGCCAGGTCCATCGCGCCCGGCTCCTCGGGGTTGGGGAACGCCACCGTCGGGAAGGCCGGGTCCGGTTCGGCCTGCTCGGCGACCAGGACCGGTTCCGGGAAGCCGTGCCGGGCGAAGGCCGCCATCACGACGTCCTTGCCGACGCCGTGCATGGCCGTGTAGACGGTCCGCACACCGCGGGGGGAACCGGGAGTCAGGACCGCGTCCGTACGGGCCAGGTAGGCCTCCAGGACCTCGTCGCCGAGGTCCTCCCAGCCGGAGTCCGGGCGGGGGACCGAGGCGAGCGCGCCGACGCCGGCGATCTCCGCCGCGATCTCCGCGTCGGCCGGGGAGACGATCTGCGAGCCGTCACCGAGGTAGACCTTGTAGCCGTTGTCCCGGGGCGGGTTGTGGCTCGCGGTCACCTCGACGCCGGCCACGGCGCCCAGGTGCCTTATGGCGTAGGCGAGGACGGGCGTGGGCAGCGGGCGGGGCAGGACGGCCGCGCGCAGCCCGGCGCCGGTCATCACGGCCGCGGTGTCGCGGGCGAAGTCCGCCGACTTGTAGCGGGCGTCGTAGCCGACGACGACCAGGCCGCCGGCGTGGCCCTGGCCCTTCAGGTAGGCCGCGAGGCCCGCCGCGGCCCGGATGACCACGCTGCGGTTCATCCGCATCGGGCCCGCGCCGATCTCGCCGCGCAGTCCGGCGGTGCCGAACTGCAGGGTGCCGGAGAACCGGTCGGCGAGCTCCGCCGTGTCGCCCGCGTCGAGGAGCGCGGCGAGCTCGGCCGCGGTCTCCGGGTCGGGGTCCTCCGCCAGCCAGGCCTGCGCCCGGGTGATCAGGTCGTCCTGTTCCTGCACTACTTCCGCCTTACCTCTCGTACGGTCCCGGGGCCTCAGATGCGGGCGAGGACCTGGGTCAGCAGCTTGCCCATGCGCGCGGCCGAGTCGCGGCCGGCCTGGAGGACCTCTTCGTGGTTCAGCGGCTCGCCGGAGATGCCCGCCGCCAGGTTGGTGACCAGGGAGATGCCGAGCACTTCGGCGCCGGCCTCGCGGGCGGCGATGGCCTCCAGCACGGTGGACATGCCGACCAGGTCGGCGCCCATGACGCGGATCATGTTGATCTCGGCCGGGGTCTCGTAGTGCGGGCCGGGGAACTGGACGTACACGCCCTCCTCCAGGGAGGGGTCGATCTCCTTGCACAGCGCGCGCAGCGCGGGCGAGTACAGGTTCGTCAGGTCCACGAAGTTCGCGCCGATGATCGGCGACGTGGCCGTCATGTTGATGTGGTCGCTGATCAGCACCGGCTGGCCGGGCTGCATGCCCTCGCGCAGACCACCGCAGCCGTTGGTCAGCACGACGGTCTTGCAGCCCGCGGCGACGGCGGTACGGACACCGTGGGCGACGGCGGCGACGCCACGGCCCTCGTAGTAGTGGGTGCGGCCCAGGAAGACCAGCGCGCGCTTGTCGCCGATCTTGTACGAGCGGACCTTGCCGCCGTGTCCTTCGACGGCGGCCGGGGGGAACCCGGGCAGCTCGGTGACGAGGAACTCGGCCTCGGGGGCGCCCAGGGCCTCGGCGGCCGGGGCCCAGCCGGAGCCCATGACGAGGGCGACATCGTGGGTCTCGGCGCCGGTGAGCTCCCGCAGGCGGGCGGCTGCGGCGTCGGCGGCGGCGGTGGGATCGGTAACAGATGCGTTCACGCAGACGAGCGTAGCCGCTCATTGCCTACGCGCGTAGATGGCACAGCTCACCATGCTCGGATCGTTGTGTTGTCGTTTCCCGCCACCTGCCCGTCCACACCGGCGGTGACCTGCGATGACCTGCGGTGATGGGTCGGACGGCCAACCGGTGCGGGTCCTGCCGGGGAATTCAGCAGGGGCGCTTGCGCAGCTCCATCACGTAGTCGTGCGGAGCGCCGGCGGACTCGGCCGCGTCGGCGATCTCGCCCAGGTAGCGCGCCGAGGGCAGACCGCCCTCGTAGCCGTTGAGCACGTAGCACCAGGCGGCCTCGTCGCCGTCCAGGGTGTGCACCCGGATCCGCATGCGCCGGTAGATGTCGAGCCCGACGCCCTCCCAGCGGTCCATCGAGTCCTCGTCCAGCGGAGCGATGTCGTAGAGCGCGACGAAGACCTGCTGACGGGGGGCTTCCACGATCGTGGCGAGGGAGCCCTCCCAGCCCATCTGCTCGCCGCCGAAGGTCAGCCGCCAGTCGTTGATCCAGCCCGTGCCGCGCAGCGGCGAATGGGGGGCGCGGCGCGTCATCAGCCGCGGGTCGAGGTTGCCGGCGTACGCGGCGTAGAGCGACATGGGGTCGAGGGTACGGGAGGGGCGGTCGTGGGGGAGCGCCCGGCCGGGCGTACCCCCGGACGGAGTCCTGCGGCGGGACCGGGCGCGAAGCACCTTGAAGCGTGCGGGACAATGGAGCACGGAATGCATCCCCCGGGGAGAACCCCCGGAACACCGGCCGGGGCGGCAGCCGGCCGGGTAGACGTGAGGCGGACTTTTCGTGACCCGGATCGTGATCATCGGCGGCGGACCCGGCGGGTATGAGGCGGCGCTGGTCGGCGCCCAGCTCGGCGCGGAGGTGACCGTCGTGGACTGCGACGGTCTGGGCGGGGCGTCGGTCCTGACCGACTGCGTACCTTCCAAGACTCTGATCGCGACCGCCGAGGTGATGACCACCTTCGACTCCTCCTACGAGGAGCTGGGGATCATCGTCGCCGACGACACGCCGCACGTCGAGCAGGCGGCGCGCGTCGTGGGCGTGGACCTCGGCAAGGTGAACCGGCGCGTCAAGCGCCTCGCGCTCGCCCAGTCGCACGACATCACCGCTTCCGTCACCCGGGCCGGCGCCAAGGTCATGCGCGGCCGCGGCAAGCTGGGCGGCCCGCAGGGCATCGACGGCACCCGGGACGTCATCGTCACCGCGGCGGACGGCACCGAGACGATCCTGACGGCCGACGCCGTCCTCATCGCCACCGGCGGCACCCCGCGCGAGATCCCCGACGCCCAGCCCGACGGCGAGCGCATCCTGAACTGGACGCAGGTCTACGACCTGGACGAGCTCCCCGAGGAGCTCATCGTGGTCGGTTCGGGTGTCACCGGTGCCGAGTTCGCCGGCGCGTACCAGGCGCTCGGCTCCCGGGTCACCCTGGTGTCCTCCCGCGACCGCGTGCTGCCGGGCGAGGACCCCGACGCGGCCGCCGTCCTGGAGGACGTCTTCCGGCGCCGCGGCATGAACGTCGTCGGGCGCTCGCGCGCCGAGTCCGCCAAGCGGGTCGGCGACCGCGTCGAGGTGACCCTCTCCGACGGCCGGGTGCTCACCGGCACGCACTGCCTGATGGCGGTCGGCGCGATCCCGAACACGCAGAACATGAACCTGGAGGAGTCCGGCGTCCGCCTCAAGGACTCCGGGCACATCTGGACCGACAAGGTCTCGCGCACCTCCGCGCCGGGCGTCTACGCCGCCGGTGACGTCACGGGCGTCTTCGCGCTCGCGTCCGTCGCCGCCATGCAGGGGCGCATCGCGATGTACCACTTCCTCGGCGACGCGGTGGCCCCGCTGAACCTGAAGACGGTGTCCTCGAACGTCTTCACCGACCCCGAGATCGCCACCGTCGGCTACACCCAGGCGGACGTGGACGCGGGCAAGATCGACGCCCGCGTGGTGAAGCTTCCGCTGTTGCGCAACCCGCGCGCCAAGATGCAGGGCATCCGGGACGGCTTCGTGAAGATGTTCTGCCGCCCGGGCACCGGCATCGTGGTCGGCGGTGTGGTCGTCTCCCCGCGCGCGAGCGAGCTCATCCACCCGATCTCGATCGCCGTCGACAACAATCTGACGGTCGAGCAGATCGCAAACGCGTTCACCGTGTACCCCTCACTGTCGGGGTCGATCGCCGAGGTGGCGCGCCAGTTGCACACGCGGAAGACCGCCGGAGAGGCCTGAGCGACCTCAACCGCCCCACGCCCCAAGGGTGTTGGGGCGGCACACGGTCGCGTGGCCGTACGTTCACCCACCCCTCGGGCTGCGTATACCACTAGTCGCCCCGCCATATGGACAACTTCGGTATTCCGGCGCAAAGAGCTGAAACCAGACGGTCGTTGGGGTTACTGTCAGTTTCGTGTTCGCTGCAGAACGTCGCCAATTGATCCTCGAAATGGTGCGGGCCAACGGAGCGGTGTCGCTCCGGGAGCTCGCCCGTGTCGTCCAGACCTCCGAAGTGACCGTACGGCGGGACGTGCGGGCGCTGGAGGCCGAAGGACTCCTCGACCGCCGGCACGGCGGTGCGGTCTTGCCGGGCGGTTTCACGCGGGAGTCCGGCTTTCCGCAAAAGTCCCATCTCGCGACGGCGGAGAAGACCGCCATCGCCGATGTCGCGGCCGGCCTCGTCGAAGAGGGCGAGGCCGTCGTCGTCGGCGCGGGCACCACGACGCAGGAGCTGGCCCGCCGGCTCGCCCGCGTGCCCGGCCTGACCGTCGTCACCAACTCCCTCCTGGTCGCCCAGGCGCTGGCCCACGCCAACCGGGTCGAGGTCGTCATGACCGGCGGCACCCTGCGCGGGTCCAACTACGCCCTCGTCGGCAGCGGTGCCGAGCAGTCCCTCCAGGGGCTGCGGGTCTCCCGTGCCTTCCTGTCGGGCAGCGGTCTGACGGCGGAGCGCGGCCTGTCCACGTCCAACATGCTCAGCGCGAGCGTGGACCGGGCGCTGGTGCAGGCGGCCGCGGAGGTGGTGGTCCTGGCGGACCACACCAAGCTCGGCACGGACACCATGTTCCAGACGGTGCCGACGGACGTGATGACCCGCCTGGTCACGGACGAACCCCCGCCGCACGACGACCGCGCCGCCACCGAGCTCCAGGCCCTGGCCGACCAGGGCGTCCAGATCACGGTGGCGGGCGGCCAGGCCGCGGCCCCCGGCGGTGTGGACGGCCTGGGCGCCCGCCGCCCACGCCGCGACTCCCCCCTCCCGGTTCAGCGCCGCGGCGGCCCGACGGCCCAACTCCGCAGCGCGTCGGCTCTGACGGACCCGGGTGAACGGGAGCGCGAACGGGCCCGCGTGGCGGACATGCGGCGCCGGTAGCGGTGCTGGAGGTCGGGATGTCCCGGGCCGCGTGAAGCGGCGATGCGCGGTGGCGGGCCGGGCGCCGAACACCGGCGGCAACCGGGCGGCCGGCTCACCGGGTTCCACAGGAGCCGGACGCTTCGGCGGAACAGCACCCCCGACCGGCACAACGCCGCGCGGCCGTCACGTCACGGGAGACTCCCTCCGAGCCCCCACCGGTGCGGCCGACCTGGCGGCCTGCTCGATCTTCGCGCGGTAGGCCGCACGGGCTTCCTGGTCGATCTGCTGCTCGTGTTCGGAACGCAGCCCGGTCCGGCCGTCGAGGCTCTCGCGCAGGATGTCGGCGTGTCCGGCATGCCGGACGGACTCGCCGAGGACATGGACCATGACGGCGAACAGGTTCGTGTCGGCATGAGGCTCCGGCCACCACGGCACCCGGCCGGGGGCGTCCAGGGAAAGCTCGCCGATCGTCGCGTCCGCGTGTTCCCAGGTACGCCGGTAGAACGCGATGATCTGATCGCGGGTCTCGTCCTCGGTCGCCCACAGATCGCTGTCGTCGGCGTCCTGCCACCTGGGCAGCGGTTCCGGGGAGGTGCGGTCGAAGACCTCGCCGAAGTACCTGGCCTCGACCGTCGCCAGGTGTTTGACCAGGCCGAGGAGGTTGGTCCCGGTCGCTGTCAGAGGGCGACGGGCATCGTATTCGGACAGGCCGTCGAGCTTCCAGAGGAGTGCCGCGCGGTCCCGCCGCAGTCTCCCGTGCAGGTGGTCCTTCGCGAATTCGTCAATCATGCGGCATGAGCCTGCCATCGACCGCTTACGGCCTCAAGATCCGCTCCCCGGCCCGCGGCGGCCGGGCCCGGCCCGACGGCGGCTTCAACGACCACCTGAGGAGCTGGGAGGCGACCCCGGGCACCTGGTGACGGGTGGGCCGCCCCGCACATGACACCGGCCCCCGGGACCCGAACGGGTCCCGGGGGCCGGTGCGTTCCGCGGGGCGGGCGTCAGTCCTTGATCTCGCAGATCGTGGCGCCCGAGGTGACCGAGGCGCCGACCTCGGCGGTGAGGCCGACGATGGTGCCGGAGCGGTGCGCGTTGAGCGGCTGCTCCATCTTCATCGCTTCGAGCACGACGATCAGTTCGCCCTCGGTGACCTGCTGGCCCTCCTCGACCGCGACCTTGACGATCGTGCCCTGCATCGGGGAGGCGAGCGTGTCGCCGGAGGCGGCCGGACCGGACTTCTTGGCCGCGCGGCGCTTCGGCTTGGCGCCGCCCGCGGCGGCCGTGCGGGCCAGGGTCATGCCGAGCGAGGACGGCAGCGAGACCTCCAGGCGCTTGCCGCCGACCTCGACGACGACCGTCTCGCGGCCCGGCTCGTCCTCGGTCTCCTCGGCGGCGGGAGCCGTGAACGCCGGGATCTCGTTGACGAACTCGGTCTCGATCCAGCGCGTGTAGACGGTGAAGGGGCTGCCGTCGGTGGGGGCGAACGCCGGGTCGGCGACGACCGCACGGTGGAAGGGGATGGCCGTGGCCATGCCCTCGACCTCGAACTCGGCGAGCGCCCGGGCGGCGCGCTGCAGCGCCTGCTCGCGGGTGGCGCCGGTGACGATCAGCTTGGCCAGCAGCGAGTCCCAGGCCGGGCCGATGACGGAGCCGGACTCGACGCCCGCGTCGAGGCGGACGCCCGGGCCCGTCGGCGCGACGAACTTCGTCACCGTGCCGGGCGCCGGGAGGAAGCCGCGGCCCGGGTCCTCGCCGTTGATGCGGAACTCGAAGGAGTGGCCGCGCAGCACCGGGTCGCCGTACCCGAGCTCCTCGCCGTCGGCGATGCGGAACATCTCGCGGACCAGGTCGATGCCGGCGACCTCCTCGGTCACCGGGTGCTCGACCTGGAGGCGGGTGTTGACCTCCAGGAAGGAGATCAGGCCGTCGGCGGAGACCAGGAACTCGACGGTGCCGGCACCCACGTAGCCGGCTTCCTTCAGGATGGCCTTGGACGCGGCGTACAGCTCCGCGTTCTGAGCCTCGGTCAGGAACGGTGCGGGAGCCTCCTCCACCAGCTTCTGGTGGCGGCGCTGGAGGGAGCAGTCGCGGGTCGAGACCACGACGACGTTGCCGTGCGAGTCGGCCAGGCACTGGGTCTCGACGTGGCGCGGCTTGTCGAGGTAGCGCTCGACGAAGCACTCGCCGCGGCCGAAGGCGGCGACGGCCTCGCGGACGGCGGATTCGTAGAGCTCCGGCACCTCTTCGAGGGTGCGGGCGACCTTCAGGCCGCGGCCGCCACCGCCGAAGGCCGCCTTGATGGCGATCGGCAGGCCGTGCTCCTTGGCGAAGGCGACGACCTCGTCGGCCCCGGAGACCGGGTCCGGCGTGCCGGCGACCAGCGGCGCACCGGCGCGCTGGGCGATGTGGCGGGCGGCCACCTTGTCACCGAGGTCGCGGATCGCCTGCGGCGGCGGGCCGATCCAGGTCAGGCCGGCGTCGATCACGGCCTGGGCGAAGTCGGCGTTCTCGGACAGGAAGCCGTATCCGGGGTGGATGGCGTCCGCACCCGAGTCGGCGGCGGCCTGGAGGACCTTGGAGATGTCCAGGTAGCTGGCGGCCGGGGTGTCACCGCCCAACGCGAAAGCTTCGTCGGCCGCGCGGACGTGCAGAGCGTCCCGGTCCGGATCGGCGTAGACGGCTACGCTCGCGATCCCGGCGTCCCGGCAGGCCCGAGCAACGCGGACAGCGATTTCGCCACGGTTGGCGATGAGCACCTTGCGCACGATGGCTCCCTCCTTGAAACAAGCTGAGTTTAGGGACAGCCCACACGGCCTTTCGACCCTTCCCCGGTGGTGACCTTGCCCACACAGAGTGTGATGCGAGGCCCGCTCCGCCGGAGAACCCTTGTGGCGCCCCAGGTCAGGGGGATCCCCGACTGCACAGTAACCCCGCCATGTAGCCAAGGTCTCTGTCTCCCCGGTCAGCGGCCCCGGGTGATTCTTTGTCGAGTCCCTACGAACGGCCCACACTTTCTTTGCTGCCGAGCGAGGAGTTGTCCCCTTGTTTACTGATTGGTAGCTCCGACGTCCCGCGGGGCGAACCGGGACAACACCGTACCCACAGCGAGGCGGCCGACCGCGGTCTCGCCGGGCCGCCGCGCGGCGGGCGTGTACTCCGGACGGGCGACCTCGGTCGATCCCTTGCCCACCGGGCTACCCGTTAGTAGCCTCCAGGCGTCGAACGGGCGTATGGCGCTTGGGGGGTGGGTGCACGTGGTGCGACGACTCGTGGCCGGACTGGCCGCGATCGTGCTGGTCGCGGAAGCCGCCGTGCTGGTGCTCGTCCACATCGTGCTGGGCCGGACCACGGCCAACCAGTCGATGTCCATCGCCGGCAGCGACCCTGACGTGATGTCCAAGGCCACCTACGCCATGGGGGCGGGCATGGGCGCCTTCCTCCTGCTGTGCGCCGTCCTCGCCGCCCTCGCCGCGCTGCGCGACCGCCCGCCGGGCCGCTTCGCCCGCGTCGTGCTCGTCGCAGCCGCCGTCACCCACGGGATGCTCGGCGTACTCGCCGTCGGCCTGGTCGGCTGGGCGGCCTTCGCGACGCTGATGCTGATCCTGTGTCTGCTCGTACTGGTCCTGACGCTCTACCCCGCCTCCCGGCGGGGTGACGGCGGTGGACCCGTCGAGGACGTCCCACCGCCGCCGCCGGTCGGGGAGCTCAGGCCCACAAGTCCGTGATGGACACGTCCAGTTCGCCCAGCAGGGAGCGCAGCAGCGGCATGGACAGCCCGATCACGTTGCCGTGATCCCCGTCGATGCCGTCGACGAACGGCGCCGACAGCCCGTCCAAGGTGAAGGCGCCGGCCACGTGGAGCGGCTCGCCGCTGGCCACGTACGCCGCCACCTCCGCGTCCGTCGGCTCGCCGAAGCGGACCGTCGTCGACGCCGTGGCCGAGACCTGCCGCCCGGTCGCCGTGTCGATGACGCAGTGCCCCGTGCGCAGCACGCCCGCCCTGCCGCGCATCGCCTTCCAGCGCGCGGTCGCCTCCTCGGCGTCCGCAGGCTTGCCCAACGCCTCGCCGTCCAGCTCCAGCACCGAGTCGCAGCCGATCACCAGGGCGCCCGAGGCCTCCTCCAGGGCCGCCACGACGGCCGCCTTGGCCTCGGCCAGCGCCAGCGCGAGCTCGGCCGGCTCGTCGTGGTCCAGGGTGTCCTCGTCGAAGCCACTGACGATCACGTGCGGGGCGAGACCGGCCTGCCGCAGCAGGTTCAGCCGGGCGGGGGAGGCGGAGGCGAGGACGAGCTTGCGCCCGCTCGCGGGCCGGGGTGTGGCAGTCATGCACGCCATCGTAGGTGCGCCCGGGGGCGGCTCAGAAGTGGCGCACACCGAGGACGTAGACCACCACGAGCATCGCGACGGCGAGCACCACGGTGAGCCGCCGGATCATCGCCTGCGCGTCGCGCATCTCCTCGGGCGGCTCGTTCTTCGGGTCGGACCAGAGCATGTTCCGATCCTGGCCCCGGGAGGGGGTGCGGCGCCTGAGTACGGGTACTCAAGCGCCGCAGCGTGTTCACGCCGTGCCGGCCCCGGCTATCCGGGCCAGTACGTCCGCCCCCAGGCCCGGGGCCCCGGCTGCGGCAGCCGCCGCCGTGCCACCCGGGCCGGCGTCGACCACTCGTCCGCGACCTCCGGGGCGCCCGGGGGCGGCGACGAGGCCAGCAGCGCCGCGCGCGCCCGGACCACCGCCAGTGCGGCGGCCAGCTCCTCCGGGGTCGGATTGCCCTTGACGACCTTGATCACCACGGTGACCTCCTGGAGGGACTAGAGGGGGATGTTGCCGTGCTTCTTCGGCGGCAGGGACTCCCGCTTGGTGCGCAGCTGCCGCAGCCCCTTCACCACGTGCGCACGGGTCTCCGACGGCATGGTCACCGCGTCGATGTAGCCGCGCTCGGCCGCCGTGTACGGGTTGAGCAGGGTGTCCTCGTACTCGGCGATGAGCCGGGTCCGGGTCTCCTCCACCTCCTCGGGAGCGGTCTCGGCGAGGGTGCGGCGGTGCAGGATGTTCACCGCGCCCTGCGCGCCCATGACGGCGATCTGAGCCGTCGGCCAGGCCAGGTTCAGGTCCGCGCCGAGGTGCTTGGAGCCCATGACGTCGTAGGCGCCGCCGAAGGCCTTGCGGGTGATGACGGTGATCAGGGGGACGGTGGCCTCCGCGTACGCGTAGATCAGCTTGGCGCCGCGCCGGATGATTCCGTTGTACTCCTGGTCGGTGCCCGGGAGGAAGCCCGGCACGTCCACGAACGTCAGCACCGGGATGTTGAAGGCGTCGCACGTCCGTACGAAGCGGGCCGCCTTCTCGGAGGCGTCGATGTCCAGGCAGCCCGCGAACTGCATCGGCTGGTTGGCGACCACGCCCACCGGGTGGCCCTCGACCCGGCCGAAGCCGGTCAGGATGTTCGGCGCGAAGAGCGACTGGGTCTCCAGGAACTCCGCGTCGTCGAGCACGTGCTCGATCACGGTGTGCATGTCGTACGGCTGGTTCGCGCTGTCCGGGATCAGCACGTCGAGTTCGCGGTCGCCGTCGGAGACCTCGGTGTCGGCCTCCTCCGGGAAGGCGGGCGGCTCGGAGAGGTTGTTCGACGGGAGGTAGGACAGGAGCGACTTCACGTACTCGATGGCGTCCTTCTCGTCGCCCGCCATGTGGTGCGCGACGCCGGACGTGCTGTTGTGCGTGCGCGCACCGCCGAGCTCCTCGAAGCCGACGTCCTCGCCGGTGACCGTCTTGATGACGTCCGGGCCGGTGATGAACATGTGCGAGGTCTGGTCCACCATCACCGTGAAGTCGGTGATCGCGGGCGAGTACACGGCTCCGCCTGCGCAGGGACCGACGACCAGGCTGATCTGCGGGATCACACCCGAGGCGTGGACGTTGCGGCGGAAGATCTCGCCGTACATGCCGAGCGCGCTGACGCCCTCCTGGATGCGGGCGCCGCCGGAGTCGTTGATGCCGACGAGCGGGCAGCCGGTCTTCAGCGCGAAGTCCATGACCTTCATGATCTTCTGGCCGAAGGTCTCGCCGAGGGCTCCGCCGAAGACGGTGAAGTCCTGCGAGAAGACGGCCACGGGGCGGCCGTCGACCGTGCCGTAGCCGGTGACGACGCCGTCGCCGTAGGGCCGGGTCTTCTCCAGCCCGAAGTTGGTGGAGCGGTGCCGGGCGAACTCGTCCAGCTCGACGAAGGATCCTTCGTCCAGCAGCAGGGCCACCCGCTCACGCGCCGTCAGCTTGCCCTTGGCGTGCTGCTTCTCCACGGCACGGGCGGAACCGGCGTGGGTGGCTTCGTCGATGCGGCGCTGCAGATCCGCGATCTTGCCCGCGGTGGTGTGCATGTCGATCGGCTCTGACGGATGTGACATCGGGGTCGCGGCTCCCTGCGTGGTGTCAACTGCCTGGTCAATTGATTGACTACTGCTGGCTACTGGTGCGTAGCGTATCGGCGGGCATGGCGCTCGGCAGTGCGGCGTTTGACACACCTACATTGGGTTGCATGACGCCATCAGATGCATCAGCCGGAGCCTCCGCAGGTCGTTGGTCGAGCCTGGACCGGCCGCCGCTCAACGCCGCCGCGCTGCGGCGGGCCCTCGTCACCGGGGACGGGCTGTGGACCTCCGTGGAGGTGGTCGCCTCCACCGGGTCCACCAATACCGACCTTGCCACGCGGGCGGCCGAGCTGCCCGAGGGGGCCGTGCTCGTCGCGGAGGAGCAGAGCGCCGGACGCGGCAGGCTCGACCGGAGCTGGGTCGCCCCGGCCCGGTCCGGGCTGTTCTTCTCCGTGCTGTTCAAGCCGGGCGACGCGGTGCCGCAGGAGCAGTGGGGGTGGCTGACCCTCCTGGCCGGCGTGGCCACCGCGACCGGGCTCTCCCGGGCCGCCGGCGTGGACACCGCCCTCAAGTGGCCCAACGACCTGCTGGTCGCCGTGGAGGGGGAGGAGCGCAAGGCCGGCGGCATCCTCGCCGAGCGGGTCGAGGACGGTGTGGTCGTCGGGATCGGGCTCAACGTCACCCTCACCGAGGACGAGCTCCCGGTGCCGGCCGCCGGATCGCTGCTGCTGGCCAAGGCCACCGTGACCGACCGCGAGCCGCTGCTGAAGGCCGTGCTGCGGTCCCTGGAGGAGTGGTACGGGAACTGGCGTGCCGCCGGGGGCGACCCGGCGGCCAGCGGCCTGCAGGAGACCTACGCGGCGGGTTGCGCCACCCTCGGCCGGCACGTGCGCGCCGAGCTCCCGGGCGGGCGCACCCTCACCGGAACGGCCGAAGCCGTCGATTCCGATGGCCGCCTGGTGATCCGTACGGCCGAGGGGACCCACGAGGCGGTGGGGGCGGGCGACGTGGTCCACCTGCGGTCCGTGCACTGACGGGGGCGGGGCCGGGCGTGCGGCGGAATGCATCGAATGAGGCGTTTCGGGTGCGCGCGGCCCCCGCGTCGCCTCGGGGAGCCCCGGGCCGGACCCGGATCGGAGCAGGGGAGGGGGAGTGAGCTACGGCACACCTGCCGTATGGTTTAGGCGATCCCGCTGCTCGTGGTGATCAACCGGTTCGGCAGGGCAGTGCGCACGGAATGGACAGGAGGCGGCCCTTGACCGTCGACGACTCTGCCTCCGGCGCGTCCGCCCCCGGGCCCACCGGTCCGGGCACCCCGATCGGGCGCGACCAGCACACTCCCCACCACGAGGTGGACCACACCGTGCAGCCGACGGCGGATCCCCTCGCGATCCGCCTGGAGCAGCTGATCCTCGGCGCGGAGCGCCGTTACACGCCCTTCCAGGCCGCCCGCAGCGCCGGGGTGTCGATGGAGCTCGCCTCCCGCTTCTGGCGGGCCATGGGCTTCGCCGACATCGGCCAGGCGAGGGCGCTGACGGAGGCGGACGTGCTGGCCCTGCGCCGACTCGCCGGCCTGGTGGAGGCAGGGCTGCTGTCCGAGCCGATGGCGGTGCAGGTGGCGCGGTCCACCGGGCAGACCACGGCGCGGCTGGCGGAGTGGCAGATCGACTCGTTCCTGGAGGGGCTCACGGAGCCGCCGGAGCCGGGCATGACCCGTACGGAGGTCACATACCCCCTGGTCGAGCTGCTTCTGCCGGAGCTGGAGGAGTTCCTCGTCTACGTCTGGCGGCGCCAGCTGGCGGCGGCCACCGGGCGCGTGGTGCAGGTGGCGGACGACGAGGAGATGGTGGACCGGCGGCTGGCGGTGGGCTTCGCCGACCTGGTGGGCTTCACCCGTCTGACGCGCCGGCTGGAGGAGGAGGAGCTCGGTGAGCTGGTCGAGTCCTTCGAGACGACCGCGGCGGACCTGGTGGCCGCGTATGGCGGCCGGCTGATCAAGACCCTCGGCGACGAGGTGCTGTACTGCGCCGACGACGCGGCGACCGCCGCGGAGATCGCGCTGCGGCTCATCGAGACGATGGAGGCGGATCCGCAGATGCCCGAGCTGCGGGTCGGGATCGCCTTCGGGACGGTGACGACCCGGATGGGCGATGTCTTCGGCACCACGGTGAACCTGGCGAGCCGTTTGACGTCGATAGCCCCCAAGGACGCCGTGCTGGTGGACGGGGCGATGGCCGAGGAGCTCTCCCGGACCGGCGCCGCGCCGGTGTCGGAGAAGGAGGCGGAGGCGGAGCCCGACGAGGGTGCGGCCTACCGGTTCGCCCTCCAGCCGATGTGGCAGCGGCCGGTCCGCGGTCTGGGCGTCGTGGAACCCTGGTCGCTGACGCGCCGCAAGCGCCGCTGACGTGTGGGAAGCGCCGGGACGGGCGGCAGGCGCCGCCGGCGTGCGGCAGCCGGACGGCCGGGTCCGGCGGCGGCACCGCGACGGGCCACTGGCCGTCCCCGCCGGTGGGGGCACCCCCTAGTATCCCGGGGTAACGTTCGTTAACCGGGAGGGTCCTATGGCGTCCGAGTTCGAGTCGGAGTTCGTGGCGGTTCGCCGTCACGAGGGCGGGGTTGCGGAGCTGGTCCTGGACCGCCCCAAGGCCATGAACGCGGTCTCGACCGGCATGGCCCGGGCCATCGGCGCGGCCTGCGCCGCGCTGGCCGCGGACCGTTCCGTGCGGGTGGTCGTGCTCTCCTCCGCCGCGGAGCGGGCCTTCTGCGTGGGGGCCGACCTCAAGGAGCGCAACTCCTTCTCCGACGCCGAGCTGACGCGGCAGCGGCCGACCACGCGCGGGGCCTACGGCGGCGTGATGGAGCTGCCGATGCCCACGATCGCGGCCGTTCACGGGTTCGCGCTGGGCGGCGGCTTCGAGCTGGCCCTGGCCTGCGACGTGATCGTCGCCGACGAGACCGCGGTGGTCGGTCTGCCCGAGGTCTCCGTCGGTGTGATCCCGGGCGGCGGCGGTACGCAGCTGCTGCCGCGCCGGGTGGGTGCCGCGCGGGCCGCCGAGCTGATCTTCACCGCGCGCCGGGTGGAGGCCGCCGAGGCGCTCTCCCTGGGGCTGCTGGACTCCGTGGTGCCGGCCGGCCGGGACACGGCCGAGGCGCTGGCCCTGGCGTCGCGGATGGCCGCGAACTCGCCGGTGGGTCTGCGGGCCGCCAAGCGCGCGCTGCGGCTGGGGCACGGGATGGACCTGGCGGCCGGTCTGGAGATCGAGGACGCCGCCTGGCGGACGGTCGCCCTCTCCGGCGACCGCGTGGAGGGCGTGGCGGCCTTCAACGAGAAGCGCAAGCCGAACTGGCCGGGGGAGTAGGCATCGGACCGGGGCCCGGACGGGCCTCCGGTCGTCCTGCCGGTGAGCGTGCCGGCAGGGAAACTCGCGCCAATTATCTCAAAATCCGACAAAACTCCCTAACCTGGGGTGATGGGAGCTGACGGGCGGCTGCGAGCCGTGGTGGGCCTCGCCCAGGCGATGGCCGCGGCGGGCACGCCGCGCGACAGTGTGCGTGCGGCCGCGCGGGGCGCGCGCCTGGCGATGGACGGCTCGTTCGCCGCGATCTCCGCGTGGGAGCGGGAGCGCGGGTGTCTGCGCGTCCTCGTCAACGAGGGCGAGCGGCGGGCGGGGGAGGAGGAGTTCCCCGAGGACGAGTCCTATCCGGTGCACGACTTCCCCGAGATCACCGAGTTCCTGCACGAGCGCTGGGTGGGCGGCGGCGGTCCGCACGCCTGGGTCGAGAGCGCCGTCGGCGACCGGCCGGGGCGGCGCGGCGAGGCCCTGCGCCGTCGGGGCCGGGGGACGTGCGTGGTCGCGCCCGTGGTGCTCAGCGGGCGTGCCTGGGGCGAGCTGTACGTCGCCCGGGACGAGGGGCTGCCCGACTTCGACGAGGACGACGCGGAGTTCGCCACCGTGCTCGCCGCCGTGGTCGCGGCCGGCCTCGCGCAGAACGAGCGCCTGGAGGAGGCGCGGCGGCTCGCCTTCACCGACCCGCTGACCGGGCTCGCCAACCGTCGGGCGGTCGACATGCGCCTCGACGAGGCCCTGGAGGAGCACCGCCGGACCGGTGTCGTCGTCAGCCTCGTCGTCTGCGACCTGAACGGGCTGAAGAAGGTCAACGACACCCTCGGGCACGCCATGGGTGACCGGCTGCTGGAGCGGTTCGGATCGGTGCTGAGCCTGTGCGGGGCCATGCTCCCGGGCGCGCTGGTCGCCCGCTTGGGCGGCGACGAGTTCTGCCTGGTCGGGGTCGGCCCGCCGGCCGACGACGTGGTCCGGGTCAGCGAGGAGCTGTGTACCCGCGCCGCCGGGTTGGAGCTGGGTGAGGGCGTGGCCTGCGGGGTGGCCTCCACCGGGGACCCGATCGGGCCGGTGAAGTCCTCCCGGAGGCTGTTTCGCCTCGCGGACGCCGCCCAGTACAAGGCGAAGGCGGCGCGGTCGGCGGGGCCGGTGGTGGCGGGCCGGGACACCGCGGTGGTCCGGCTGGCGGACGCCGCCGCCCAGGAGGCCCCGGGGGAGCGGCGGCGCTTCCGTGGCCGGCGGTGACCGCGGACGGCCGGCGGCGGGCGGCGGGCGGCGGCCGCGGAGCCGGGCGTCCGGCCGTCCTCGCGGACCCGGGGCCCGGCGCGTCCGTGCGTAAGGGGTCCAGTGGCTGCCCGATCGTGACAGTTCCAGCTAGTGACATGAAGCGATTCAATCCGTAGGGTGCTGAATATGGATATGCACACTGTCGTGGTGGGGACGTCCGGTACCACCGCCGAGGACGTCATCGCCGTTGCCCGCGGCAACGCACGGGTCGAGCTGTCCGGCGAGGCGCTCGACGCACTCGCCCGCGCCCGCGAGATCGTCGACGCGCTGGCCGCCAAGCCCGAACCCGTCTACGGGGTGTCCACCGGGTTCGGCGCCCTCGCCTCCCGACACATCAGTCCCGAGCTGCGCGCCCAGCTCCAGCGCAACATCGTCCGCTCGCACGCCGCCGGCATGGGTCCGCGCGTCGAGCGCGAGGTGGTCCGCGCGCTGATGTTCCTCCGGCTCAAGACCGTCGCCTCCGGCCACACCGGGGTGCGCCCCTCCGTGGCGCAGACCATGGCCGCCGTGCTGAACGCCGGGATCACCCCGGTCGTCCACGAGTACGGCTCCCTCGGCTGCTCCGGCGACCTCGCGCCGCTGTCCCACTGCGCGCTCGCGCTGATGGGCGAGGGCGACGCCGAGGGCCCGGACGGCACCGTCCGCCCCGCCGCCGAGCTGCTCGCCGAGTACGGCATCGAGCCCGTCGAACTCCGCGAGAAGGAAGGCCTCGCCCTCCTCAACGGAACCGACGGCATGCTCGGCATGCTGATCATGGCCCTCGCCGACCTCGACAGGCTCTACAAGTCCGCCGACATCACCGCGGCCCTCACCCTGGAGGCGCTGCTCGGCACCGAGAAGGTCCTCCAGCCCGAGCTGCACGCCATCCGCCCGCACCCCGGCCAGGGCGCCTCCGCCGCCAACATGGCCGCCGTACTGAAGGGCTCCGGCCTGACCGGGCATTTCCAGGAGGAGTCCGCGCCGCGCGTGCAGGACGCCTACTCCGTGCGCTGCGCCCCGCAGGTCGCCGGCGCGGGCCGCGACACCATGGCGCACGCCGCCCTGGTCGCCTCCCGCGAGCTGGCCTCCGCCGTCGACAACCCGGTGGTGCTGCCCGACGGCCGCGTGGAGTCCAACGGCAACTTCCACGGCGCCCCGGTCGCCTACGTGCTGGACTTCCTCGCCATCGCCGCCGCCGACCTCGGCTCCATCGCCGAGCGGCGCACCGACCGGCTGCTCGACAAGAACCGCTCGCACGGCCTGCCGGCCTTCCTGGCGGACGACGCCGGCGTGGACTCCGGTCTGATGATCGCCCAGTACACGCAGGCCGCCCTGGTCAGCGAGATGAAGCGGCTCGCGGTGCCGGCCTCGGCCGACTCGATCCCCTCCTCCGCCATGCAGGAGGACCACGTCTCGATGGGCTGGTCGGCCGCGCGCAAGCTGCGTACCGCGGTCGACAACCTGACGCGGATCATCGCCATCGAGCTGTACGCGGCCACCCGCGCCATCGAGCTGCGCCACGGGCTGACGGCGGCCCCGGCCAGCCTTGCCGCGATCGCCGCCGCCCGCGCGGCGGGCGTGCAGGGGCCCGGGCCGGACCGCTTCCTCGCCCCCGACCTGGCAGCCGCCGACGCCTTCGTCCGCACGGGCGGGCTGCTCGCCGCGGTGGAGCCGGTGACGGGTCCGCTCGCCTGACGGCGGCCACCGCACGACACGCCGAAGGGCTGCCCCGGGAAGACCCCGGGGCAGCCCTTCGGCGTCGTACGCGTCCGCGGAGGTCCTGCGCGGAGGTGTTCCTACGACCTGGGGGAGCGGCGCACGGAGAAGGCCACGAAGGCGGCCCCCACGCCGAGGCAGAAGGTGCCGCCGAGGAGGTACGGGGCGGTGTCGACGGAACCGGTGTCGGCGAGCGAGAGGGACGGCGCCCCCGCACCCGAAGCGGAAGGCGCGGAGCTGGTGATCGTGCCGGTGGTCGAGGTCCCGCCGGCCGGCTCCGCGGTGTTCGCGCCCGCGGGCACGGCGGAGGTGCTCCCCGCCGCTTCCGGTGCGGTCGCGCCCGCCGAGGGCACGAACCACAGGGCGGCGAGGAGGGTGGTCGCTCCGAGAGCGGTGAGCATCGGTCGGCGTGCGGACACGGTGCGATCCCCCTTGTGGCAGCAGCGAATTGGCCGTGTGCGCCGATGCTACGGAAAGGGGCGGGTCGTGGGAAAGTCAGGGCTTCCCCGGGCTTACTCTCCGTCGTATGAACTCTTCTGAGACATCACGGTATGTACGACTTCGGGTGGATCTGGTGCTTGAGGTGCCGGACGCCCAGGCGCTCACCGGCGCCGCGCTCGCCCACATCAAGGCCGACGAGTTCATGCCGGACGAGGAACGCAGCCATGCGGAAGCCGCCGTCCGGGAAGACGAGTCGGAAGCCCTCGCCTACCTCGTCGACCCCACTGACCTGGTCCTGGACATCCCCGGGGTCGAGCTGGCGCAGGCGTCCTGGAGCAGCGAGCCCGTCGAATACGACCCCGAGTCGTTGGAGTGGGACCTCGACGAGGAAGATGGGGACTTCGACGAAGAACCCGACAACGCCTGACCGTGCGGTGGCCCACATCCCAACGGAATGTGGAACCGGCCGGCGCCGTTAACGCGTTGTCAGGACCGGGCAGGGGGGTGCGCCCCCTGCCGGGCCAACCCCGTGACGGATGTCCCGGGGTTACCGGCAACGATGGAGTGGCGTGTGAGGACGGACAGCAAGCGGCGGAGAAGGTCCCTGGCGGCCATATCCGTCGTGCTCGGCGGCGTACTGGTGCTCTCGGCGTGCAACGACGGGGACAGCGGGGGCGGGGACCCGAAGGGCAGCGGGGAGGCCAGCAAGTCCCAGGCGGACGTGGACGCGGCAGCGGCCAAGGACACCTCGAAGGCCAAGATCACGATCACGCCGGAGGACGGCGCGACCAACGTCGGCCTCAACGACGCGGCGAAGGTCACCGTCGCCGACGGCACGCTCACGCAGGTCGAGCTGAAGACGAGCGAGGGCACGGCGGTGGCCGGCGACATGGCCGCCGACGGCAAGAGCTGGAAGCCCAAGGCGGCGCTGAAGCGCTCCACCAAGTACGCCCTGTCGGCGACGGCCAAGGACGCGGACGGCAAGGAGGCGCACGAGAACGCCTCCTTCACCACCGTCTCCCCCGAGAACAGCTTCGTGGCCAACTTCGTGCCGGAGGAAGGCCAGACCGTCGGCGTCGGCATGCCGGTCTCGATCACCTTCAACAAGGCGATCAAGGACAAGAAGGCCGTCCAGGCGGGTATCACCGTCTCCTCCAGCAGCGGCCAGGAAGTCGTCGGCCACTGGTTCAGCGCCCAGCGCCTGGACTTCCGCCCCGAGCAGTACTGGCAGGCGGGCTCCACCGTCACGCTGAAGCTGGCGCTGGAGGGCGTCCAGGGCGCTCCCGGCGTCCAGGGCGTCCAGAGCAAGACCGTCACCTTCAAGATCGGCCGCAGCCAGGTCTCCACGGTTGACGCCAAGACGAAGAAGATGACGGTCACCCGGGACGGCGCGGTCATCCGGACCATCCCGATCTCCGCGGGCGCCCCGGCCAACCCGACCTACAACGGCCAGATGGTGATCTCCGAGAAGTTCAAGGAGACCCGGATGAACGGTGCCACCGTCGGCTTCACCGACGCCGACGGCAAGGGCGAGTACGACATCAAGGACGTGCCGCACGCCATGCGTCTGTCGACCTCCGGGACCTTCCTCCACGGCAACTACTGGGGCGCGGACTCGATCTTCGGCAGCGTCAACACCAGCCACGGCTGCGTGGGCCTGAACGACGTCAAGGGCGCCGGCGACCCGAACCAGCCGGCCGCCTGGTTCTACGACAACTCGCTCATCGGTGACGTCGTCACGGTGGTCAACTCCCCGGACAAGACGATCAAGCCGGACAACGGCCTCAACGGCTGGAACATGAGCTGGGCCGACTGGAAGGCCGGCTCGGCCGCCTGACGCAGGGCGCGCCCCGCCGCCTCCGGGCATGCGGCGCCTCCGGGCACTCGGCTCGCACGAGCAGGACGGCTCGCGCCACCGGGACGGCGGGGAACCCCCACGGGTTCCCCGCCGTCCGCCGTTTCCGGGGCACGGACGGCGGTGGCGCCGTCGCCGCACCCGTTGACCGAAAACCCGCGGGCGGCGCGTCCGGGCGCGCTCTAGGGTCGGGCCCATGATGATCCATTCTCTCGCCCTGCCCCCGTCCGACACCGAGGTGGACGCCTGGCTGACGGTCCTGGCCTCCGCCGCGGCCGTCGACCTGCCGCAACTGCCCCCGCCCTCCCGCGTGGAGATCGCCGGGCGGCTGTGCGTGAGGCCGGCCCGCGGCCGGCCGGTGCTGTGGACGGCCGGCGACGGCGAGGGCGTGGCGGCCCTGCTGCTGTTCACCGAGGAGGGCAACGAGCGCACCGCGTTCCTGGACGCGCTGACGGTGCGCCCCGCGGCGCGGCGCCGCGGCATCGGCACCGCCCTGTGGGAGCAAGTCCGCGAGGAACTGCTCGCGGACGGTCGTACCTCGGTCGCGGCCATGCTGGACCTCGGCGGGCCCGGCCAGGCCTTCGCGGAGGCGATGGGCTTCGAGAACGTCCTGCCGATGGCCTGGTACGTACAGGACATCCCGAACGGCACGGCGACGGACGGCAGGGCGGCGGACGGCACGGCAGCCGCTCCGGCGGCCACCCCGGCGGACGGGCCCGTCCACGACCCTGCCGTCCCCGGATACGAGCTCCTGACCTGGTACGGCCTCGTCCCCGACGCCTGGGCGCCGGCCGCGGCGGCGGCCCACGCGGCCATGGAGGACGCCCCGACCGGCGACATGGACGAGCGGATCCAGACCTGGACGGCCCAGCGGCTGCACACCCTCCAGCAACTGGTCCTGGACCGGGGCGGAGAGATGATCACGGTCGCGGCGGTGACCCCCGGGGGCGAGGTGGCGGCGTACACCGAGATCGTCCTGCCGGATCCCGCGGGTACCAGCGCCCTCCAGTACGACACGGTGGTCGTACCCGCCCACCGCGGGCACGGCCTCGGGCGCGCCGTGAAACGGCACATGGCAGCGCGGGCCGCGGCCCGCCACCCGCAACTGCGCCGCATCGCCACCACGGTGGCCGACGAGAACGTCCCCATGCGGGCGGTGAACGAGGCCCTCGGCTACCGGCGCGAACGCGGCGCCGGCGTCTTCCAGATCACTCTCTAGACGGCCCGGGCGACAGGCCGCCACCGCAGGTCAGCCGGTCGGCTGCGCGGTCTGCTCCGCCGTCCGCGCAGCCGACCGCTCCGCGGCCCGCTGCGCGTCCCACGACGCCAGCAGGCGCAGTGCGTCCTCGGAGGCCGAGCCCGGCTCCGCATGGAAGGTCACCAGGGCCTGCGTCGGATCGTCGGGAAGCGTCAGCGTCTCGAAGGACAGGCGCATCTCCCCCACCAGCGGGTGACGCAGCAGCTTCACGCCGTGCGTCTTGTCCGCCACCGTGTGCGCCGCCCAGAGCCGTCGGAACTCCTCGTTCTTCACGGACAGCTCGCCGACCAGCGCCGACAACTGCTCGTCGTCCGGGTGCTGGCCCGCGTACAGCCGCAGGTTGCTGACGACCCAGCAGGCCTGGCACTCCCACTCCCCGTACAGCTCCGCGGTCGCCGGGTCCAGGAACATCAGCCGGACCAGGTTCCGCTCCGCGGCCGGAAGCGCCCCGAAGTCCCCGAAGACCGCGGCCGCCAGCCGGTTCCAGCCGATGACGTCCTGGCGGTGCCCCACGAGATAGGCCGGTACGCCGTCCATCGCGTCCATCAGCGTGCGCAGCGCCGGACGCACCTGCTGCGGCCTTCGGCTCTGGCGGCGCCTGCGGGCCCTGGGCCGCGCCAGGTCCATCAGGTGCGCCCGCTCCGTCCCGTCCAGGCGCAGGGCCCGCGCGATGGCCTCCAGCACCTCCGTCGAGACGTTGACCCCGTCGCGCTGCTCCAGCCGCGTGTAGTACGCGACCGACACCCCCGCCAGCTGCGCCAGCTCCTCACGCCGCAGCCCCGGCACGCGCCGCCGGCGCCCGTAGTCCGTCAGGCCCACGTCCTCCGGGCGCAGCCGGGCGCGGCGGGAGCGGAGGAACTCGCCCAGGCAGGCTCGCTGATCAAGCTGGTCCATGCCGCCCAGTATCTCCGGGCGGCCCACCGCCCGGACGGTCCGAGCCTGACCCCAGCAGTAGTAGGTTCGCCAGTCGTACGAAGCGCAGGGGCCTGGGTACCGGCGGCACGGACCGGCAGCGTGGTGCGCACCGCGACACCACCGCCTCAAGGAGCCCCATGTCCGCCACCGCCACCACCGCCGCCGGCACCGCGCACACCCCGGTCACCCGGGTCGCCGCGTACGCCGCCCCCGCCCCCGGCGACCCGCTGGAGCGCACCACCGTGCCGCGCCGTCCCGTCGGGCCGCACGACGTCCTCATCGACATCATGTACGCGGGCATCTGCCACTCCGACATCCACCAGGTGCGTGACGGATGGGGCGAGGGCATCTACCCCATGGTCCCCGGACACGAGATCGCCGGAGTCGTCGCCCAGGTCGGCACGGAAGTGACCCGGTTCGCCGTCGGCGACCGGGTGGGCGTCGGCTGCATGGTCGACTCCTGCCGCGTGTGCGAGCACTGCCGCAGTGGCCGGGAGCAGTACTGCACACAGGGCATGACCGGCACGTACAACGCCCTCGGCCGGGACGGCGAGCCCACCTACGGCGGCTACTCGACCCACCTCGTCGTCGACGAGAACTACACCGTCCGCATCCCCGACGGCCTCGCCCTGGACGAGGCGGCCCCGCTGCTGTGCGCGGGCATCACCCTCTACTCGCCGCTGCGGCACTGGCAGGCGGGCCCGGGCAAGAAGGTCGCGGTCGTCGGTCTCGGCGGCCTCGGCCACATGGGGGTGAAGATGGCGCACGCGCTGGGCGCGGAGGTCACCGTGCTGTCGCAGACCCTCCGCAAGGAGGCCGACGGCCGGCGGCTGGGCGCCACCCACTTCCACGCCACCAGCGACGAATCCACCTTCGAGAAGCTCGCCGGGACCTTCGACCTGATCCTGTCCACCGTCTCCGCCCCGCTGGCCCTGGACGCCTACCTGGGCCTGCTGAAGGTGGACGGCGCCCTGGTCAACGTGGGCGCCCCGGAGGAGCCGGTCTCCCTCAACCTCTTCTCCCTCATCGGCGGCCGTAGGACCCTCGCCGGATCGATGATCGGCGGAATCGCCGAGACCCAGGAGATGCTGGACTTCTGCGCCGAGCACCGGCTGGGCGCGGAGATCGAGCTGATCGACGCCGCCCGCATCAACGAGGCCTACGCCCGCGTCATGGCGAGCGACGTCCGCTACCGCTTCGTGATCGACGCCTCCACGATCTGACGGGGCGCCGGCCCCGGCTGCGCGCCCCGGCCGTCGCCGCCGGCGAAGAGCCCGTCGAGGACGGTGCCGGGGCGGGGCAGGGGGCCGCTCACCCCCCGGGCGCCGGGGCCACGCCGATCGGGCAGGACACGCCCGTGCCGGGCAGGGCAGGTCGGGAGCAGCACGGTTCGGCGAGCACGCCGCGAGGGCGACGGAGTGGAAGACAGTGCCTTTCAGGCAGTGGCCGAGGGATATGTCTCCTCCCCACGTCAGCCGCTCGACGGCAGACTTCACAAGGAGAACCAGCCTGTTCACCTCCCGATCCTGCTCCGAGGCGGAGCGGGGTGCGAACTCTGCGAGCTGGAGTTCCAGCCACTCGCCGGCCTCCTTGGGCTCCTCCCCGGCCGCCCTGATCAGCGAAGGCGGTTTCATGAGCCTGTGCGCCGTCTGGATCGGAGGCAGGTCGGCAGTCGGGAACGCGGCCACGTGAAGGCAGGGCCGTCAGTTCAGGCGGAGAGGTCGAAGAGGGTGGGGTCGATGCCCGCCGCGTCCAGCTCGGCCGTGGTGAAGCACAGCGGTTCGGCGTCTGGACGCTTGCTGTCGCCCGTCGCCCGTCGCCCATGCGTCCGGCCCGATCTTCGCGAGGGTCAGGCACGCCTCGCCGTCCGGGTGGGTGCTGCCTCCGCACGCCTTGCTGAAGTGGGCTCCGGTCAGGTCGAGTCCGTACAGGTCGGTCATCTTGTCGTCCTGGATTCAGATGGGAAGGGCACCGCTGTCCCGCTCGGGGAGTGTCCGGGTGCCTCGCAGCGCCTCTGCGATCTGCTCGACGTGAGCAGCGGGGATCGAGCCCAGGTGCACGAGCGGCTCGCCTCGGGGAGTCACCTGTGGGCGTATCGCCGCGTACGCGCTCTCCGGCAGGCCCAGGGAGGCGAGCACCTCCCGCATGGCACCGGAGGCGCTCAGAGCCGCTGTACGTCCGTCCCTCCAGGTCTGCATGTCCACTACCGCCCCGCAGAGTGCTTCATGGGGTGTGCGGCCAGCTCGACGTTGCAGTCCGAGACGGCGGACAGGTCCCCGGCGCCGTACGCCGCTGTGCGTTGCTTCGCAAGGGCAGCGCAGACCCCGCAACCCGGCGCAGGTGCAGGCGGTGTGCGGGGGAGGGACAGTTGAACCGGTGGGTCCATCGTGCTGCTGGGGCTGCTCACTGGGATTCCCTCCCTCGGGTGTCGGCACCGCTGATGCTTCACTCGCTGAGCAGCTCCTTCCAGGACCTTTCCTGTTGGGGCAAGAATCCGTCCCGGATGCCCTCGATCAGGGCTCTCATGGCATCGCCGTAGACCGCCACGGCGGCGAACCGTATGAAGGTGTCGAGGTAGACCTGTACGTCCTTCGGGTCGTGGGTGGTGACCTCGGAGTGGAACGTCTCCACGATGACGAGACGGTCGTCGTGGAGGCTGAAGCAGGTCATGGGGAAGTCGGGCATCCGGCGGTCGGACGGGACGACACCCAGCGAGACGTTGGGCAGACGAGACACGGATACGAGCCGGTCGAGCTGGAGTGCCATGACCACGGGCTCGCTGATGCGCCATCGCAGTACGTGTTCGCAGATAACGAAGCGGAATGACCTGCCCGGTTCGTACAGGACGGATTGGCGTTCGAGACGGGCAGCCACGGTCTTGGTCCTCGTCTCCTCCGGCAGGGACGGCGGCAGGGAGAAGACGGCGTAGGCGTACTCGGGCGTCTGGAGGAGCCCGGGAATGAGCTGCCCCTGAAAGAGCCTGAGTGTGGTGGTGCCTGCCTCGATGGCCCGGATGGTCTTCTGGTGCTTCCAAGGGCCCAAGCGGCGCAGCAGGCGCCATGCGGTGGCTTCGGTGGCCTCAGCGCGGGCGGCTGCCAGGAACTCTTCCTTGACTTCCTCGCTCACGCCTATGGCAGTGAGGACCAGGTCCACGTCCTGGACGGTTGGTCGTACCTTGCCCGTCTCGATCTTCGAGAGCTTCCCGGCCGACATGGAAGCCCTGCGGGCCACCGAATCACCCGTGAGTCCGGATGCGTCGCGCAGCGCCCGCAGGGCTTTCCCGATCGAGTCGGCGGTCAGCGGTGTCGCTCCGGGTACTCCGTGAACGGCACAGCTTCGGCCCAGGCGCGGTCTCGGTAGTCCTGATACTCGGCAAGGCAGTGGGCAGGAAGCAGTTCGGCGCCGGTGAACGCACCTTCGGGCGTGTAGTGCATCCGGTATACGTCCTGGTCGTCGAACAACCAGAAGTCGTGATCGGGCAGGCCGGTCACGGCTTGCTCTGACAGGTCGATGATTCCGATGGTCTCGCCGGCCGCGATGTTGCCCGGATAGGCGGCCAGTTCGTACCGCAGGTAGTCGGTCAGCGGAGACCGAAGGATGTGGACGCGTGAGACCTGCTTTCCCTTGTCGGTCATCGACCGTACCCATGGGTTGTCGTCCCAAGTGGGGCCCATGTCTCCGCCTGCCAGGAAGCGTTCGAACTCCTCACGCTCCTCCTCCACGCTGTAGACGGCGAGGGTCTCCAGCCGGAAGGCGGTCCGTTCGAAGGTCTCGAAGAGCCGGCCGAACTCCTCACCGCTGAGCACGGAAGTACTCCTCCAGCACCGCGGCCGGGACTATGACGGCGGTTTCCCCCTCGGGCAGGTCCAGCTGCGCCAGCCGGCCCGGGTCGGTGATGACGTAGCCCTGCACTACGTAGTCCTTGGCGTCCTCGGTACCCCACAGCGTCGGGCACGTTCCGTTCCTGCACTCCGGGTCACCGGAAAGCTTCCGCAGCATCCTTGCCCCCCACACGTCGGCGTACGCCCTGTTGCGTTCGATGCTCCCGAGCTGGTTGTGGTGGGGTCAAGTACTGATCCTTTCCAGAACGGGAAAGCAGCTCTCGGTTGGAATCGAGGATGCGCTGGGATGCACGCGGCGGCTACAACGGCAGCATGACCGTCTTCCTGTGTGCCAAGTGCGGCGGCAGTCTTACGCCAGACCTGACGCCGCTGCCGGCCGTTCCCTCGGTGCCCGACGACGAAGAACGGGACAAGGAGAGTCGGCGGGCGCCAGCCACGCTGCCGCAGGGGCACTATGCGATCGAGACCGAACCGTGGGGCGCACCGTACGTGCCGCATCCGGACCAGGAAGACGGCGGGCCTGCGCAGCCGCGTGGATTCCGGCGGAGTGACGAAGGGGTACTCGTGATCTCTGCCGGGCCGCGCGACGACATCGTGATCCACCCCGATGACGCGCCCGACATACAGCCGTTGCCGGACTGGGAGAACAGCAGCGGATGCTGCGGACCGTCCGGAGACAGCGGACTCAACCGTGCCTGTCCTTGCGGAGCCCCGGTGGCCACTCTCGCCGCAGACTGTTGGGGCCCCTACGAGCTCCATCTGGACGCGAAGCGGGTCTACGGCTACGACCCGTCCTGAGATCAGTACCCCGACGGGTGCGTGGACAGCCAGGCGGAGTGCTGGCCGCGCAGGCGGTCCCGTTCCTCGGAGGTAGGGAGGATGATATCCGCGCCGCCGTCGTACGGGTGGTGGATGCGGGTGAGGTCCGGGTCTGTCACGAAGATGCCGGGCAGCGTGTCGTCCGCGACGGCGCGCAGGAGCGGGTCGAGACAGCCGCGCTGCCAGGGGCGGCGGTCGGCGTAGAAGTACCAGCGCGTGTGAAAGGCCGGATCCGGGTCGTCGGTGTCGTCCAGGGCCGTCCACAGCGTGCCCTCCGGGTGGAGGGCAACACGGTGGGCCGAGTGGTCCGTCGGCTCGGACGGGTCGGCCCAGTCTGTGGTCACCACGTATGCCTCACCGCCCGTGAAGAGCTCGTCGAGGACCGTGTTGTACCGGTCGAGGAGGACGGCGTACTCCGCTTCGTCCTCCGCGTAGCGTTTCGACCCCGGCAGGCTGTGGAAGCGGACCCAGCGATCCGGGTACACCGTTTTCAACTCCCACGGCAGCATCGGCCCGGCAGGCCGGTGAGCCTGCCAGAGCCGGGTCAGCCGCTCGTGCGCCGGGTCGGGGAGCAGGGGGCCGCTCACTCCCCGGGCGCCGGGGCCACGCCGATCGGGCAGGACACGCCCGTGCCGCCGATGCCGCAGTATCCGCCCGGGTTCTTGTCGAGGTACTGCTGGTGGTGTGCCTCGGCCGGCCAGAAGGGGCGCTCCGCCGCCGGGAGGACGGCCGTGGTGATGTCGCCGTAGCCCGAGGAGCCCAGGACCTGCTGGTAGGCCTCGCGGGAGGCCTCCGCCGTGGCCTGCTGGGCGGGGGAGTGGGTGTAGACCGCCGAGCGGTACTGGGTGCCGACGTCGTTGCCCTGGCGGAAGCCCTGGGTCGGGTCGTGGGACTCCCAGAAGTGCTTCAGCAGGGCCGCGTAGGAGACCTCCGCGGGATCGAAGACGACCCGGACGACCTCCGTGTGGCCGGTCAGGCCCGAGCACACCTCCTCGTACGTCGGATTCTCGGTGAAGCCGCCCTGGTAGCCGGCCACTGTGGTCCACACCCCGGGGGTCTGCCAGAACGTGCGCTCGGCCCCCCAGAAGCAGCCCAGCCCGAAGTCGGCGACCTCCAGGTGGGCCGGATACGGTCCGGCCAGTGGGTTGCCCAGCACGGTGTGCTTCTCGGGAAGGGCGAACAGCGGCTCCGGGCGGCCCGTCAGGGCCTCCTCGCGGGTGGGGAGCTCGGGCGTGCGGCGGTACGAGAACATGGATTCCCTCCTTGTGCGAGGGACAACGCACGGAGGGCGGGCCGGGATTCCCCGACCCGCCCCCATGGCTCACAGGCCCGGCGTCACCACGCCCACCGCCCAGTCGCGGGCGTACAGGTACCGGCTCTTCGGCGATCCGGCATAGCTCCACGGCAGGGCGCCGATGTAGCCGTCGATGTGCCGGAACTGCTCCACGGCCTGCTCGTCGCGGTCCTGCCAGAACAGCAGGTAGGCCAACAGGTGCCGCATGTGCGCCGCCCCGGGGTGGTCGTCGCCGGCCGCCGCCAGGTCCAGGAGGGCCGCGTCCACGGCGGCGACGATCTCCGGCTCCTTGAAGTACGTCTCGGCCGCCAGGTCGTCCTCGTACGTCTCCTGCTCGAAGTACGCGATCAGCGGCAGCAGCGACAGCAGGTCGCCGGGTTCACCGACGGCTGCGGACGCCCGCGCGTGGGCGAGCGCCAGCTCGTGCGAGCCGCGCCACTTCCGGCACCAGTACTGCAGGCCGGCGATGTGCGACCACAACACCTTCGGGTCGCGTTCGACGACCTTCGCCCACAGCTCCCGGTAGCGCTCGTGGGAGTAGCCCAGCCCCTGGCCGATGGGCTGTTCCACGATGTACGGGGTGGGGTCCGCCGGGTCCGCCAGGCGCTGGGCCTCGTGGGCGGCCTCCTGGGCCTTGACCAGGAGCTCGCGGAAGAGCCGGAACTGCTCCTGTGTGGTTCGGCTGCCGGACTGGCTGCCGCGCACGTTCCACGCCACCATGATCGCGGCGTCGGCGTTGACGAGGGCAGCCGTCGGGTCGGACGGACGGGCCGCGCGCCATGCCAGCAGCCAAGCGTCGTCGTCCGCGGCGGCCGCCTCGGCCAGCGGGCGGACCCGTTCCATCCGCTCGTGCCAGTCCGTGCCCGCCGCCTCCACGTAGGCCGCCGCCGCTTCCCAGTCGCCCGCCGCAACGGCCTGCAGGACCGCAGTCCGCTCGGGCGGCACCGGCGCCGGGTTCTCGGTGTCGAGGTCCTCCTCCGCCACGAAGCCGAGCGCGACGACCGCCGCGGCCTTGTCCGCCTTCAGACCGGCCTCGACTGCCTCCGTACCGGCGTCCAGCGTGGCGATCTCCGCCTCCAGCCGCTTCGCCTTGCGGATGTAGTAGACGCCGCGCAGGAACTTGAAGGCGCCGAACAGCAGCACGGCGCCGAGGATGTACAGGCCGATCACGGGGCAAGCACCAGCTTTCGCAGGGGTTCGGTGTCGGGCTGGTCGGCGACGACCGCGTCGAGGGCCAGCCGGAGCTGCTCCTCGAAGCCCTCGGTCGGGTAGCGCAGGGTGGCCGAGTCGGACCAGGACAGCTGCCAGCGGGCGGCGCCGCGGCCCGTCAGCTCTACGGTGACCAGCTGGTTCAGGGCCCGCCGCACGACCGGGCGGGCGAACTCGCGGGCCGTGCGGCCCGTGGCGGCCGCGGCCTCCTCCGACTTCGGGAAGCGGTCGGCGACCCGCCAGCGGACCGCCGGGTCGGCGTCGACCGCGTCGAGCAGAGCGGACAGCCCGGGACCGGCGCCCTCGGCGGCGAAGGCCTCGCGGATCTCCTCCGCGCCCTCGCCGACGTACCGCGTCATCGACTCGTGGACCAGGTCCTCCCAGTCCACCCGCTTGAGCGCGAGGGCCTCCGGGGTGAGGACGACCTGCTCCAGCGCGGCCAGCGAGGCGCCTGCGTCGGACAGCAGCTCCAGGGCGGGACGGGCGCCCTGCCCGCCGCGGCCGTCGTCGGGCAGGGCTTCGATACGGGCGACGCGCTCGGCGAGCGGGGGGTGCGAGTCGTACGGGGAGGCGGGCTCGGTCGACAGGTCCCGGCGCAGGTCGTCCAGGTCCTCCGTACGGGCGTCGAGCAGCTTGCGCAGGCCGCCGAAGACCTCGCCGGGGCGGGGCAGCAGGCCGGCGCCGACGCCGAGGGTGGCGTACGAGCTCATGTAGAAGCCGTGCGCCGAGTCCAGGACGTTGATCTCGCGCAGCGCGGAGGCGGCGGAGTCGCGGCCGGCGACGCGCACCGAGGCGAGGTCGGCGGCGAGCTCCTGGCGGCGGCCGGCAGCGCGGGTGGCGCGCAGGTAGAAGGAGCCGTACGCCGTGTAGATCTTGGCCATGGCGCGGTACGTCGCGCCCTCTCCGGAGGTGTCGACGCCCTTGGCGCCCTTGCCCTTGGCGATCCGCTTCTCGTCCCGCTTCTCCTGGCGGGCCCGCTCCTTGGCGACCTTGTTGTCGGCGCGCTCGTGGAAGTGGCCGATCGTACGGATCAGCTGGGCGCGGCCCCGGGCGATCAGCGGGGTGAGGCGGGTGTCGAAGTTGGCGTAGTGGCCCATCTCGTGGGCGAGCACGGCGCGCAGCTGCATCTCGTCCAGGCCCGTCATCAGGGGCAGGCCGAGGTAGAGGCGACGGGTGCCGGGGCGCAGGCCCAGCAGGCGGGCGTCCTCGGCGACGGCCGCGTTCACCTCGTCGATCAGCACGATCTCGTCGGGGGCGCGGGTGCCGACCTGCTGCGCGATCTCGCGCACGGTCCGCCACAGGACGGGCTCCTGCGCCTCGGTGACGGTGATGCCGGCCGGCGGGTCGCCCTTGGGGGTGCGGAGCATGAACAGGCCGCGGACGATCGGGACGGCGAGGACGACCGACACGATCACGATCTTGAAGGCGGCCGGGCCGTGCAGCCAGGTGACGACGGCGAAGTCGAGGCCTGCGAGCGCGGCGAGCAGGAAGACGCCGAGCAGGTAGAAGCCTGCGAGCAGGACGAGCGCGCGAACGGCGCGCAAAGAAGCGCCCATATGGACAGATCCCCCCACGGGATGAAAGCGGTGCCGAGACGCGCGGCGGGGGGTGGCCGCCGCCCCGCACGATGCGGCTCAGAGAATGGTGACGGCAACTTTATGCACCGCTCATCGCCGCTGGTCGTGGGGGGTACCCGCCGGTAGTGGGCGGTGGGTGGCGTTGCTGCTTGCGCGGGACCGGCCCCCGGCGCGGCCGGCGCGCCGGGGGTGTCCACCGCTACTGGGGGAGGGTGGCGGGGGAGCCGCCGTTGGCCTCGTAGCCGGCCACCGCCAGGGCCCGGTACAGGGCGTATTGCGCCGCCGGATCCTCCGCCGCCGACCACGGCAGCGCGCCGACGTATCCGTCCACGTGGCGGACCTGCTCCATCGCCTCCGCCCACCGCTCCATGTTGACCAGGAACAGCAGCAGCAGGTGTCGTACGTGCGCCAGCATCGGGTCGTCCTGCCGGGCCGTGTGCACGGCGTACAGCGCACCCTCCACCGCCCGCGTGACGGCCTCGCTGCGGTAGAAACCGCTGCTCAGGATCACCTCCGGCAGGTTCTCGTACAGAGCGAACAGCGGCAGCGCCGCCAGCAGGGAGCCCTGCGGCGCGCGCGCGGCGGCCGCGTGCGAGAAGGCATCGGCCTTCTCCCGCGAGCCGTGCCACTTCGCGCACCAGTAGTGCAGCGCCGCCAGGTGCGCGCCCATGTGCTCCGGCGCCCGGTCGATGACCTTCGCCCACAGCTCGTCGAACTCCGCCTCCGGGTACGCCAGGCCGCGGGCGATCGCCAGCTCCGTGATGTACGGGACCGGGTCGCCCGGAGCCAGCAGCGCGGACTTGCGGCAGGCCTCCCGGGCCTCCTCCAGGATGATCCGGTGGTCGTCGGAGCCGACCCCGCCCGAGTGCCGCCACGCCTGCTGCACCAGCAGTTCCGCGTGCACCTGCGCGCCGCCCGCGTCCTTGTCCGCCTCCAGCCGCCACGCCTTCAGCCACTGGGCGCCCGCACCCGGCTGCGCCGCCAGCTCCAGCGCCGCCGCGCCGCCGAAGGCCTGCACGCGCTGCCAGCGCCGCTCGCCCTCCCGCGGTGTCCCGGCCAGCAGCTGCGAGGCCGCCTGCCACTGCCCGGTGCGCCGCACGTTGTCGAGGGCGTCCATCAGGTCCTGGTCCGGCCCGGGGATGCGGATGTCGAGGTCTTCCTGCCGCTCGAATCCGTAGTTCGCCGGGTCGGCCGCGTCGGGGCTGCCGGGCGCGACCAGGCGGATGCCGCCGCGCCGGCGCCGGACGTACGGGCCCACGACGAACAGGATCATGAGCACCGCGAACAGGAACCACAGAATCTCCATGCCTCCAGCGAACCAGACCGGAGGGCCGACAGGCGAACAGGGGGGTGCACGCCGAGCCTGGGCATAGCATCTGAGCATGAGCGACGACAGCCACGAGCACCAGAGCTTCGAGACCCGCGCGATCCACGCGGGCAACACCGCCGACCCGCAGACCGGCGCGGTCGTGCCCCCGATCTACCAGGTCTCCACCTACAAGCAGGACGGCGTCGGCGGCCTGCGGGGCGGTTACGAGTACAGCCGCAGCGCCAACCCGACGCGGACCGCGCTGGAGGAGAACCTCGCGGCGCTGGAGGGCGGCCGCCGCGGCCTCGCCTTCGCGTCCGGACTGGCCGCCGAGGACTGCCTGCTGCGCACGCTGCTCTCGCCGGGCGACCACGTGGTCATCCCGAACGACGCCTACGGCGGCACCTTCCGCCTCTTTGCGAAGGTCGTCTCCCGCTGGGGCGTGGAGTGGTCGGTGGCCGACACCTCCGACGCCGACTCCGTCCGCGCGGCCCTCACCCCGAAGACGAAGGTCATCTGGGTCGAGACCCCCTCCAACCCGCTGCTCGGCATCACCGACATCGCCGTCGTCGCCGACATCGCGCGGACCGCGGGTGCCAAGCTGGTCGTGGACAACACCTTCGCCTCGCCGTACCTGCAGCAGCCGCTGGCACTGGGCGCGGACGTGGTCGTGCACTCGCTGACCAAGTACATGGGCGGGCACTCCGACGTGGTCGGCGGCGCGCTCGTCACCGCCGACGAGGCGCTGGGCGAGGAACTGGCCTACCACCAGAACGCGATGGGCGCGGTGGCCGGGCCGTTCGACTCGTGGGTGGTGCTGCGCGGCATCAAGACCCTGGCCGTGCGCATGGACCGGCACGCGGAGAACGCCGCCAAGATCGTCGAGGTGCTCACGCGCCACCCGAAGGTCACCAAGGTGCTCTACCCGGGCCTGCCCGAGCACCCGGGGCACGAAATCGCCGCCAAGCAGATGCGCAACTTCGGCGGCATGGTGTCCTTCCAGGTGGCCGGCGGCGAGGAGGAGGCCGTCGCGGTCTGCGGCCGCACCAAGGTCTTCACGCTGGCCGAGTCCCTGGGCGGCGTCGAGTCCCTCATCGAGCACCCGGGCCGCATGACGCACGCGTCGGTGGCCGGTTCGGCGCTGGAGGTTCCGGCGGACCTGATCCGTGTCTCGGTGGGCATCGAGAACGCGGACGACCTGATCGCGGACCTGACCCAGGCCCTGGGCTGACCCCCGCGGGCCCCGCCGGACCCGGCCCGAACCCGGCGGGGTCCGGCACCGGGCCCTGCTGCGCCGGGCCCGGGCCGCGCACGGGCCGGCGCACGGGACTGCCCCCGGCCGGCCGCCCGCGGGCTACCAGCCTTCCAGGGGTGGCGAGATGCCGGTCGGCGGGCCCGCCCAGGGCCGGGCCAGGGAGGCCCAGACCACGAAGGCCACCGCGGCCGCGAACAGCACCGCCCAGCCGAACCTGCGCAGCGCCCGGCGCCGGCGCAGGAGCCGGTCCCCGCGGGCCGCCGCACCGGCGGCCAGGCCCGTCGGCACCACCGGGTACGGGCCTTCCAGCAGCTGCTTGACCTGGGCTTCCTTGCGGTCCGGGATCCCGCTCACGCCGCCTCCCGCGCCCGCAGCAGGGACACGGCCCGGTTGCAGAGCACGCGGACCCGCTCCACCGGCATCCCGAGCTGCGCCGCCGTGACCTCCTCCGCGAGCCCCTCGTAGAGCCGCAGCACGAGCACGAGCCGCTCGTTCGGGCTCAGCCGCGCCAGCACCCCCGCCCCGCCGTGGTGGCGCCAGCCGGTCCGGGCGAAGGCCGCGCACAGCTCGTGCCGGGTGAAGTCGTACGGGTCGTCCGCGCGCAACCGCCGCCAGTGCGCGTACGTGCGCGCCAACGCACCCCCCAGCAGTCCGCGGGCCGCATCCGGGTCTCCGGTCAGCAGCACCGCGACGTGCAGGAGCCGCCCCGCCGCACCCGCGACGAAGGCCTCGAACTCTCCGTAGGAGCCCGCCGGTTGATCAACCACCCGCATATGCACATAGTGCGGCCGGTGGCACCGGTCAGGTCAAGAGGACGGACGGACTCCGCTCAGGAGGCGGGACCGGCTTCGGCCACGGCCGCCATCAGCTCCGACAGCGACAGGTTGAAGCGCGTCAGCAGCCCGGTGAAGGACTCGCGCTCGTCCTCGCTCCAGCCGTCCGTCACCCGGGCCATGAGTTCGCGCCGCGAGGAACGTACCTCCTCCAGCCGCGCCAGCCCCCGCGGGGACAGCGCGAGGACCACGGCCCGCCCGTCCTCGGGGTGAGAGGTCCGCTTGACCAGACCGCTGTCGACCAGCGGCGCGACCTGCCGGGTCACCGTGGAGGAGTCGATGCCCATCCCTCCGGCGAGCGCCTTCACGCCCATCGGGCCCTCCAGGTCGAGCCGGTTGAGCAGCAGGTAGGCGGCGCGGTCCATCGAGTTGCGGGCCTGGCCCACCCCTCCCAGACGGGTCTGCTCGGCGCGCCGGGCGAAGACCGCCACCTGGTGCTGGAGCGCGTCGAGGAGACCGGCTCCGGCGGGCGCTTCGGTCTGCACGGGCAGATCGGAATTGGCCGGGGAGGAAGGCATGGCCATGGGCTCTCTTCGCGTGGGTCCGACAGGGATGGGGGACAGAGTACGCGGCCCTGCGGCGGCTCGTACGCCGCGTACGAGAACTGGTGCGGCCCACGGGGACACCCGTCCCGCGGGTGTTCCGGTTGGCGAGATCTCGACCCTGATCCCAGACCTGCCCCGGACCCCCGCGGCACGCGCCCCGGCCCCTCCCGCAGCCCCGCCGGACGCTCCGCGCCCGGCCGCGTCCGGGCTGCGAGACTGGCGGCATGAACTACCGCGTGCCCCAGCCCGTTCCCCAGGTCATCCTCGACGACGTCCGGGGGGCTCAGAAGATGCTGTCCGGCGTCTCCCGGGTCACGCCGATGGAAGGCAGCCGGCACCTGTCCGCACTCACCGGCTCGCCCGTCCACTTCAAGTGCGAGAACCTCCAGCGCACCGGATCCTTCAAGCTCCGCGGAGCCTACGTGCGCATCGCGGGTCTGCGTCCCGAGCAGCGGGCCGCCGGCGTCGTGGCCGCCAGCGCCGGCAACCACGCCCAGGGCGTGGCACTGGCCTCCTCGCTCCTCGGCGTCCGCTCCACCGTCTTCATGCCGGTCGGGGCGCCGCTGCCGAAGGTCGCCGCGACCCAGGAGTACGGGGCCGACGTACGGATGCACGGCCAGGTCGTCGACGAGACCCTGGCCGCGGCCCAGGACTACGCCGACCGCACGGGCGCCGTGTTCATCCACCCCTTCGACCACCGCGACATCATCGCCGGCCAGGGCACGGTCGGACTGGAGATCCTGGAACAGTGCCCGGAGGTGCGCACCATCCTCGTCGGCATCGGAGGCGGCGGGCTGGCCGCCGGAGTGGCCGTCGCCGTGAAGGCACTGCGGCCCGACGTGCGGGTCGTCGGGGTGCAGGCGGCCGGCGCGGCCGCCTACCCGCCCTCCCTCAAGGCCGGCCACCCGGTCTCGATCGACCACCCGAACACGATGGCCGACGGCATCAAGGTGGGCCGCCCCGGCGACGTCCCGTTCAGGATCATCGGCGAGCTCCTCGACGACGTGCGCACGGTGTCCGAGGACGCCCTCTCCAGTGCCCTGCTGCTGTGCCTGGAACGGGCGAAACTCGTCGTCGAGCCGGCCGGGTGCAGCACGGTCGCGGCCCTGCTCAGCGAGCCCGAGCGGTACGGGGCGGGCCCGGTGGTGGCCGTACTGTCCGGAGGCAACGTCGATCCGCTGCTGCTCCAGCGGATCCTGCGGCACGGCATGGCGGCCGCGGGCCGGTACCTGTCCCTGCGGTTGCGCGTGGCGGACCGGCCGGGTGCGCTGGCCGGTCTCCTGGGCGTGCTGTCCGTGGTCGACGCGAACGTGCTGGACGTGAGCCACGTACGGACCGACCCGCGGCTCGGGCTCACGGAGGTGGAGGTGGAACTTCACCTGGAGACCAAGGGACCGGAGCACTGCGCTGAGGTCGCGCGGACGCTGCACGGCGCGGGGTACAAGGTGATGGGCTGACCGACCGGGGGCGAACGGCGGCCGCGCAGGACCTGCCGTACGCGCAGGACCTGCCGTACAACAGGACCCCGGTACGGAGGATGCCCCGGCCGGAGAACCGGACGGGGCATCACATGCGGACCGAAGGCGATCGGGGGTGATCAGCCGGTGAAGGGCTTGACGTCCAGGATCTTGACCGAGGCCTTCTTGCCGTTCGGCAGCTCGTACTCGGCGTCCTCGCCGATCGCCTTGCCGAGCACGCCGGTGCCCAGCGGCGACTGCGGGGAATACGTCTCGAAGTCCCCGGAGGCGTACTCGCGCGACGCCAGGAGGAACTCCATGGTGTCGTCCTCGTCGCCGTCGAAGGCGATCTTCACGAGCGTGCCCGGCGCCACCACGCCGTCGGACGCGGGCGCGGTGCCGACCTTGGCGTTCTCCAGCAGCTGCGTGAGCTGACGGACCCGGAGCTCCTGCTTGCCCTGCTCCTCCTTGGCCGCGTGGTAACCGCCGTTCTCGCGCAGGTCGCCCTCCTCGCGGGCGGCTGCGATCTTCGCGGCGATCTCCGTGCGGGCGGGACCAGAGAGGTAGTCCAGCTCCGCCTTCAGCTGGTCGTACGCCGCCTGGGTCAGCCAGGTGACGCTCTCGCTCGTCTGGGTCACGGGTGCTCCTCGTCGGTACAGGGGACTACACGCCCGCCAGCGGCGGACGAAACCACGAGCCTAACAATTCGGGAAGAAAAGGGGGAGGACCCCAGAGGGCCATTGCCCCGCCGACGGCACTCCCATGCCTGGGGGCAGCGCCCGGAGGGACGCCTCCGGGGAGCGCCGCGGGCCGAGCGCCCCGACTCCGACCCCCGCGGCGTATCCGCCGGAGTGTCCCGGCCGGGCGTCTCAGCCCGCGGCCCCGGCGGGCTGGCAGCCGATCAACTCGATCATGGTGGCCCGTCCCGTGGTCTTCACCGAGACGACCTCGTCGACCCGCGACGCGTGCTGGGCGAAGGTGAAGTCGGCGCGGCCCACCTCGGCGTGCTGCTCGTCCTGCGAGACCATGGTGCACACTCCGGTGACCGAGGCGTCCTTGCGGACCTCCAGGTGCACCTTCACCTCGGTGTCCGAGATCACCTGGAACTTGATCACCTCGGCGCTCACGCTCCGGCCCGCGACGTAGTCCCAGCCGATCCAGCCGATCAGGCCCAGCAGCAGGGCCCCCGACACCGCTCCGATGATCTTGAGCTTCCGGTCGGTACGCTCGTCCGCCGACCGGCCGTAGCGGCCCTCGGGCAGTCCCTCGCGCACCGCGCTCATGATCTTCGTCCTCTCGCTGGGGAGGGTGGGGCATCCCCGGAATTTTCCGTCCCCCAGTTCGGTCACTATAGAAGCCGAGTGTCGCGCCGAATCGCAGAGGATCCTGTTTTGACCGAGCAGCTTCGACTGATGGCCGTCCACGCCCACCCCGACGACGAGTCGAGCAAGGGCGCGGCAACGATGGCAAAGTACGTGTCCGAAGGCGTTCCCGTGATGGTCGTGACCTGCACGGGCGGCGAGCGGGGCTCCGTGCTGAACCCCAAGCTCCAGGGCGACGCGTACATCGAGGAGAACATCCACGAGGTCCGCGCCAAGGAGATGGAGGAGGCCCGCCAGATCCTCGGCGTCGAGCAGGAGTGGCTCGGCTACGTCGACTCCGGACTCCCCGAAGGCGACCCGCTGCCCCCGCTCCCCGAAGGCTGCTTCGCCCTCGCGGACGTCGACGAGGCCGCCGGCGAGCTGGTGAAGAAGATCCGCGCGTTCAAGCCGCAGGTCGTCACCACGTACGACGAGAACGGCGGCTACCCGCACCCCGACCACATCATGACCCACAAGATCTCGATGGTCGCCTTCGACGGAGCGGCCGACACCGAGAAGTACCCCGAGGCCGAGTACGGCCCCGCCCACCAGCCGCAGAAGCTCTACTACAACCAGGGCTTCAACAAGCCGCGCACCATCGCCCTGCACGAGGCGATGCTCTCCCGCGGCCTGGAGTCCCCCTACGGCGAGTGGCTGGAGCGGTGGAAGGAGTTCGAGCGCAAGGAGCGGACCCTGACCACCCATGTCCCCTGCGCGGACTTCTTCGAGATCCGTGACAAGGCGCTCATCGCGCACGCCACGCAGATCGACCCGGACGGCGGCTGGTTCCGCGTGCCCATGGAGGTCCAGAAGGAGGTCTGGCCCACCGAGGAGTACGAGCTCGCGAAGTCGCTCGTCGACACCTCCCTCCCCGAGTCGGACCTCTTCGCGGGCATCCGGGAGAATGTGCAGCCATGAGCGCTACGCAGGCAGCACTGACCCAGCTCCTTCCCCTGGCGGGTGACACCTTCGACAAGAACAAGGTGACCCCCGGCATCCTGGGCTTCATCGTGTTCGCGGCCCTCGCACTCGGCGTGTGGGCCCTGATGAAGTCCATGAACCGGCACATGGGCCGGGTGGACTTCGAAGAGGCCCCCGAACCGGGCCCCGCCGCCACCCCCGCCCCCACGGCCAAGCCGACGGCCTAACCGCCCGGACCCCGCCGCGCGCCGCCCCGCCCCCGACGACGGTGGGGCGGCGATCACGCGTGGGCACGGCCCCCTTGCCCGGCCGCGTCCCGCGCTCGTACGGGCCGGGGCCTGCGGTGGCCGGGCCGGGCCGTCGGACGCGCGCAGGGGTTCTCCCGCCGCCGTCCCCGGCCCGTGTCGGTGGCCGCCGGCCCGCACCTCCGCGATGTCTCGGTGACCGCCCGGCCCCCACCTCCGCCATGTCTCGGTGACCGCCCGGCCCGCACCTGGCCACACCGCCGTGACGGCGCGGTTCATACCCGCGGCACGCCCATGACCTCCCGCGATTGCAGGTCCGGCACCAGGCCCAGCCGCCACGCCTGCCAGCCCTCCGCCGGGTCCACGCCCCGGCCGAGGATCACGCCGTACGTCTCCAGGCACTCCTCCAGCCGGCCGTCCCGCGCCGCATGCGGCGCCTCCGCCAGCCGTGCCAGCTCCGCCCGCGCCTCCTCCGGTACCCCCGGGCCCGCCAGCCCCACGTACGGCAGCAGCGTGCACCGCAGGAAACGGGCCCAGTCCTCCCCGCGCCGGTCCCCGTACGAGATGAACAGCCGGACCGCCTCCTCGCACAACCCGAGCGCCTGCGACAGCCGCCCGTTGCCGGCGTCCACCACCGCCAGCTCCAGGCAGGTCCACGCCTCACCGTGCGCCAGCCCGATCCGCTGGAAATCCGCCCGCGCGTCCACCAGCAGCTGCCGGGCGAAGCCCGAGTTCTTCAGGTTCCCCGTCTGCGCCGCCCGCTGGTCCCGCGTCACCCGGCCCGAATGGTGCCGGGCGTGCGCCAGCCCGTACACGTCCCGCATCCGCGAGAACATCGTCCGCGCCCGTTCCAGCTCCCGCACCGCCCGGTCCCGCTCGCCGCTCACCTCCAGCGCCTGCCCCAGGTAGTACTGCGTCCACGCCTCGCCGCGGGCGTCCTCCGCCTCCCGGTGCCGGGACAGCGCCTCCCGCAGCCGCTCCACCGCCGTCCCCGGATCCCCGGCGACCACGCGTGCCCGGCCCAGCTGCGTCAGCGCCCAGGCCTCACCACGGTCGTCCCGCGTCCGCCCGTACAGCTGCAACGCCAGGTCCAGCTCCTTCTCCGCCTGCTCCACCTCGCCGAACCGCAGCCGCACCTGCCCCAGCTGGAAGTGCGCCCACGCCTCACCGTGCACGCTCTCGCTCTCCCGGTGCAGCTCCAGCGACGTCTCCAGCAGCCGCGTCGCCTCCGCCAGGTGCGCCAGGTCCCGCTCCACCGCCGCCAGTGCGTGCAGCCCCCACGCCCGGTCACCCGCCAGCTCCGCGGGCTCCTGCAGCACCAGTGCCTCCCGGATGCGTACCGCCGCCTCCGGCAGATTCCCCTGGTGGTGCAGCGTGATCCCGAGCGAGACCAGCGCCATCGCCGCCCCCGCCTCCTGATGGGCCTCCATGTACTGGTCCACCACCGACGTCAGCGTGGTCCGCGCCTTGTCCAGCTCACCCAGCTGACGCGCCGCGATACCCGTACGCCACTGCACCATCCGGCCCTGCTGCCCCGCCCGGCCCTGCCGGCCGGCCTCCACCGCCCGGGTGAGCTCGTCGATCTCACCCAGCCGGTACAGGTCCCCGCGCAGCAGACAGAAGTCGCACAGCGCACCCAGCAGATCCAGCACCGCCTGCTGGTCCACTCCCTCCGAATGCCGCAGCGCCGCCGTGATGAAGCTCGACTCGTCGTCCAGCCACCGCAGTGCCGCGTCCAAGGAGACGAAGCCGTGCCCGCCGAACTGGTTCGCCCGGGTCGACATCTTCCCGTCGACCATCCGGATCACCGCGTCGGCCAGCTGCGCGTAGGTGCGGATGAGCCGTTCGTGCGCGGCCACCGCCTGCGCCCGGTCCTCATCCGCCGCCAGGCGGGCCGCGGCGTGCGCGCGCACCGCCTCGTGCATCCGGAACCGCTGGCCCCGGACCCGTTCGACCAGTCCCGCCTCCCACAGTTCCTCCAGCGTGCGCAACGCCGCCTGCTCCGGCACGTCGGCCAGCGCGGCCGCCGCCGCACCCCCCAGCGAGGCCCGCCCCGCCAGCGGCAACCGCCGCAGCAGCAGCCGGGCGGGCTCGGCCAGCCGGGCATCGGCCGCCCGCAGGGCGGCCTCCACCGGATGCACCCCGGCGCCGCCCTCCCCGGCGGGAACCTCCACGCCCGCACCCACCAGCGGGGCCAGCATCCGCAATGCGAGCGGCAATCCACCGCTCAGCCCCACCACCGACGCCACCGAAGTCGCGACACCCTCGGCGGCCGCCGCTTCCGGCGCCACCGCCCGCACCAGCTCCGCCGCCGCGTCCCCGTCCAGCCGCTCCACCGGCAGCTGATGGACCCACGCCGCAAGGTCCCCGGGCAGTTCCAGCGGCTCCCGCGCCGTCACCAGCACCAGACTCTCCGAACGCTCCGGCACCAGCATCCGCACCTGCGCCGCATTCGCCGCGTCGTCGAGCAGCACCGTCACCGGCAACCCCCGCAGGTACTGGTGGTACAACTCGGCCAACCGCCGCACCTGCTGTTCCGCCGAGGCGCCCTCCCGGAACAGCAGCTGTTCACGCGGCGCGCCCAGCCGGTTCATCAGGTGCAGCAGGGCCTCCCGCGTCGACAGCGGAGCCTCGCCCGGCTCCCCGCCCGGCGCACCACCCCGCATGTCCACCAGGCACGCACCCCGGAACTGGTCCCGCAGCGCATGTGCCGCCCGCAGCGCCAGCGCCGTCCGGCCCACTCCCGGCTCCCCGTACAGCACCACCACCACCGGCCGGGTCTCCGTGCTCGCCCGTGCCGCCTGCACCCACTGCGCGATCCGGGTCAGCTCCGCCCGCCGCCCGGCGAACCGGTCCGCCACGGCCGGCAACTGCCCGAACGAATGCTCCAGCGCACTGCGCCGCCTGGCCTCCGCACTGCGGTCCGCCCCGCGCAACGAACCCACCGCCCGCACCGGCGACACCGCCACCGGCCGCGGCGCCCGGGCAGCCGCCGCCACCGCACGCTGCTGCTCCAGGAACGGACGTATCCCGCGCACCTCCAGCGCCGACAGCCACTGCAGCTTCAGCTGCTCCGCCCCGCCCGGCCGGCCCAGTTCCCCGGCCCGCCGGTTCGCCGCCGGCACGTGCAGTGCCGTCACCTTCGCCACCGTCGCCACCGCTCCGGCGATCCCCACGACGGCGCCCGTCGTGAGCGCCGTACCCGCAGCGACCCCCAGGGACAGGTCCGCCCCGACGGCCGCGGCGGCCGCGACCGCGGTCACCAGCGCCGCCGTCGAGGTGTTGCCCCGCCGGAACGCCTCGCCCAGCGACTGCTCCCCGGCCGCCGCCTCGTCCAACGCCCGGGCGTAGGCCTCGTACTCGGGAGCCGCGCTCGCGGCGAGCGCGTCCAGGGCCTCCCTGCCGCGCGCCAGCAGTGCCGCCCGGTCCACCACCGCCCCGCCCGCGGCATCCGCCGGGCCCGCCCCCCGCCGGACCGCCTCGTCCACGGCCCGCTCCAACAGCCGCTCGGCCTCACCACGATGGCTGTCCCGCATCGGCATCCCCCTCAGAGAGCTCCCGGCAACGTGCCCCAAGTGTCCTGCGGGACCCCGCCGCGCGCGAGGGAATCTGAGCTAGTTCAGAGGGAAGCGGACACTTCTTCGTGCAGGTGTGTCGAAACCCACCAACTCCCGTGTGCGCGACGCCGGATGGCGCCACGAGAGCTTCCCCTTCGCAGCGCCCTCGTGTGACGCCGTCTCCTTCTCCGTGCGCCGACACACCTCAACGGCGGCCGGGTTCCGCCGCACCCTCTCACCGGGGCTCCTTCCTGCGACGGTGTTCCGACCCGTACGGCAGGACGGGCTCGTGCCGGATCGCCCTGCGACCGAGGGCAGAGACGGCAGGAGCGCTCGGCGGGGACGGCGCAGAGCAGTACGCCCGTCAGATCCGGGCCAGGTTGGGCCTGATCCCGATCGACCCGGAGTCGGGGATGGCGCTGTTCGACAGCGCCCTCGCGACCGGTCGGGCGACACCGACCACGGCACTGCTGGACACGGTGGCGCTCACCGACCTGGCGCGCGGAGGCACACTGCCCGCAGTGCTGCGGGGCATGATCCGGGTTTCCCCGGCCGCCGCGCGTACCGGTGTCGGCCTGGCGCGGCAGCTGGCCGTCCTGCCCGACGCCGAGCGCGACGCTGTCGTCCTGAGTGAGGTACGCAACGTCGCCTCGGCGGTCCTCGGACACCTGTCCGGCGACGCGATCGACCCTCACGCACCGTTCACCGAGATCGGCTTCGACTCTCTCGGCGCCGTCGAATTCCGCAACCGGCTGGCACAGCTGACCGGGCTGGCGTTGCCCTCGACGCTGATCTTCGACCACCCGACCGCCGCGGACGTGGCGAAACTGGTGCGCTCGCAGATGGAGGAATCCGACACCGGCGTGGTCGAGCAGGCAACGACCGGCGTGCGCGGCACGATCACCGACCTGGTGACGGCGGCGCACCGCCGCGGCGACCTGGCCGGGGCGATGCCCCTGCTGACCGCCGGCTCGGCCCTGATGAGCACGTACTCTGTCGACGAGGCCGCCGCACAGCGCCCGGCCGCGCAGCTCCTGGCGCGCGGCGCCGCGGCACCGGTACTGGTCTGCATCCCCTCGTTCCTGGCAGGATCGGGCCCGCACCAGTTCGCCCGCCTGGCCCGCGAACTGGGCGGCGAGCGGCAGGTCAGCGCGTTGCGGCTGCCCGGTCTGCGCGCGGGCGACGACCTGCCGGCGACATGGGCTGCGGCGATCGAGAGCCTCGCGGTGTCCGTCGCGTCGGAACTTGAGCGAGGCCCGGTGGCGCTCGTGGGCTATTCGGCCGGCGGTGCGATCGCCCATGCGGTCGCCCGGCGGCTCGAGGACGACGGCTGCGAGCTCGCGGGCGTCGCGATGATCGACACCTATTCCCCGGAGGAGCACGAACTCAACCGCCTCGTGCTCACCGACGCGTTGGGGCAGAACCTGTCCCGGGACAACGCACTGACCCCCGTCGACGACCCCGGCCTGGTCGCCATGGGCGGCTACGTACGGATCTATCCGGAGCGGGAGGCCGAGCCGATCGCCGCGCCGACGCTGAATCTGCGGGCCACCGGGACGCTGAGCGGCTTCGGGGAAGCCGCCCCGTCCCCGGCTGGCAACACAACGGACCGGCCGAGTACATCGAGGCAGATCACTTCTCGATCATCGAGGACCGGGCGGCGGAGACCGCCGCGCACCTGCGGCGCTGGCTCGATTCGCTCCGCGGCCACTGATATCGGGGGTGCCCTGGCCTCCCGGTGCCGTCGACGCCCCTCGACGGCACCGGGAGGCCGGCGGGCTCACCGGGGACACGAGAGACCCACAGCCGCAACCCTCCGCACGCCACATCCTTCGACTCCTTCGACATGTAGATCAGGAGGCATGAAACCGCCCGTTCCGCAAATCTCTCAGAGGCGTAAAAATTCGCTCTCGGCAAATCCGGTAGAGGCATACGGCGCGTTCGATCGCAATGACTTTCGGCGAGAAAGTCGGAGCTTGACAGTGTTGTGGGGCTTGCTTATATTCCAGTCGGTCAATTTCCCGCCGTGCGATATCCGAAGGTGTTCATGGCCGCGCCTCCAGCGTTACCGAAGTCCCGGCAGCAGTTCATTCTTGCCGTTCTCATGCTGTGTTCACTGCTGATTTGGATCGAAAATACCGTCCTGAGTACTGCGCTGGAGACCCTTGCGGACCCGGTCCGCGGGCTGGGGGCCGATCCCGGTCAGCTGCAATGGGCGACCGGTTCGTACACCCTGGCCTTCGCCACGCTGATGTTCACCGCAGGTGCCCTGGGCGACCGGTTCGGGCACCGGACCGTGTTCTCCAGCGGGTTGGCCGTCTTCGCTGTGTCCTCGCTCTGGGCGGCCTACGCAAGCGGTGCGGGCCAGCTGATCGCGGCCCGAGCCGCGATGGGGGTGGGCAGCGCACTGATCACGCCCGCCATGATGGCGATCCTGATGTGGACCTTCACCGGCCCCGCGCGGGCCGCCGCGATCGGCATCTTCTCGACGTCGGCCGGGGTCGGAATGGCGGCCGGCCCGGTGCTGGCGGGGTTCCTGCTCGATCATTTCTGGTGGGGCTCGGTCTTCCTGATCAATGTTCCGGTCGCGGTGGCGGCGTTCGTCGGGCTCGTCCTGCTGGTTCCGAATTTCCGCAGTCCCGTTCCGCGGCCGCTGGACCCCGCTGGAATGCTGCTGTCGATCAGCGGGCTCGTGGCGCTGGCCTACGGGCTGATCCGAGCGGGGCAGGTGGCGGAGTGGGGTCGCGCCGACGTGTGGGCGCCGATCTTCGCCGGCCTGGTCCTGCTCGCCGTTTTCGTGCTCGTCGAGCTGCGCCTCACAGCACCCAGCTTCGATCCGCGGCTGTTCGCGCAACGCGCGTTCGGCGGCGGCAATGTGGCGCTCGGACTGCTGCTCTTCGGTGTGGCCGCCATTACCTTCTACAACGCGTTCTACCTGCAGGGCGCGCTCGGGTTCTCGCCGATGAAGGCGGGTCTGGCCAACATCCCGACCGCTGTCGGCGCGCTCGCGGGGGCGCCCCTCGCCTCGCGCCTGGTCCGCAGCCTCCCGCTCCGCCCCGTTGCCGTGCCGGCGTTGACCGTGGCCGCGCTCACCATGGGCGCGTACGGGTTCCTCGGACTCCACACTCCGCTCATCTGGATCGAGCTCCTGCTGTTGGTACAGGGCCTGGCGATCGGCATGGTGATCGGACCCGTCACAGCCGCGCTGATCAGCGACCTGCCGCTGGAACAGGCCGGTGCAGGATCGGCCGTCACCAACACCGTGCGACAGACCGGCAGCGTGATCGGGATCGCTGTGGGCGGCACGATCATGTCGATCACGTACCGGCGTGCGATCGAACCCTCGCTGGAGGGCGCATCCGGCCCGGTGCAGGATCAAGCACGGGTCTCCGCCGAGCAGGCCCGCCACGTCGCCGCCGCCATCGACCAGCCCTCTCTCGCTCAGGCCGCCGACGACGCCTTCATCCACGCCATGCACGTCGGCGCGGGCTGGATCGCGGCCATCGCATTCCTCGGAGCGGCTGTGCTGCTGATCACCTTGCCCGCTGCCGGAAGGAAGAAGGCCCCGACACCGGAGCCCGACCACGAAGAGGCCGGCACCTCCCCGTCACGACCCACCGCGTCATGGGAGACCCCTGTTGTCGAAAACCAGTGATCCCGCAATCCGCGCGCTCGAATCGGAGCGCGACTACGTGTCCTCCTCGTACACACTGCTCACCGAGCGGCTCTCCGAGGCGCGGGCACAACGGGCGAGTGTGCTGAAGGGTCCGGCGGACAGCGCCCGCGAGGCATACGAGAGGGAACTCGCCGCCGAGCGCCTGGCCAAGGAGATCGGCCGGCTGGAGGGAGCCGAGAAGGGGCTGGTCTTCGGGCGCATCGACTGGACGGACGGTACGGCCCTGCGCATCGGGCGGATCGGGCTGCACACGGAGGAGGACGACCTGCCTCTGCTCGTGGACTGGCGCGCGAACGCGGCACGGCCCTTCTACGAGGCGACACCGGTCCACCCGATGGACCTGCGGCGGCGCCGACACCTGCGCCTGGAGGACCGCACCGTCGTCTCGGTGAGTGACGAACTGCTGGACGGGACCGCCCCGACCGACGAAGACGCCGTGGGGGACGGCCCGTTGACCGAGGCCCTGTCGGCACGGCGTACGGGCAGGATGCACGCGGCCGTCGCGACGCTGCAGGCCGAGCAGGACGAGATCGTCCGCTCCGCCCACCGCGGGGTGACCGTGGTGCAGGGCGGACCCGGCACCGGCAAGACGGTGGTGGCCCTGCACCGGGCGGCCTACGTCCTGTACGCGTTCCCGCGCGCCGCGGAGGAGGGCGTCCTGGTGGTCGGCCCGAACCCCCGGTTCATCGACTACATCTCCCAGGTCCTTCCCTCGCTCGGAGAGAACGACGTCGTTCTGGCCACCTGTCGGGAACTGGCCGGAGTGTCCACGGACACGGTGGGCCCGTTCGACACGGCGCGCCTCAAGGGAAGTTCCGACCTCGCCGACGCCCTGGGCGGCCTACTGCGCGTGCACCAAGCCCCTGCCGGCGGTTTCACCGTGCGGGTCGGACAGGAGCCGGTTCACCTCTCCGGCGAGGAAGTCGCCAGGGCACGCGACGCCGCCGTGGCAGCCGTGGTGGGGCACAACCCCGCGCGCCAGGTGTTCAAGGAGCTCTTGGTCGACGCAGTCACCGACACGATGCAACGAGACATGGGCGACCTCCTGGAGCAGATCGACGCCGATGCCGAAAGAATGACGGGCCTCAACCTCGACCGGTTCACGGGTGCCGCCCAGCGTCGCGTCGAGGGTGCGGCCGACCCGGGGCCGGCCCACGAGCTGGACCTGGACGCCATCCGAGCCGATCTGCTCGACGACGCCGGCGTCGACGGAGCCGTCGAGGCTCTGTGGCCGCGGCTGGTACCCGGTGACCTCGTGAAGGAGCTCCTGACGAACGCCGACGCTCTCGCCGAGCGCCTGCCCTGCCTGAGCGCGCAGGAGCGGTCCCTGCTGCTGCGCGGCCCGGACCACCCGTGGACCGATGCCGACGTGCCGTTGCTGGACGAATCGGCGAGCCTGGTCGACGGTCCCCCCGAGCGGACGTACGGGCACGTCGTCGTCGACGAGGCGCAGGAACTGACCGCCATGCAGTGGCGGATGATCGTCCGCCGCTGCCCGTCGAGGGCGATGACGCTGGTGGGCGACTTCGCCCAGGCGGGCCCGGTCGCGACGGCACGGGACTGGAAGGAAGCACTGGGCCCCCCACGTCGGACCGCGGTTCAAACTGCACAACCTGACTGTCAGTTACCGCACGACGCAGGAGATCCTGGAGAGCGTCCGGGACCTGCTGACGCGGATCGATCCGGACCAGAAGCCCACACGCTCACTGCGAAGCGGTGAAAGCCCCCGCACCGTGACCACGGAACCCGACGGGTTGGTCACCGCCGTCGTCGAGGAACTACGTGCCCAGAGCGCCGCCCACCGGGGGGAGCTCCTGGGAGTGGTCTGCGCGGACACCAGGGTGGACGAGCTGACGGCCCGGGGCGTCGCCCGCCACGCACGCATCGTGCCGGCGTCCGAAGCACGCGGCCTGGAGTTCGACGGGGTCGTCGTCATGAACCCCGAGGAAATCATCACGAACCGCCCCGGTGGGGAAAGGGACCTGTACGTGGCCCTGACCCGGGCCACCAAGCGCCTCTGCACCGTCACCGTCCGGCCCGCCTGACGGCTCGGCGCCCGCCGACGCGTTTCACTTCTCGGGCTCCGGCTGCATCGCGGCGCACACCCACAAGTACGGCTCGGGCAAGTTGCCCATCGAGCTGGCCGACGGGCGGACTTACATCCTCGACCTTGACGAGCTGCCCCGGCCCGAGGCTGACGCGCGCTGACCGCACCACCTGGCTCATCGTCTGAGTAGTCGACCTTCATCGGTTCGCGCTTCGGTGTCGTATGGTGCGCAACAGCCCCTGGCCCCTGGCACCAGGCGACACGCGGCTCCTTGTGCGGCGCGGACAGGCTTGAGCCGGTCGGCTCTTGGGAAACTTCGCATGCCGTTGCAGCACACCCTCATCTGTCACCGCAGGCTCTCCATATGGGGCGACGTCTCAGCCAGGGCCGTCATGGGATCGTGAAACCGGACCGGAGTAGCGGCCGCTCGTGGTCTCACGGGCCAGGACGGCCGGTTTTCCGGAGAGCGACCGGGCCACGAGCCGCCCCACTCCGGGCAGTCCGGACAGTCGCATGGCCGCCCGCCTGGCGCGCAGGCGCGACGGCGACGCGGGGAGGAACCACTCGGCCGCCGCCCTGCCCGCCTCCTGCTTGTCCAGGGTCACAGGGCGCCAGCGCTGCTCGTATGCGGCCAGCCCGGCCGCCACGGTCGAGGCCCGGCCGAGTTCTTCGGCCAGCACGTACGCTCCGGCGACCCCGAGCGAGGCTCCCTGGCCCGCGAGCAGGGACACGGCGTAGGCGGCGTCTCCGACCAGCACCGTGCGCCCCCTGCTCCAACGGTCCATCACGATCTGCGCCACCTGGTCGTAGTACACCTCGCTGGACGGAGGGCACTTGCGCAAGGCGCGCGGGACGACCCAGCCGAGCCCGTCGTAGGCCTGGCGTACGGCTTCCCGGGTGTCGCGTGGAACGTCTCCGCTCTCGGACCGGTGCACGCCGAAGGCGGCGACCCGCCCGTCGCGCAGGCCGTAGAGCCCCATCTGGCGATCGACCGTGTCGGTCAGGCAGAGCCGGCCCCGCACCTGCTCGAAGACGTCCGGGTCGTCGAAGACGTAGGCGGCCGTGTGGAACCCCCGGTACTTCAGGAAGGACGCCTCGCCGCCGAAGACCAGCCCGCGCACGGTGGAGTGGACGCCGTCGGCGCCGACCAGCAGGTCGGCCCGTTCGACGCTGCCGTCGACCAGGGTCACGCGCACCTCGTCGGGCGCCTCCTCGATGCTCGCGGGGCCGGTGCCGAAGCGCAGGTCCACGCCTGGAGGGAGCGTCTCGCGCAGCGCCAGCTCCAGGTCGGGTCGCATGATGCTCATCAGCCGCCCGCCGAGCGCGCGCGAGAACTGGGTGTAGTCCAGGCCCGCGCGACGACGCCCGTGCTCGTCGACGAAGCTCGCCTCGTCGATGCGGTAGGCCAGCTCCGTCAGCCGTGGAAGGAGCCCCATGGCCTCCATCGCGTCGTACCCCGGGCCGAAGAAGTCGACCATGTACCCCTGGGTCCGGGGGCCGGGGGCCTTCTCCAGCACCACGACGTTCCAGCCCAGCGCGTCCAGTCGACGTGCCAGGGCGAGCCCTGTGATCCCCGCCCCGCAGATCACTGCTTTCATGCCGTATCACCTGTTCCCTCGGCGGTCAGTCCTCCGCCGTAGACGGCCAGTACTTCCGGCGCCCAGCGTTCGAGGCCCGCGGCGGACAGTGGGTCGGTCCCCAGGACCTCGGTCAGCCGCGGTCGCAGGAGGAGCAGCGCGAGGTCGTTGACGAGCAGGAACGCGGCCCGCACCTGCGGATCGCGGCCGCGTGCGGCCTGACCGGCCCGCTCCATCTCCTCCAGGGTCCGCAGGCTGAGCTCGAAGAGCCGGCGGAAAAGGGTCCGGCCGGCTTCGGAGCCCGACATCAGCAGCCGCCCCAGGTAGGCGGGGACCGGCGAATCCTCGGGCAGATGACGCAGTACGGCGGCCCCGAGGGAATGCGCCTGCCCCCCGGCCTGCTCGGGGCCCTCGGGACCGTGCGTCGAGACCTCGCCGAGCACCGCCTCGAAGACGGCGACCACATGCCGGTCGACGTCCTGCCGCAGCCCGTCCTTCGAGCCGAAGTGGTGCAGTACGAGCCCCGGTGACACGCCGGCGGCCTGCGCGATCTGCCGTACGGACACCGCATCGGGCCCGGACTTCGCGAAGAGTCGGAGAGCCTCGTCGCGCATGACGGCGCGGCTCGTCCGGTCGTTGCCGTCTCTCATGATTGAACGCATGTTCAGCATTCTAAACAATCGTTCAGTCCGCGGGCAAGGGGGTGCCGGGGCGGGGTCTGTTCCGTAGCCGGTGGTGGCGGGGGTGTGATCCGCCGGGGATCCGGTGGCGGAGGAGTGGAGCCGTTGCGCGCACCGGACCCGGACCCTGCCCCCGTGCCGGGGTGCGCTGGGTGCGCGGAGCCTGCCAAGGTCCGGGAGTGGGCCCGCACTGGCGGTGACATGACGACTGTGTCCGACTGCAACGTCTACCTTCGCCGGCATCCGGAGGGACACTGATGCCCCGTACAGTCATGCGCTACGTGGACCACACCATCAGGCACGTGCCAGACGGCGGGATCACCGCACAGCTCTTCTGCCTGACCGTGGGGTGCGGTGATGACTCCGGCCCCCAGGGCGACCCGAACGACGCTCAGGACTGGGCGCTAAGACATACCGGCCGGACCGGTCACGACGTGTTCCGCCGGGAGTACATTGACCATGCACGCGTGACCCGCGCCGAGTAGAGCCCGGCCCGCTGGGCGACGGCGAGCAGACAGTTCAGCGGTTCGGCCTGGCCCCGTTCGTGCGCTGCCCCGTGGCGCATGGGCGGGGCGGCATCGCGTCCGCAAGGATGGGGGTATGCCGAACCGACTTGCGCAGGCCACGTCTCCGTACCTCCTCCAGCACGCGGACAACCCCGTTGACTGGTGGCCATGGGAGACCGACGCGTTCGAGGAAGCCCGGCGGCGCGATGTCCCCGTGTTCCTGAGCGTCGGCTACAGCGCCTGTCACTGGTGCCATGTCATGGCTCACGAGTCCTTCGAGGACGACGACACCGCCGCGTACATGAACGAGCATTTCGTGTCCGTCAAGGTGGACCGCGAGGAGCGGCCGGACGTGGACGCGGTGTACATGGAGGCCGTGCAAGCCGCCACCGGGCAGGGGGGCTGGCCGATGTCCGTGTTCATGAACCCCGACGGGGAGCCGTTCTACTTCGGGACCTACTTCCCGCCCGAGCCGCGGCACGGGATGCCCTCCTTCCGGCAGGTGCTCGAAGGCGTGCGGGCGGCCTGGGTGGGGCGCCCCGAGGAGGTCGCCGAGGTCGCGCAGAAGATCGTGCGGGATCTGGCCGGGCGGCAGCTGGACTACGGGAAGGCCGGGACCCCGGGGCCCGAGGAGCTGGCGCAGGCGCTGCTCGGGCTGACGCGCGAGTACGACGCCGCGCGCGGCGGGTTCGGCGGGGCGCCGAAGTTCCCGCCGTCCATGGTGCTGGAGTTCCTGCTGCGCCACCATGCGCGCACCGGGTCCGAGGGCGCCCTGCAGATGGCCGTCGACACCTGTGAGGCGATGGCCCGCGGCGGGATCTACGACCAGCTCGGCGGCGGGTTCGCGCGCTACTCGGTGGACCGGGACTGGGTGGTCCCGCACTTCGAGAAGATGCTCTACGACAACGCCCTGCTCTGTCGGGTCTACGCCCACCTGTGGCGGGCCACCGGTTCGGAGCTCGCGCGGCGGATCGCCCTGGAGACCGCCGACTTCATGGTCCGGGAGCTGCGCACCGCACAGGGCGGTTTCGCCTCCGCCCTCGACGCCGACAGTGAGGACCCGCTGACCGGCGCGCACGGGGAGGGGGCCTACTACGCGTGGACGCCGGCCCAGTTGCGGGAGGTGCTCGGGGAGGACGACGGGGCGCTCGCCGCCGGGTACTTCGGGGTGACCGAGGAGGGGACGTTCGAGCACGGCACGTCCGTGCTCCGGCTGCCGCAGGACGGCCCTGCGGTGGACGCGGAGCGGATCGACGGGATCCGGGCGCGGCTGCTGGCCGCGCGGGCCGAGCGGCCCGTGCCCGGGCGGGACGACAAGGTCGTGGCCGCGTGGAACGGCCTGGCCATTGCGGCGCTGGCGGAGTGCGGGGCGTACTTCGAGCGGCCCGACCTGGTGGAGCGGGCGACCGAGGCGGCCGATCTGCTGGTGCGCGTCCACTTCGACGCGGCCGTCGGCCGGGCCCCTCGGCTCGCGCGGACCAGCAAGGACGGGCGTGTGGGCGCCAACGCGGGAGTGCTGGAGGACTACGGCGACGTCGCCGAGGGCTTCCTCGCCCTGGCGGCGGTGACCGGCGAAGGGGTCTGGCTGGAGTTCGCCGGGTTCCTGCTGGACCTGGTCCTGGACCGGTTCACCGCCGAGGACGGGTCGCTGTACGACACGGCGCACGACGCGGAGAAGCTGATTCGCCGGCCGCAGGACCCGACGGACACGGCCGCGCCGTCCGGCTGGACGGCCGCCGCGGGCGCGTTGCTCTCGTACGCGGCGCACACCGGTTCGGAGGCGCACCGCACGGCGGCGGAGCGGGCACTCGGTGTGGTGCAGGCCCTGGGCCCGCGCGTGCCGCGTTTTATCGGGCACGGGCTCTCGGTGGCGGAGGCCCTCCTGGACGGGCCGCGCGAGGTGGCCGTCGTCGGGCATCCGGAGGATCCGGCGCGGGCCGCCCTGCACCGGGCGGCGCTGCTGGGGACGGCTCCCGGTGCGGTGGTGGCGGTGGGTCTGCCGCAGTCCGCGGAGGGAGGAGAGGGGGAGTTCCCGCTCCTGGCCGGGCGCGGGCTCGTGGACGACCTTCCGACGGCGTACGTGTGCCGGCACTTCGTCTGTGCGCGGCCTGTGACGGACCCGGCTGAGCTCGCCGCGCAGATGGGCGCCGCCGGCGGCTGAAGTGCCCGGAGCGCCGTCGGATCCGCCGGCGGGTGGGCGGGCGGGCCGGTCGGACGGCGCCGCCGGGCGGTGTCCGGGAGGTGATGGGCGAGGGGCCCGGCCGCGCGTCGCGGCCGGGCCCCTCGTTCCGGGCCCCTCCCGGCGGGCTCAGTGCTGGTACGCGGCGAGCGAGATGCCGACGTAGTGGGCGACGAAGGCCGCGAGGGTCAGGGAGTGGAAGACCTCGTGGAAGCCGAAGAAGCGGGGCGAGGGGTTGGGCCGCTTCATTCCGTAGATGACCCCGCCGACGCTGTAGAGGAGGCCGCCGACGATCACCAGGACCAGCACGGCGATGCCCCCGGCACGCATGAAGTCGGGCAGGAAGAAGACGGCGGCCCAGCCCATGGCGATGTAGCAGGGGGTGTAGAGCCAGCGCGGCGCACCGACCCAGAAGACGCGGAAGGCGATGCCCGCGGCGGCCGCGATCCACACCGCCCACAGCAGGGTCCGGCCGGTGGAGGGCGGGAGCAGCAGGACGGTCAGCGGGGTGTAGGTGCCCGCGATGATCAGGAAGATGTTGGCGTGGTCGAGCCGGCGCAGGATGGCCTCGCCGCGCGGACCCCACGTCCCGCGGTGGTAGACCGCGCTCACACCGAACAGCAGGCATGCGGTGAGGATGTAGACGCCGCAGGCGACGCGGGCGCGGGTCGAGTCGGTGAAGGCCATCAGCGCCAGGCCGGCGACGATCACGGCGGGGAACATCCCGAGATGGAGCCAGCCGCGCAGGAGCGGCTTGGCCTCGATGGCGGACTCCACGGCCTCCACGGCCTCGGTGACCGGGGAGGCCCCGGAGACCGCTGCGGCCTCGGCGGCGGGGACGGCGGCGGCGTCAGAAGTCATGCGCGCCATGCTACCTACGGGTCCGTAGGTAGCTGCTCATCCTCTTTACGGAAGATTGACGGACGTGGCAATGCTCACGTGAGAGGCCCTCTGGACATATGCGCACATCCACCGGATGATCAGATGAGTGCGGTCGACACCGGATGAGCGGAGCGCGAAGCGTCCGGGTCGCAGCCCCCACGGGGCCTACACCAAACAAACCCCTCAACAAGGAGCAATCGTGGCGCGCGACAACGCGGCTCCCACCAGTTCGACTCTTCCCACCAAGCACACAGAGCTGATCTCCTGGGTGGACGAGATCGCAGCCCTCACCGAGCCGGACCGCGTCGTCTGGTGCGACGGCTCCGAGGGCGAGTACGAGCGCCTGTGCGAGGAGCTCGTCGCCAAGGGAACGTTCAAGAAGCTCGACGAGACGAAGCGCCCGAACTCCTACTACGCCGCCTCCGACCCCTCCGACGTCGCGCGTGTCGAGGACCGGACCTACATCTGCTCCGAGAAGGAGGAGGACGCGGGCCCGACCAACCACTGGAAGGCCCCGGCGGAGATGAAGGAGATCTTCGCGGGAGACAAGGGCATCTTCCGCGGCTCCATGAAGGGCCGGACGATGTACGTCGTCCCCTTCTGCATGGGCCCCCTCGGCTCCGAGCTCTCCGCGATCGGCGTCGAGATCACCGACTCCGCCTACGTCGCGGTCGCCATGCGCACCATGACCCGCATGGGCAAGCCCGTCCTGGACGAGCTGGGCACCGACGGGTTCTTCGTCAAGGCCGTCCACACCCTCGGCGCTCCGCTCGCCGAAGGCGAGGCCGACGTGCCGTGGCCGTGCAACACCACCAAGTACATCTCGCACTTCCCCGAGACCCGCGAGATCTGGTCCTACGGATCCGGCTACGGCGGCAACGCCCTGCTCGGCAAGAAGTGCTACGCCCTGCGCATCGCGTCCGTCATGGCCCGCGACGAGGGCTGGCTCGCCGAGCACATGCTGATCCTCAAGCTCACCCCGCCGGCCGGCGAGGGCGAGACGAAGTACATCGCCGCCGCCTTCCCGTCCGCCTGCGGCAAGACGAACCTCGCCATGCTGGAGCCCACGATCCCCGGCTGGACCGTCGAGACCGTCGGTGACGACATCGCCTGGATGCGCTTCGGCGAGGACGGCCGCCTCTACGCGATCAACCCCGAGGCCGGCTTCTTCGGCGTGGCCCCCGGCACCGGCGAGCACACCAACGCCAACGCCATGAAGACCATGTACGCCAACACCGTCTTCACCAACGTCGCGCTCACCGACGACGGCGACGTCTGGTGGGAGGGCATGACCGAGAAGGCGCCCGCCCACCTGATCGACTGGAAGGGCAACGACTGGACCCCGGAGTCCGAGACCCCGGCCGCCCACCCCAACGCCCGCTTCGCCGTCCCGGCCTCCCAGTGCCCGACGATCGCTGCCGAATGGGAGGACCCCAAGGGCGTCCCGATCTCCGCGATCCTCTTCGGCGGACGCCGCGCGTCCGCCGTGCCGCTGGTCACCGAGTCCTTCGACTGGAACCACGGCGTCTTCATCGGCTCGAACATCGCCTCCGAGAAGACCGCCGCCGCCGAGGGCAAGGTCGGCGAGCTGCGCCGCGACCCCTTCGCCATGCTGCCGTTCTGCGGCTACAACATGGGCGACTACATGGCCCACTGGGTCAAGGTCGGTGCCTCCGCGGACGCCGCCAAGCTCCCGAAGATCTACTACGTGAACTGGTTCCGCAAGAACGACGCGGGCAAGTTCGTCTGGCCCGGATTCGGCGAGAACAGCCGCGTCCTGAAGTGGATCGTCGGCCGCCTCGACGGCACCGCCGAAGGCGTGGAGACCCCCATCGGCATCCTGCCGACCAAGGGCTCCCTCGACCTCGACGGCCTGGACCTCCCGGCCGAGGACCTCGACTTCCTCCTCACCGTCGACAAGGAGGTCTGGCGCGAGGAGGCCGCCCTGGTTCCCGAGCACCTCAACACCTACGGCGACCACACTCCCAAGGAGCTGTGGGACCAGTACCACGCCCTCGTGGAGCGCCTGGGCTGAGCCGGGACACGCCCTGAGGAAGGGCACGCCCTGCAGAAGGGCCGATGAACGTGGGAGCCCCCGACCAAGCGGCGTCCCACCGCTGTGGGAGCCCCCGACCAAGCGGCGCCCACCGCAGCACCGCCCCGTCCGGTCAGGAGCGTCCGCGCTCCTGATCGGACGGGGCGTGTGCGTCTGCCGACGGCGGGCCTCCACCTCGTGGAGGCCCGCCGTCGTGCGTCGTGCCCTGTTGCGCGAGCATCAGGTGTGCCGGCAAGCCCGCTTCGAAATGCTGTGTGAGTTCGCGGGTGCTGGTGGCCGGGGCGGCCGCCCGGAAGGATCGGGGCATGGGCGTGAGCACGTTGAAGTGGCAGGGCTGGCTGGTCGGCCTGGTGACGATCGCCGGGCTGCTGGTGTTCGCCCCGCTGGGCCTGTACGTGTGGGCGAGCGGGGGTGAACCGCGGGAGGAGCCGCCGCGTGCGGCTGTCCGGGACGTACGGGTCACCGGTTGCAGCATCGATCCGACAAGCCGGCGGGTGACGGCCGCGGTGGAGGCGACGGGGCGGGCCGAGGGCGTCGGCGCGTACGTCGTGACGGTGGAGTTCCGCGACCGGGCCGAAGCGGATCCCGGACGGCGGGCCGCCCAGGCGTTGGTGAGGGTCCCGGGCGTGGCTCCGGGCGCGACCGAGTACGGCGAGGCGGTCGGCCCGGTGTGGCCGGTGGCGACGGTGCCCTGGTGCGGGGTCGCCGGCGCGGAGTTCACGCCGGCGAGCCCGACACCGGGGCTTCCGTAGCCGGTGGGGCGGGCGCCCCGATCAGCCGTTCTTGTTCACCGTGACGACGACGGTGCTGCACACCTTGTCGGCGAAGGTCTGCTTCTTCTCGTCCCACAGCGGCCACAGCCAGCCGAGGTAGCAGGTGATGCTGTCCAGGAAGTGCGCCAGCTTGCGGACGAAGGCCATGCCGAAGCCGAGCGTGGCACCGTCGGCCTCGCGGTGCAGGCTGATGCCGACGATCTTCTTGCCGATGCTCTGGCCGGTGGTGCCTTCCTTGTAGAGCTGGAAGATGGCCATACCGAGGGTGTACAGGAGGCCGAGGAGGCCCAGTATGCCGCCGACGGTGGCGCCCGTCTCGTCGCCGGACAGCGCCGTGCCGATGCCGGTGAGCAGGTACATCGGGCCCGCGATGATCAGGGCGTCGAGCAGGTACGCGCCGAAGCGCAGACCCCAGTGCGCCAGCGGCGGCATCCCGCCGGGCATCCCCGGCGGCGGGTACGCGCCGTACTGCGCCGGCGGCGGGGTCTGCTGCGGGTAGCCGTACTGCGGGGCGGCGCCCGGGGCGGGCTGCTGCGGGTAGCCGTACTGCGGGGGGACGCCCTGGGGGGCCTGCTGGCCGTAGCCGGGCTGGCCGCCCTGCGGGGGCTGCTGACCGTAGGGGTTGTTCGGATCGCCGAAGCTCATGGGCGCATCTCTCCAAGGTGCTCGATCGGGGACGAAGCGGAGTGGAGGAGATGGTTCGTATGAGCGGCCTCCCCCCTGCTGCCGCGATGTTTCAGCCAACATCGTGTTCGGAGCGCGGGGATCTGTCCAATTCATTGGCCGCGCGAGGAGCCGCGGGCGGGCGTCGCAAGGGCCGTCCGCGGGCTCATGGCGCCCGGTCCGGAGCCTCCGCGGCCCCGGACCGGGGCCGTCTAGAGGGCGCCGGCCAGGTCCTTGGACTCCAGGGCGGCGGCGTGCGCGTCCATGCGTTCGGCGGCGAGGATCGCGACGGTGGTGTCGGCCCGGGACGCGGCGACGAGGAGCGCGCGGGCGGCGAGGTCGTGCGCGCGCCGGTGCAGTGCGGCGGCGTCCCCCGCGGGGCCCTGGGACGCCCGGGTGGGCTGGGCCCCGCGCAGCCGGGTCACCTGGGCGGCGATCTCGTCGGCGGCCTCGTCCAGCCCCAGCTCGTCGGTGACGGCGAGGAGGGCGGCGAGGTGACCGGCGAGCTGGATGTCCAGGGCTTCGCCGCGGCTGCTGTGGGGGTAGTCGACCGTGGTGCCGCCCATGAGCTGGACGACCGGCTTCGTGCGGATCGGCTCGTACATGAGGAGGCCTCCTGCGTGGTCAGGAGACCATCCTACATTGGATTGGTTCTAAAGTTGAGCTGGATCCTGTTGATGTTCAGCCGCGCCCGGTCCGGTGCCCGCTCCGACGCCCGGTCCGGGGCCGGAGTCGGAGTCGGAGTCGGAGTCGGAGTCGGAGTCGGGCGCCCGTTCAGAGCTGACCGTAGCCGTCCAGGAAGTTCCCGATCCGGGTCACGGCGTCGGCCAGGTCCTTGGCGTTGGGCAGGGTCACGATGCGGAAGTGGTCGGGCTCGGGCCAGTTGAAGCCCGTCCCGTGCACGACCATGATCTTCTCGGCGCGCAGCAGGTCCAGGACCATCTGCCGGTCGTCCTTGATCTTGTAGACGTTCGGGTCCAGCTTCGGGAAGGCGTACAGCGCGCCCTTCGGCTTCACGCAGGTGACGCCCGGGATCTGGGTGAGCAGGTCGTGGGCGACGTTGCGCTGTTCCAGGATCCGCCCGCCGGGCAGGACCAGGTCCTCGATGGACTGGCGCCCTCCGAGCGCGGTGGCCACCGCGTACTGCGAGGGCATGTTCGCGCACAGGCGCATGTTCGCGAGGATCGTGAGGCCCTCGATGTAGCAGGTGGCGTGCTTCTTCGGACCGCACACCGCCATCCAGCCGGCCCGGTAGCCCGCGACCCGGTAGTTCTTGGACAGGCCGTTGAAGGTCAGCGTCAGGACGTCCGGGGCGATGGCGGCCGTGTTGAAGTGCTGGGCGCCGTCGTACAGGATCCGGTCGTAGATCTCGTCCGAGCAGACGACGAGGTTGTGGCGGCGCGCGATGTCCGTCAGCCCGCGCAGCATCTCCTCGTCGTAGACGGCGCCGGTCGGGTTGTTCGGGTTGATGATCACGATCGCCTTGGTGCGGTCGGTGACCTTGCGCTCGATGTCGGCGAGGTCCGGCATCCAGTCGGACTGCTCGTCGCAGCGGTAGTGCACGGCCGTGCCGCCGGCCAGGGCGACGGAAGCTGTCCACAGCGGGTAGTCCGGCGCCGGGACCAGTACCTCGTCGCCGTCGTCGAGCAGCGCCTGCATCGACATCGTGATCAGCTCGGAGACGCCGTTGCCGAGGTAGATGTCCTCGACGTCCAGGTCGATGCCCTTGGTCTGGTAGTGCTGCATGACCGCGCGGCGCGCGGACAGCAGGCCCTTCGCGTCACCGTAGCCGTGGGCGGAGCCCAGGTTGCGGAGCATGTCCTCAAGGATCTCCGGCGGGCACTCGAAGCCGAAGGCCGCGGGGTTGCCGGTGTTGAGCTTGAGGATGCGATGACCTGCTGCTTCGAGCCGCATGGCCTCTTCGAGCACGGGGCCGCGGATCTCGTAGCAGACATTGGCGAGTTTGGTTGACTGGATCACCTGCATGACGGGAGCTTACGGGCCGGGGTGCGGGCTCGACCTGCCTTTTCGCTCTGAAGTTGAAGGTCGTTTTGTCATGATTCGTGGGATGGGTGGGTGGGGGTGCGCTCTTCCCTTGGAATCGGGGGCCACGGCCGTGCTCCGACCTGCGGAATGGGTGAGACGGTCTCCGGGGGAGGGGGACGTGTTGCCCTCGTCACCTTGCGGGGGTCGGGGGAGTGGCGGGACTGAGTACCCGGGCTGAGTACGCGCGCTCATGCGGCCGTCGGACCCGCGGGGGAGGCTGGACGCGCGCAGTGCGGCGAGTGGCGCCTGGACGGCGGCGATCGGGGAGTACGGGGCAGTGGAGTTCGTAGTGGGTGACATGGCGATTACCGCGATCGGTGCGGACGGCGACGACCGGGCCATCGAGTTCCTGGTCAGGTCCGAGGGGGCTCTGGAGGAAGGGCGCTTCGCGATCTTCCGTGAGCACGGCCGGGGCTGGGAGGGCGCCCGCCTGGCCATCGATCCCGGAGCGGGCAGCGTCCCGGTGGCCGCGGTGGAGTGGGCGGTGGAGTTCGCGCGGGAGTACCTCTGACGGGTACGGGCCGGCGGCTGCCCACACGCCTCGGGGCGGGGCCGGAGCGCGGCGGCGGCAGCTGGGCGCGCGTCGAGCCGCTGGTCATCGGGGGTGCTGTGTGCGCGCCGTGGCGGTGACCGCCTGCACCCACCGCGAGGGCTCCCGCGGCGGCCCCCGGGGAGGCGCCCCACGCCGACCGCCCCGGGGCGGTCGGCGTGGGGCGAGGTGCGGGGCGAAGGCCCGCCGGGGCGTCCGTCAATGGCCGGGGAGGCGTTCCAGGATCACCAGGGGGATCTCGCGGGGGCGGGCTGCCGCCTGTTCGTCCTCGAAGGGGGGCCAGAGGGCGGTCATCATCTCCCAGTAGACCTCCCGTTCCGTCGCGGTGGCCGTGTGCGCCGTCGCCTCGAAGGAGGCGGCGCCGACCTGGAGGCGGGCCTCCGGGTGGGTAGTGAGGTCGTGGTACCAGCGGGGGTGGTACGGCGCGCCGTCGGCGGAGGCCACGACGAGGAAGCGGCCCGCGTCCTCGCCATAGACCAACGGGGTGCGTGCCGTGGTGCCCGAGGTGCGGTCGAGCGTGGTGAGCAGCAGGGTGGGGACTCCGTGCCAGAGGTGCCCGTCGGCGCCCGCGGTACTGACGTAGGCCCGGACGTGGTCGAGGCGCGGGCCGGGTCGCGGGTCCGTGGGATGGTCCCAGTCGACTTCGAGTGTGTGCATGTGCCTGTCCTTAGGGTTGTGGCCCTCTGGCGGCTAACGAGCATGAACGATTCTGGATGCGTACGACCCATGGCGCACCCCCACAGGTCTGGACCAAGCTCTTCGTATGGATCTGGAGCTGAGGCATCTCAAGATCGTCAGGGCCGTCGCCGACGCCGGGAGCCTGACCCGGGCCGCCACCGCGCTCGGTCTGGCGCAGCCGGCGCTCAGCGCGCAGCTGAAGCGGGTCGAGCGGGCGCTGGGCGGCACGCTGTTCGTACGCGGGCGGGAGGGCGTCCGGCCCACCGCGCTCGGGCAGCTGGTGCTGGAGCGGGCGCGGGTGCTGTTGCCCGCGGTGTGCGAACTCCAGGAGGAGGCGCAGCGGTTCGCCCGGCAGGGGGCGCAGGGCTACCGCCTGGGCGGGACGCACGGCCCACTGCTCGGCGGGCTCGTGGACCGGCTCGCGCGCGAGGAGCCGGGTGTGCCGGTGACGACCTACACCTCCTGGTCGGAGAAGGAGGTCGCCGGGGGTGTCGCGGACGGGCGCCTGGACTTCGCGCTCGTCGGGGTCTGCGGGGAGAGCGCGCCGCCCGAGCCGGGCCGGCTCGCCTGGATGGAGGTGGCCCGGGACCCGGTGCACGTGATGCTGGCCGCGGACCACCCGCTGGCCCTGGCCCGGGCTCCGCGCGACGAGGTGGAGCTGGCCGAGCTGGCCCCCGAGGCATGGACGGACGTCCCCGGCGACGGGTGCTTCGGGGACTGCTTCGCGGCGGCCTGCGTACGGGCGGGATTCACACCCGCCTGTGTCTACGAGACCGACACCGCCTCCTGCGTGCACCTGGTGCAGGTGGGGCGGGCCGTCGGGCTGTGCCGGGCCACATTCCCGGCCACCCCGGGGGTGGTCACGCGGCCGCTGGCCGGGATGCCGCTGGTGTGGCGGCACGTGCTGGGCTGGCATCCCGCCGCGCGGGCCGCCGCGCGGGCCGCCGGTGTGCTGGGCCATGCGCGGGCCGCCCATGCGGAGGCACTGGCGAGGGCGGCCGGGGGGTCGGACCTGCGGGCCGCCGCGCCGTCGCCCGCCGCGTAGCCGCTCGGCCGTCGGTGGTCGAGTGCGGCGCCGCCGCCCGGCCCGCGGGCAGTGCGTCCCGCGCTCCACCCTCCGACGGGGCCGAGAGCACCGCCCCCGGCCGGGCCGGGGGCGGCGGGGCAGCCCCGGTCGGCTACGGCAGGTAGCGCTCGATGACCTGCGGGCCCTCCTTCTCGATCAACTTGCGGGCCTTCTCGACCCGCTCCGGAGTCGGGTCGTGGCCGGTCGCCATCACGAGGTCCTCGGGGTCGTACGGTCGTTCCCCGCCCGTGAAGAGCCGGTCCGACCGCGTGGGCTGCTCGTCGGGTTCACTGACCATCGCGTACCTCCTACGTTTTCCCTTGGCCCCATGGTCCGGCCGCCGCCCCATGAACGCACGTCGGCCGCCACGGGGCCGCGGGCATAACGCCGGGGGAGGGGCCAACTGCCAGCTCCCGCCGACAGGTTCGGATTTCTACGGTTTCCGCAGACCCCCACCGGAAACCGAGGAGATCCCCCATGCTCAAGCGACACGCCCGCGCGGCGTGTACCGCCCTGGCCGCCGCCGGGCTGCTGCTGGCCGGGACGGGCGGCGCCACCGCCGACCCCGCCCCCGCCGTGCCCTCCGCCCCCGCCGTGCCCTCCGCCGCCGCCACCCTGCGCACCGCCGACGCGTCCCCCGAGCTGCTGTCCGCCATGCAGCGCGACCTCGGCCTGACCCCCACGCAGGCCAAGGCCCGCCTCGCGCACGAAGCCGAGGCCGGGGCCACCGCCGCCCGCCTCCGGGACCGGCTCGGCGCCGCCTTCGCCGGGGCCTGGGTGGACGGCGCCGACTCCGCCGTGCTCACCGTGGCGACCACGCGGGCCGCTGACACCACCGCGATACGGGCCACCGGAGCCCGGGCGAAGCTCGTCCCCCGGGCCCTGGCCGACCTGGACGGCGCCAAGGCCGCCCTGGACCGGGCCGCGGGCCCCGCCACCCCCGTCCGCTATGTCGACCCGCGTTCCAACACGCTCGTCGTCGAGGAGACCGAGGCGGGGGCCGCCGCCCGGCTGCTCGCCGCCACCGGTACCGACGCGGACCTGGTCACGGTGGTCCGTACGGCCGAGGCCCCGCGTCCGCTCTACGACCTGCGCGGCGGCGACGCCTATTACATGAACGGCAGCGGCCGCTGCTCGGTCGGCTTCCCCGTGACCAAGGGGACCGTGAACGGCTTCGCCACCGCCGGGCACTGCGGGCGCGCCGGGACCACCACCAGCGGGTTCAACCAGGTCGCCCAGGGCTCCTTCCAGGCCTCGGTCTTCCCCGGGAACGACATGGCCTGGGTCGCCGCGAACGCCAACTGGACCTCGACCCCGTACGTGAAGGGCAGCGGCGGCGCGAACGTGCAGGTCGCCGGTTCGGTGCTGCAGCCGGTCGGGGCCTCGGTGTGCCGGTCCGGCTCGACCACCGGCTGGCACTGCGGCACGATCCAGCAGCACAACACCAGCGTCACCTACCCCGAAGGCACCATCTCCGGCGTGACCCGTACGACGGTCTGCGCCGAGCCGGGCGACTCCGGCGGCTCCTACATCTCCGGGAGCCAGGCCCAGGGCGTCACCTCGGGCGGCTCCGGCAACTGCTCCAGCGGCGGGACCACCTTCTTCCAGCCGCTGAACCCGATCCTGTCGGCGTACGGGCTGACCCTCAAGGTCAGCGGGAGCGACCCGGGCCCGGGCCCCGGCCCCGAGCCGGAGCCGGGCGGCACCTGGAAGGCCGGCACGGTCTACGCGACCGGTGCCGCCGTCACCTACGGAGGCTCCACCTACCGCTGCATCCAGGGGCACCAGGCCCAGACCGGATGGGAGCCGCCGAACGTCCCGGCGCTCTGGCAGCGCGTCTGACGGATCCGCGCGAAGCCGGGAACAGGTGCCGTGACTGCCAAGGGGGGAGTCACGGCACCTCGCCCGTCCGCGTCCGCGTCCGCGTCCGCGTCTCAGACGAGGACCGCGGCCAGCGTGCCCAGCGCACCGAAGACGGCCAGCAGGCCGCAGATCGACAGATTGACCGCCCGGTGCTCCCAGAAGACGGCGACGAACTCGCGGATGGTGGCGCTGGGCCAGTAGTACTTCGCGGTGGGGGAGCCGAGGACCTGTCCGTTCACGCCGGTCTTGCGCGCCGTCATCGCCGCCCGGAAGGCGTGGAAGTTGTTGGTGACCACCACGCACCGGTAGGCCGGATCGTGCGCCTCCATGATCTGCCGGCTGAAGAGCATGTTCTCCTCGGTCGTGGTGGACCGGTCCTCCAGCACGATGTGCTCCGCCGGCACGCCCTCGGCGATCAGCCAGTCCGCCATCGCCCGGGCCTCCGCGACCTTCTCGTCGGAGCCCTTGCCGCCCGAGACGAGCAGCACCGGCGGCCGGCCGCTCCGGGCCAGCTGGACCTCGTAGATCTGCCGGCCCTTGCGCAGGCGCGAGGCCAGCAGCGGTGGGACGCGGTCCCCGCCGACGAGGCCCGAACCCAGCATGACCACGTGGTCCACGTCGCCGCGCACCTTGATCCGGCCGTAGAGGAAGGCGTAGCCGAGGAAGCAGAAGAAGACGAAGGAGACGTAGCCGGCGACGACGGTGAGGGTTCCGGCGATGCCGCCCAGGACGGGAGAGCCGACCACGACGACGAGGACCAGCAGCGCGATCAGCGCGAAGATCGCGAGACCGGCCAGCATGGACAGCAGGTTGGCCGGGCGGAAGCCCTCCTTGCGGACCATCGTCATGCCGTTGCGGACGAGGAGGACACCCAGGGCCAGGATGCCGAACGCCGGTGAGGCGAAGGTGACCACGGCGATCGTGACGGCCGCCCAGAAGGGAAGTTTGGCCACCTGGAGGAAGAGGGCCGAGCAGGCGGTCAGGAGGGTCAGCCCCAGGAGCACGGCGTTGCTGAAGCGGCGCCTGTCCTGCCTGACGCTTATACAGAACGCCAGGAACAGCAGGGCGGTGAGGGCGAAGGCGACCATGGCGACATCGTAGGCTGCGCCCCTACCGGGAGGCGTGGTCGGTGCGCCGCATCGACCGCCCGGCCAGCACCTGGGTCCGGTGCCCGTCGCGCATGACGAACCGTCCGCCGATCAGGACGTGCGGGATGCCCGTGGGCAGCGCACGGGGCCGCTCGTAGGTGGATCCGGCCGCGACCGTGTCCGGGTCGAAGAGGACGAGGTCGGCGCGGTGCCCCACCCGGACCAGGCCCCGGTCGGGCAGGCGCAGCCGGGCGGCGGGTCGGCCGGACAGGTGCGCCACGCACTCCTCCAGCGAGAGCAGGCCGAGCTCGCGGACGTAACGGCCGAGGTAGTGCGGGAAGGTGCCGTAGGCCCGGGGGTGGGGCTTCGCGCCCTGCAGGATGCCGTCGGAGCCGCCGGTGTGGGCGCGGTGGCGCATGATCGCCCGGACGTTCTCCTCATGGCCCACGTGCTGGAGGACCGTGGGCGCGAGCCGGTCGCCGATCAGCAGCCGGCGGGCGGTGTCCCAGCCGTCCACGCGGGTGCCGACATGGGCGGCGTACGCGGGATCGGCGACGCCCGAGATCTCGACGGCCGACCAGTCGACGGGGACCCCGTGGCAGCCGTCGGAGCCCTCGTGCTCCAGGGCGTGGCGGATCCGCTCGGCCGTGCCGTCGTCGCGCAGCCGGGCGAGGACCGCCTCCGGGCCGCCCTCGTTGGCCCAACTGGGCAGCAGGGCGACGAGGGTGGTGCAGCCGGGGGTGTACGGGTAGCTGTCCAGGGTGATGTCGGCGCCCCCGTCCAGGGCCGCGTCGAGGAGGGCGAGCAGTGCGGGGGCGCGGCCCTCGTTCTCGTCGAAGTTCAGGGTGGCGTGTGCCAGGTGCAGGGCGCAGCCGGCCTCCCGGGCCAGGTCGACCATCTCGGCGTAGGCGGCGAGGGCGCGCCGGCCGTAACTGCGGTGGTGGGGGCAGTAGTAGCCGCCGTACCGGGCCACCACCGTGCACAGTGCGGTCAGTTCGGCGCCGGAGGCGTACATGCCGGGGGTGTAGGTGAGCCCGGAGGACATGCCCACCGCGCCCTGGGCGAGACCGTCGGCGACGAGGGCGCGCATCCGGTCGAGTTCGGCCGGGGTCGCCGGGCGGTCGCCCCAGCCGACGACCTGGGCGCGGACGGTGCCCTGGGGGACGAGGTAGGCGGCGTTCACGGCGATGCCCTCGCCGCCGAAGCCGCGGTCCAGCCGGTCGAGGTACTCGCCGACGGTGCGCCACGTGACGTCGACGTCGTCGCCGGGGCCGTTCCAGCCGGCGATCGCGGCCCGCACCCCGGCGAGGGTCCGGTCGTCGACGGGCGCGTACGACAGGCCGTCCTGGCCGAGGACTTCGAGGGTCACGCCCTGGGCGGCCTTCGCGCTGTGGTCCGGGTCGCGGAGCAGGGCGAGGTCGCTGTGGGCGTGCATGTCCACGAAGCCGGGGGCCAGGGCGAGACCGTGCCCGTCGACGGTCTCACGGCCCCCGGGGAGCCTGCCGACGGCGGCGATCCGCCCCTCGTGGACGCCGACGTCGGCGGTGTACGAGGGGCCGCCGGTGCCGTCGACGACGCGGGCGCCCCGGATGACCAGGTCCACCGGCTGCTGCCTAGAAGAAGGTGCGGACGAAGTCGGTGGCGGTGCCGTCGGCCTCCACGACCGGGATCAGCGGCCACTTCTCGAAGATGGTGCAGGGGTGGGCCATGCCGAGGGAGATCCGGTCGCCGACCTCCAGCGGGGTGGCGTCGGCGTCCGTCTCGATCCAGGCGTGCTGGTCGGACAGCTTGGTCACCCGGATTCCGGTCGCGGCGCGCTCGACGCCGTCACGGGCGCTGCGCACGGCGAGCACTGCGGGCAGGCCGAGGTCGTAGGCGATGTCGCGTTTTCCGGCGTTGACGAAGGCCTGGCCGGGTGTGGGGCGGGAGACCACCTGGGTCCACAGCCGGAAGGCGGGGAGCAGGCCGCCCTCCTCGGGCACGCGGTTGAAGGGGGTCAGGCCCGAGTACCAGCCGTGGTCGTGGGAGACGTACGCGCCGGAGCGCAGCAGCGGCAGGACGGGCAGCGACAGCTGCGGGATCTCGGTGAAGACCTCGGCGACGGCATCGAACCATTCGCTGCCGCCGGCGCTGACGATGACCTCGTCCAGGCCGGTGCCGGTGAAGAGGCCCTGCTTGTCGAGATCGGCGGCGAGCGCGGTGAGCCGGCGCAGCCAGGCGCGGACGCTGTCGGCGTCGGCGCCGGGGATGGTGGCCTCGTAGCCGGCCACCCCCGCCAGGCGCAGGGCGGGCGACGCGGCGACGGCCTCGGCGACGGCCCGGCATTCGGCGTCGGTGCGGATCCCCGTGCGGCCCTCGGCGCCGGCGCCGAGTTCGAGGACGACGTCGAGGGTGGCGTCGTGGCCCTGCAGGGCGGCGTCCATCAGCTCGACCCCGCGGACGGAGTCGACGTAGCAGACGAACCGGAAGTCGGGGTCGGAGGCGAGCTCGTCGGCGACCCAGCGGAGGGCCGGAGCGTCGACCAGCTCATTGGCCAGGAAGATCGTCCGGATACCGAAGGCGCGGCAGACGCGGGCCTGGTGGGGCATGGCGACGGTGATGCCCCACGCGCCGTGGTCCAGCTGGCGCCGGAAGAGCTGCGGGGCCATGCAGGTCTTGCCGTGCGGCGCGAAGGCGAGGCCGTGGCGGGCGGCATAGGTGCCGAGGGCGGCGAGGTTGTGTTCCAGCGCGTCCGCGTCGAGAGTCAGGACGGGTGTGGTGAACCCACCGGTGTGCAGGTCCCGGCGCTGGGCGGCGAGCTCCCCGACGGTCAGCCCGTCGGCCTGGGCGTCCGGGGGAAGCCCCTTGAACCGGTGGTCCGCCGGCTCGTCGGCGAGGGCCGTGACGGGGTCGCTGGCGCTGGCCATGCGGGTGCCTCCCGGGGGTGTGTTGCACAAGCTGCAACGATCATTGCGTGGACCGCTGCACGCTGTCTAACATCCCGGGTGACGGCGGGTCAACGCTGCCCGGTGCGCCGCCGCAGTCGGCGGCGCGGCGACCGCGGGAAGGGGCGAGCGATGAGCCAGTCGGTCGAGAGGGCGCTCGGCATCCTGCCGCTGCTCGCCCAGGGGCCCGCCGGACTCGGCGACGTGGCCGGCGAACTCGGCGTGCACAAGAGCACCGCGCTGCGCCTGCTGCGCACCCTGAACCGGCACGGGTTCGTCTCCCGCTGCCCCGACGGCCGCTACCGCCTCGGTGCGCGCCTCTTCGCGCTCGCCGCCGAGGCCATCGAGAACCTCGACGTCCGCGAGGTCGCCCGCCCCCACCTGGCCGAGTTGAACCGGGTCACCGGGCACACCGTCCACCTCGCCCTGCACCAGGACGACGAGGTCGTGTACGTCGACAAGGTCGACAGCCGCTACCCGGTGCGCATGTACTCCCGCATCGGCCGGCCCGTCCCCCTCACCGTCGCGGCCGTCGCCAAGCTGCTCCTGGCCGACCTCCCCGAGGCCGAACGCCGGGCCCTGGCCCACCGCATCGACTACCCCCGCTACACCGCCCGCTCCACCCCGGACGCCGAGGCGTTCCTGCGCGAGCTGGACCTCGTACGGGAACAGGGCTGGGCCACCGACCTCGGCGGCCACGAGGAGTCGATCAACTGCCTGGGCGCGCCGGTGCACGGTCCCGGCGGGCGCGTCGTCGCCGCGCTGTCCGTCTCCGCGCCCGCGGTGGTCCTCCCGGCGGAAGGGCTGCTCGCACTGCTGCCGCAGGTGCTGCGCACCGCCGGTGCCATCAGCAGGGACTGTTCAGGAGTACAGGAGACAGCGTGACCGAGAAGACCTCCATCACCCCCGCTACCCACACCGTGCCGCCCGCGAGGTTCTCGCACGGCGTGCGCAAGGGGAACATCCTTCAGGTGGCCGGGCAGGTCGGCTTCCTCCCGCACGTCGACGGCCGGCCGCCGACCCCCGCGGGGCCGACGCTGCGCGAGCAGACCCTCCAGACGCTGGAGAACGTCCGCTCCGTGCTGGAGGCCGGTGGAGCGGGCTGGGATGACGTGATGATGATCCGCGTCTACCTCACGGACACGGCGCACTTCGCGGAGATGAACGCCCTCTACGACGCCTACTTCGAGGAGCAGGGCCTGCGGGAGGCCCCGGCCGCGCGCACCACCGTGTACGTGGGCCTGCCGGACGGGCTGCTCGTCGAGGTCGACGCCCTCGCCGTCCTGGGCTGACGTCCGCCCGCGGACGGGCGGACGCCCGGCCGCTCAGGAGGGGGGACGCCCCCCTGGCGGCGGGGCGTCCCCCCGGTCCGGGTGACGTGCGGCACGGTCCCGGCGCGTGCCGCACGGGACGGGCTACGCGCAGTACTGGGCTTCCTTGCCGATCGATCGGTACATGCAGTCCGCGTTCTCCAACAGCTGGAGCACCGCGTCCTTGTTGCGGGCCGTCTCGCGGTCGATCACCTCGTCCGGCGGGTAGAAACCGCCGCCGCCGTTGCGGGGGTACATCTCGAAGGTGTACGAGAAGATCTTCTGGTCGCCCCACAGCCAGTCGTCGATCGTGCCGTCCGTGATGTACAGGTCGCTCGACTGCTCCGGCGTGTAGCCGTTGCTGGCCGCCATGCTCGTGCCGATCTTCTTGTAGACGGCCAGGTCGTCGGCGGTCAGGCCCGGGGCGGTGTCGCTGTAGGTGTAGCCGAAGGGCCACAGCACGAGCTCGCTGTAGGTGTGGAAGTCGATCGCGGCCTTGATCTGCTGCTTGCCGCCGACCACCCGGCTGCGCACGAAGTCGGAGACGGCCTTCACCTCGGGCGCCGACTCGGCGGCCGCGCCCCGGTAGGTCTCGGAGCTCTTGCTGCCGCTGGATCCGCCGCAGCAGCCCCACTTGTAGTTCCAGTTGCGGTTCTCGTCGGTGCCGACGTAGGAGGAGCCGGAGTTGGGCTGCCGGTTCTTGCGCCAGGAGCGGTAGCGGCCGGTGGCGATGTCGTACTCGCCGCCGTCCGGGTTGAGGTCCGGGATGATCCAGATTTCGCGGCCGTTGACGGCATCGGTGACCCGGGAGTCGGTGCCGTACTTGGAGGTGAACTCCTTGAGCAGGTACAGCGCCATCTCGACGGTCAGGTGCTCGCGGGCGTGCTGGTGCGCGGTGAAGAGCACCTCGGGCTCGGACTCGTCCGTGGCGACGTTGTCGCTGATCTTGATCGCGAGGAGGTCGCGCCCCTGGTACGACTTTCCGATCACGCGCTTGGAGGCGATCGTCGGGTACTGGGCCACGAGCGTGTTGATCTCGGCCGTCGCCTCGGCGTAGTTGTGGTACTTGGAGTCCGCCGAGGGGAAGTCCATCGGGCTCGCCGCGATGCCGGGCAGCGAGCGGTCCGGGGGGCCGGGCAGGGGGGTCAGCCGGTAGCCGATCGCCTTCAGCTTCGCGGCCTGCAGGGGGTCGGCGCTGACCACGACGGTGTGGTCGTCCACCTCGTCGATGGACACGCCCGTGCCGAGCAGCGCGGTGCGGTCGGCGACGGTGGAGGGGCCGTGGATCCGGTACTGCACGATGGCCTCGTCCTGGGTGGCGGTGGACGGGCTGGGCGGTGGAGCCGCCGTCGCACTCATGCCGTAGGCGGGTGCGCCGAGGGCGAGCGCCAGCAGGGCCGCCGTCAGGCCGGCCCTCCGGCGGGTGTGGAGCCGCATGCGTTCTCCTGGGTGGGGAGTGTGGGGGTAGCCGTGCGGACGCGCTCAGCGTCCTCTCGTGGCATGTACCGGTCAAGGACCTCAGGCGTCGGCCGAACCGATCCGGCCACCCCCACACGTACCGCCTACGGGAGCCCGTGGACCTTGGGACCCACCGAGTTCGACCAGGCGCTACCCGCCTTGGCGTCCCAGTTGGTCGACCAGGTCATCGCGCCGCGCAGCCCCGGGTAGGTCTTCGACGGCTTGAAGGACCCGCAGTTCGTGCCCCGCGTCAGGCAGTCCAGGGCGTTGTTGACGACGGTCGGGGAGACGTAGCCGCTGCCCGCACCGCTGGGGGAGGCCGGGACGCCGATGCCCACCTGGGAGGGGTCGAGCCCGCCTTCCAGCTGGATGCAGGCCAGCGCGGTGAGGAAGTCCACCGAGCCCTGGGAGTAGACCTTGCCGTCGCAGCCGTTCATCGAGCCGCTGTTGTAGTACTGCATGTTGACGACGGTGAGGATGTCCTTGATGTTGAGCGCCGTCTTGAAGTAGCCGCCCTGCGTGGACTGCATGTCGATCGTCTGCGGGGCCATGGTGATGACGAGGGACGGGCCCGCCTTCGCGGACAGGCCGCGCAGCGCCTGCGTCATGTACGTGGGGTTGAGCCCGTTCTCCAGGTCGATGTCGATGCCGGTGAAGCCGTACTCCTGCATCAGGGCGTACGCCGAGTTCGCCAGGTTGGCGGCGGAGGCCGAGTCGTTGACCGTGATGGTCCCCTTCTCGCCGCCGATGGAGAGGATGACCGACTTCCCGGCCGCCTTCTTCGCGGCGATGTCCGCCTTGAACTGGGCCACGGTGTAGCCGCCGAGGCCGGCCGAGTCGAGGTTGAAGGCGATGGCGCCGGGCGTGGCGGTGGCATCGGCGAAGGAGACGGCGATGATGTCGTACTGCGCGGAGACGTCCGAGATCTTCTGGACGGTCGCGCCGTTGTTGAAGTTCTGCCAGTAGCCGGTCAGCGCGTGCTTGGGTACGGCCGGGTTGCCCGGGTTGCCGCCGCCGGTGGTGGTCCCGGTGACGGGCGCGGACTTCGGGCCCTCGCCCGCGCTGTTGTACGCGCTCACCTGGAAGGAGTACGAGGTGGAGGGCGCGAGCCCGGTGATCGGGGTGGAGGTCCCGGTCACGGTACGGACGAGGACGCCGTCCTGGTGGACGTGGTAGCCGGCGGCCCCGCCGACCGCGTTCCACGAAAGAGTGAGTCCGTTCGCGCTCTGGCCCGAGACGGTGGCACCGGACGGTGCGCCCGGGATCTCCGGGCCGGGGTCGGTGCCCCCGCCGCCGTCCGGGCCGAAGACGCTGAACTCGTCCACGACGTAGGCCGGCTGGCCGTACCAGCCGTGGGTGTACACGGTGACCTGGGTGGTGGAGGGGCCGGTGGTGAAGGTGGTGGACAGCTTCTGCCAGCCGCCGCCCGAGCCGGGGGTCCAGGTCGAGACGTCCTGCGTGCCCGTCCCGGTCGCTCCGAGGTAGACGTAGCTGCCCTGCACCTGGGTGCTCAGCGTGTACGTCGAGTTCGGCTTGACCGTGACGGTCTGGCTGCAGCGGGCGTTGTCGGAACCGGCGGGGGTGGCCTTCAGGGCGCCGGCCCCGGCGTAGACGGGCGAGGAGACGGCGGTGCCGCTCCCGCCGGAGCAGGACCAGTGGGAGAGGCCCGACTCGAAGCCGCCGTTGCGGGCGACATTGACGTCCGCGGCCTGTGCGGTGCCGGCGGCAAGGGCCGTCAGTGCCCCGGCGGCGACGGTGACGGCGATCGGCAGGGCGAGGGAGCGTATGCGGTTCACGTGGGCTCCGTGGGGGGAGGTGTGGTGGTGAGGGAAGAGCCGGGCCGTGTGGGGTGGGGCCGACTCACGGCGTGCGCTGCCAAGTTGGTCCAGACCAATCTCCCTGTCAAGGGTCTTCGCAAAGTGGCTTGAAATGGTTCAATGCGCGATCCCTGTTGTCCGGGTTTTCCGTCACCTGTGACCGGTGCCTTACGCACGGGAATCACCAAGCCCCTGACCAGCGAGGGGTGACGCGGTTATGGTGCTGGGGCAACGGGGGGATGGGCGACGGCCGTCCGCGGTCGCGCACGTGGTGCGCGGGCGCGACGCGGCTGCGACGCGTCCCCGTCGAGCGCGCGAAAGTCCGGACGTACGGGAGAACGTGGGGGAACGGGGGGAATCGCGTGCCGACCGCCATCGCAGTCACCAGCGCCGATCTGGTGCTTCCGGCACCTGACCGGCACACACCCGGGGCCGCCCTGCTGCACCCGCCCGAACAGCACGACCTGGAGTCCGCGCTCGCCGGGACCGGCGCGCTGTTGGAACGGCACGGCCACCTCGTGGCCCTCGTACCGCCCTGGCTGCCGCGACCCACGGTCCAGCGACTGCACACCGTGCGGGCCATCCTGGAAACCGACCGGATCGCACTGCTCGACATCGATCTGCCGCCGCTGGGAACGGCCCTGCTGGCCCGTCAGCTGCGACAGCTCAGCGTCTGCGACTTCAGCCCCGGAGTCATCGCGTCCGCGGCCCGGTTGCTGTCCCACTACATCTACGCGGGCGCCCTGCTCGGCTCGGTCGCCAAACTCGACCGGGTCCGCGTGCCCGTCGGGCTCGGGGCGCACGCCCGGTCCTGGTCGCCGAGCGCGCAGTTCGCGGTACTCGCCCACCCGGCACCGCACCTGGCCAGGCTGGGCTCCGCGGGCGGCGGACGCGGCGGGTCCCGCGGCGGACGCGGCGGCTCGCACGGCGGAAACCGCGGCGGTTCCCACGGAACCGCCCCGGCCCTGCCCGCCGGCCCCGACTTCGCCACGCACCTCACCTTCGCGCGCGGCCAGCTCGCCTCCGACTGGGTCGCTGCGGAACTCGCCCCCGCCTGGCAGGTGCAGGGCGTCATGGAGAACCCGCTGCCGGCCGCCTCACCCGCCTGGTGGGGAACTCCCCGGCTCGTCGAGTTCGCCGCCGGCATCCCCGACCTGTCCGTGCTCTACCAACTGGTCGCCTCGGTCCGCCGCGAGCAGTGCCGCTGGTGCGGCCTGGAACTCATCGGCGATCGATGCGGCTTCTGTGCCGCACCGCTCACCGCCCCACCGCCGTCCGCGGCGGCGCCGGCGGGCACCGGCCGCTCCAGACGCTGACCGACGACCGAACGTACGAATGAAGAAAGAACGGCGAGGTAGTACGGCCTATGAACTCACGCCAGCGCCGCGGCGTCATTCTGCTGCTCCTGTCGGTCCTGTGCGCCCTGGGAGCCTTCGCCGGAGTCCTCGTGGTGATCGGCGACGTCAACTCCAAGGTCGGATCCGAGGTCGTCGCCTACCGCGCCAAGGCCGACATAGCACCGTACAGCCCGCTCGGGGCCGGACAGTTCGAGGAGATCAGGATCCCCGAGCGGTGGCTGTCCGCCACGGCCGTCACCGACCTCGGAGCGCTCAAGGACAAGATCGCGCTCACCACCCTGAAGAAGGGCTCGCTGCTGCAGGCGGACATGTTCGTCGACCGGCCCCAGCTCCAGCCCGGTGAGCAGGAGATCGCCATCATGATCGACGCGGCGACCGGGGTCGCCGGGAAGATCACCTCGGGCGCCAAGGTCAACATCATCGCCACCTTCAAGGGCGCCAAGGACACCGAGCCCTCCCGTTCGGTGATCATCGTCGCCAACGCCCGGGTCCTGAACGTCGGCAAACTCACCGCACTGGAGAAGGACGGCGACCGCAGGGGCCCCGCCGAGGCCGTCCCGATCACCTTCGCCCTCAGCACCAAGGACACCCAGCGCGTCGCGTACGCCGAGTCCTTCGCGGAGCACGTGCGCCTGGCCCTGGTCGCCCCCGGCACCGACTCCGCGCCCGCCCCCGGCGACCGTACGTACACCCTCGACGGGGACAGGTGAGGCCCGGATGACCACACGCATCCTCCCCGCGGTCGGCGACCCGGACGCCGCGCGCATCTTCTCCACGCTGCTGAGCCAGCTCCCGTCGGCGGAGCCCGCCGCCCCCGTCCCCGACTCGACCACACTGCTCGACACCCTCGCCCGGCTCGCCGTCGACTCCCTCGACGAGCTGCCCGAGGTGGTCCTCGTCCACGAGCGGATCGGCCCGGTGCCCGCACTGGAGCTCATCCGCGAAGTCGCCCTCCGGTTCCCTGCGGTGGGTGTCGTCCTGGTCTCCTCGGACGCCGGACCGGCGCTCTTCTCCGCCGCCATGGACTCCGGCGCCCGCGGCCTCGTCGGCCTGCCGTTGTCCTACGACGAGCTCGCCGCCCGCGTCCAGGCCGCCGCCCAGTGGTCCGTGGGCGTCCGCCGCCACCTGGGCCGGGGCGCCGCCGACGCCGAAGCCCTCACCGGGCCGGGCGGCCGGGTCGTCACGGTCACCGGGGCCAAGGGCGGCGTGGGCACCACCTTCACCGCCGTGCAGTTCGCACTGGCCGCGGCCGCCTCCGGCCGGCGCACCGTGCTGGTCGACATGGACCTCCAGGCCGGCGACGTCGGCTCGTACCTCGACGTGCAGTTCCGGCGGTCCATCGCCGACCTCGCCGGCATCCGGGACATCTCATCGCGGGTGCTCCAGGACGCCGTCTACGAGGACCGCACCGGGCTCGCACTGCTGCTGGCCCCGGCCGACGGCGAACGCGGCGAGGAGGTCGACGACCGGGCCGCCCGGCACATCGTCGCAGCCCTGCGCAGCCGCTACGAACTCGTCGTCGTCGACTGCGGGACCCAGGCGACCGGAGCCAACGCCGCCGCGGTGGAGACGGCCGACGTCGCCGTCCTGGTCACCACGCCCGATGTGATCGCGGTGCGGGCCGCCAAACGCATGGTCCGGCTGTGGGAGCGGCTGCAGATCCGCAAGGCCGAGGACACCGCGGTGGTCGTCAACCGCTGGAGCAAGCACACCGAGATCCAACCCGCCCTGATCGAGAAGATCACCAAGACCCGGGCCACCCGCACCCCCGTCCCGGCCGCCTTCAAGGAGCTCCAGGCCGTGGTCGACGCGGGCCGCGTCCAGGACCTCGACAACCGCTCGACGGTCAAGCAGGCCCTGTGGACCCTGGCCGGCGAACTCGGCCTCCTGGCCGCCCCGGACACCCCGGCGGCCCCCGCCCCGCCGGGCGGCGCCCTGACCCTGCGCGCCGCGGGCACGGTCTCCCGGCTGCGCCGCGGCCGGGAGGGCTGACGGATGCCCAAGCCCGCCCGGAGAGGGGCCCGCGGGAACCGGGGCGACCGGGGCCAGGTGGCGATCGAGTTCGTCGGCACGGTACCGCTGATCCTGCTCCTGGTGGCGGCGGTGTGGGAGTGCGTACTGATCGGCTACGCCTTCTCCCTGGCGGGCAACGCGGCGGACGAGGCGGCCCGGGCGGGGGCGGTGCGCGGGGACGCCGCGTGCCGGGCGGCGGTGCACGAGCACATCGGGGACTCCTGGGGCCCCCGGGTGGAATGCACGGAGTCCGGGGACATCTACCGGGCGGAGGTCACCCTCGGCGTCCCGGTCTTCTTCCCGGGCCTCGACTTCGGCGAGATCCATGGCACCGGCGGCGCCGCACTGGAGAAGGAGTCCGAGTGACATGAGGCCGCGCAACCGGTCGGACCGGGGCCAAGTGGCCCTGGAGTACATCGGCTTCCTACCGATCCTGCTGTTCGTCGCGCTGTGCGGGATCCAGCTGGGCTGGGTGGCGTACGTCCACGAGCAGGCGGACACGGCCGCCCGCACCGCCGCCCGCGTCGAGGCCCGGCACCCGGGCCGGGGCGAGGCGGCGGGGGTGGCGGCCGTCAGGGAGGGGCTCGGCGCGCGCGTCGTCGTGAGCAGGACGGCCGACGCCGTCACCGCCGTCGCCACCATCCGCGTCAACTCGATCATCCCCGGGCTGGACCCCGACGAGGCCAGGGCCACAGCCGTCATGCCCAACGACGACCCCGAGGTGACCGGACCATGAGCCTGCGTTCCCGGGTCAGCACGCCCGACGACCGCCACAGCCCGCGCGAGGACGGCCGGCTGGTCTCCTCCTACCGCGCCAAGCTGCTGGAGGAGATCGACCTCGCCGAGATGTCCGCGCTCGCCCCCGCCGAGCGCCGGGCGCGCCTGGAACGCGTCCTCGGGCACATCATCAGCCGCGAGGGCCCCGTCCTGTCCACCGCCGAGCGCACGCAACTCATCCGCCGCGTCGTCGACGAGGCACTCGGGCTCGGCGTGCTGGAACCGCTCCTCGAAGACCCCTCCATCTCCGAGATCATGGTCAACGGACCCGACCAGATCTTCGTCGAGCGGGCCGGCCGGGTCGAGCAGCTCCCCCTCCGGTTCGCCTCGCACGAGCAGCTCATGCAGACCATCGAGCGCATCGTCTCGACCGTCAACCGCCGCGTCGACGAGGCCAATCCGATGGTCGACGCTCGCCTGCCCAGCGGCGAGCGCGTCAACGTCATCATCCCGCCGCTCTCCCTGACCGGCGCCACCCTCACCATCCGCCGCTTCCCGCGCGCCTTCACCCTGCACGAGATGATCGCCCTCGGCTCCCTCGACGAGCAGATGCTCCTGCTGCTGTCCGGCCTGGTCCAGGCGAAGACGAACGTGATCGTCTCCGGAGCCACCGGCACCGGCAAGACCACCCTCCTCAACGCCCTCTCCGGCCTGATCCCGGAGGGCGAGCGCATCATCACCATCGAGGACTCCGCCGAACTCCAGCTCCAGCAGGCCCACGTCATCCGTCTGGAATCCCGCCCCGCGAACGTGGAGGGCAAGGGCCAGATCACCATCCGCGACCTCGTGCGCAACTCCCTGCGCATGCGCCCCGACCGCATCATCGTCGGCGAGGTCCGCGGCGGCGAGACCCTCGACATGCTCCAGGCCATGTCCACCGGGCACGACGGCTCACTGGCCACCGTCCACGCCAACAGCTCCTCCGACGCCCTGACGCGCCTACAGACCCTGGCCTCCATGTCGGAGGTCGAGATCCCCTTCGAGGCCCTCCAGGACCAGATCAACAGTGCCGTCAACGTCATCGTCCAGCTGACCCGCTTCGGCGACGGCTCGCGCCGCATCACCGAGATCTCCCTCCTCGATTCCACCGGCCGCGAACCCTTCCGGATCACCACGGTCTGCCGGTTCGCCGCCCAGCCCATGGGGCCGGACGGGCGCGTCCACGGCTTCTTCGAGTACTACCCGCTGCCCCGCCGCATCGCCGAACGCCTCTACATGAACAACCAGCCCGTCCCGCAGGCCTTCGGCGTCGCGCTGCCCGACGACCCCCTCACCACGCCGCACATCACACGGACCGCCCTGTGAACCCACTGATCCTCCTCACCCTCGGCATCACGCTGCTGGCCTGCGTCCTCGCGGTCGCCGGCCTCCAGGCCTACGCGGCCGGCCGCGCCCAGCACGCCGCCCTCGTCGAACGCCTCTCGGCGAGCGGCGCTCCCGAGCCGCTCGGCCGGGTGCGCCGCTTCCGGAAGATCGACCGCAGACTGCGCAGGACGGCGTTCGGCCGCCGGATCGAGCAGAAGCTGGCGACCACCGGCCTGGACCTGACGCCCGGCGAGTTCTTCGTCTACATGCTCGCCTCGATCGCGGGCGTCTGGCTCATCGCCTCGTCCCTCCTCGCCCCGTTCTTCGGACCGGTGGCCGGACTGATCGGCATCTGGGCGGCGAACGCCTTCCTGGGCTGGCAGCGGGCGCGGCGTACGGAGCGCTTCATCAACCAGCTCCCCGACCTGGCCCGCATCCTCGCCAACGCCACCCAGGCCGGGCTGGCCCTGCGTACCGCCATCGGCATCGCGGCGGAGGAACTGGAGGCGCCGGCGGGCGAGGAACTCGCGCGGGTCGCCGACCGCCTCGCTGTGGGCCACTCCATCGAGGAGTCGCTGGGAGAGCTCACCGAGCGCCTGCCGTCGCGGGAGCTCGTCGTCCTCGTCTCCACCCTCGTCCTGTCGGCCCGCGCCGGCGGCGCGATCGTGGACAGCCTGCGCAACCTGACGGTGACGCTGGAGCAGCGCAAGGAGACCCGTCGCGAGATCCGCACCCAGTTGTCCCAGGTCACGGTCACGGCCTACCTGGTGCCGGCCATCGGGCTCGGCTCGCTGCTCCTCGTCGACATGATGATGCCGGGCGCGCTGGACCGCATGACGGGCGCCTTCCTCGGGCAGACGGCCGTCCTGGTCGCCCTCGGCCTCTTCGCGCTGGGCTTCGTCCTCATCCGCCGCCTGTCGAAGATCGACGTGTGAGGGGGCGGACGGGACCATGACCGGACTTCTCCTCGCACTCGCCACGGCCCTCTCGGTGTTCGGCGCCCTCCACGGCATCCGCCTCTACCGGGCGGACGTCAAGCTCCCCACCGACCTCGCGCTGGCCCTGGAGGTCGGTGCCACCCGTACGACGGCGGTCGGATCGCTGGTCGACCGCCTCGGCATCCGCTGGGCGCCGCTCGTCCTGCGTGCGATGGGCGCGACCCGGGTGGCCCGCAAGCGCCGGCAGATCGACATGGCGGGCAATCCGGCCGGCCTGACCATCGACCGGTACGCGGCCCGGCGAGCGGTGTACGGGGCCCTGGGGGCCGCCGGAGCCTTCGCCATGCTGGTCAACGGCCAACTGGTCGCGGCCCTGCTGATGGTGGCCTTCGGCCTGTTCTGGATCGAGGTCGGCCTGTGGTCGGCCATCCGGGTCCGCCGCGATCACATCGAGCGGACCCTGCCGGACTTCCTCGACGTCCTCGCCGTGGTGGTGAGCGCGGGGCTGGGCTTCCGGCAGGCACTGGACCGGGTGGCGGGCAAGTACGAGGGGCCGTGGGCGGACGAGATCCGCATCACCCTCCAGCAGATGGACATGGGTGTGAGCCGGCGCCAGGCCTTCGACGAGCTGCGGCGGCGCAACGACAGCGAACAGGTCGCGCAGTTCGTGACGGCCCTCCAACAGGGCGAGGAACTGGGTTCCCCGATCGTCGAGACGCTGATCGCGATCGCCGAGGACATGCGCCGCACGGACGCCCAGAACGCCCGCCGCCGGGCCGCCCGGGCGGTACCCAAGGCCACGTTCGCGGTGACGATGTTCATGCTGCCGGGCACGCTCATCCTGCTCGTGTGCGGATTCGTCTACGGCGCGAACGTCGACTTCGGCGCACTGTTCGGGGGTGGCTGAACCATGGCGCGGCTGAGCGTGCTCATCGCCGACGGGAACCCGGTCATCAGGGCGGGCCTCGCGGCCATCCTGGGCGCGGTCACGGACATCGAGGTGACCGCCCAGGCCGAGGACGGCCGCGAGGCCCTGAGCCTGACCCGCAGGCACGCCCCGGACGTGGTCCTGCTGGACGTCCGGATGCCGGGGGTGGACGGGATCTCGGCGCTGCCGCACCTGGTGCAGCTGGCGCCCGTACTGATGCTGACGTACAGCAGGGAAGCCGACATCGTCCGCGAGGCCCTGCTGCTGGGCGCCGGCGGCTACCTGGTTCACGGCGAGTTCACGGCCGAGGACCTGCTCAGAGCCGTCCGCGACGCCCCCCTGGGCCGCCCCCACTTCACCCCGACGGCGGCGAGCGCCTTGCTGAACGAGCTCAGGACCCCTTCGCATCCGCAACGCGATGTGGCACAGTCGTCGGAGCGGATGCACAACTCTGTTGTCTTCGGGCTGAGTTCCCGGGAGGTGGAGATCATGGACCTGATCGCGTCCGGGATGAGCAACCAGCAGATCGCCGCAGCCTGCTTCATCAGTGAGAAGACGGTCAAGAACCACATCAACCGCATCTTCGCGAAGCTCGGGAGCGCGACGCGCAGCGAGGCGATAGCCCGCTGGCTGGGAACCGCCCGTCCAGGAGTGACCGGTCATGGGTAGACGGAGTGCGCAGTGGGTCCGTAATTGGGTCCCGGGACCCTTGGTAACGGCTGGTGACTCGCCGTACCGTCCGCAGATCGACACCGGTACCGGCCCGGGAGGGAACCCCCATGCCACAGAACATGCTGCTGAAGGCCGCCGTGGAGGCGCGGATCAGGGTGAACGGGTGGACGGACACGGCCGTGACGAGGCTCCGCAGGCGCCACGCCCAACAGGACCGAGGCCAGACCGCCTTCGAATACCTCGGGATCATCCTGGTGGTCATCGTGATCGTCGGGGCGATCGTGGGCTCGGGTGTCGGTTCGGAGATCACCAAGCGGATCAAGCAGGCGGTGACCGACATCAAAGCCGGCTAATGGCCACCCGCGGCACGTATGGGCGTGACCGAGGGCAGGCCTTTCCCATCTACGTGGTGGTCGTGGCGGGGCTGCTCTTCGCCGCGCTCGCGTTCTTCGCGGTGGGCCAGGCGTCGGTCAGGCGCAGTGACGCCCAAGGCGCTGCGGATGCAGCGGCTTTGGCGGCCGGGCGTGAGGCCCGAGACAAGGTTCTCCTCGGCCTCGATCTTCCGTCGGTGGATGCCGGTGTCTGGAAAAAGATCGTCGATGGGCGGTTCTTCAAAGTCGGCGAAGCCTGCGCAGCGGCAGAGGCCTTCGCGGCTAAGAACGATGCGAAGGCCACATGCGCGGCCGCCCTCCCGCGGTTCACCGTCACGGTGGAGACGAACGGAACCGTGGGGGATTCGGTGGTTCCCGGTACCAACGGCATGCATGCGACGGCGAAGGCCACGGCCCTGATCGAGCCGAGGTGCCACTTGGCGAGCGTCGCCAGCCCGAGCCCCACCCCGACCCCTACTTCCACCGCGCCGTCAGGTGGTGCATCGCCCTCTCCCACGCCGAACGCTGCTGCGGTGACATTCACTTGTGGTGGGGAGATGGTCAAGCTCGACCCGTCGAAGCCGGGTTCGCTCAAGGCATTGACCAGAAAGCTGTTCAGCGTGCGACTCGTCGGCTGACAGGGATCGAGAGACAAGGAAGCATTCATAGATGAGCATTCGGCGCATGGTGAGGGTCCGTGGGGGGATGGCCGTTGCGGGTGCGGCGGTCATGGCCGTTACGTTGGCCGGGTGCGGTGGTGGCGGTGACGGCAAGTCGGGTGAACCTCAGAAGCCTGCGGCTGCCCCGTCCCAGGGGACGGCCTCCCAGAACACGACACCGAGCAAGGGGCAGAGCTCGGAGCCGACCGAAGTCGTCGCCACGCTGACCGGACAGGCCGGCATGGCGTTGGAGATCAACTCTGTGCAGCGCGATCCGGGCGGCTTCCTCACCGTATCCGGGCAGCTGAAGAACACGGGGAGCCAGTCCTACAAGGACACGGTTGCCTGGCGCGGCATCGAACTCAAGGGGACCGGAGAGTCGGTCGCCGGTGCGACGCTGGTCGACAAGGCGGGTAAGAAGCGCTATTACGTGCTTCGGGACACGGAGTCCAGGTGCCTGTGCACGACGGGCGTCTCCAGCGTCGACGCCGGCCAGGTGATCCCGTTCTTCGCCCAGTTCCCGGCACCGCCGAGCTCTACCAGCGAGGTGGAATTCAGCCTCCCGACCTTTGCCACGGCCACCGTCAAAATCTCTGGGTGACCCATGACCACACGCCATCGCGCAGCAGCCGCCACCACAGTCTCTGCACTCGTCATCGCCGGAGGGTCCGTCATCGGGGCCGGCTCCGCACACGCCGACGACGTGAAGCCGTCCGTACCCCCTGGCACGGAGCCGTCCGCCGCCGCGCCCGTGGCGATCGACTCCAACGCGCCCGGGCTGAAGATCCCGCAGGGCGGGACCCTGGCCCCGGTCAAGGTGCTCGACATCGCCGAGGTCGTCGAAGACCTCGGCGGCGAGCAGCGACGGCAGGAGACCAACGAGACCGTCATGATGGCGCTGCAGTCCGAGGTGCTGTTCCCCGAGGACAGCGCCGTGTTCAACGCGCAGGCGGCCTCACGGATCCAGGCCATCGGGAACGAGATCAACCAGTCCAAGGCGACCCGCATCCGGGTCTTCGGCTTCACCGACGACCAAGGCAGCTACGAGCACGGCAAGGTGCTGTCGAAGCAGCGGGCCGATGCCGTGCACGACGAGTTGGCCAAGACCGTGACGAACCCGAGCGTCGTCTTCGACGTACGCGGGTACAGCGAGGACTACCCGATCGCCGACAACAGCACCGAAGAGGGCCGCAAGAAGAACCGCCGCGTCGAGATCACCTTCCCGCGGGGCGCGAGTTAGTCGAGCAGGTGGTCGGCCCGACCCGCCTTGATGTCCCGGATCAGGGCCTGGAGGGCCGCTCTGCTGTCGGTCAGCGGCCGGTCCTCCTGGCCGGCCACCGCTATGTAGCTGTTGCCGTCCCCGTCCACCCCTATCCGATAGCAGGCGTTTCCCTCACCGCAGTACGGTGCTTCCCACCGGATGTCCGGCATGGCGACCCCTCTCACAGTTCCTTGCTGATGTCTCGGATGAGATCACGCGAAGCTTCGGGGCTGAGCGTGTGATCGGACATCCAGGCCAGATGGCTGCGGTACTTGGCCAGTTGCTCCGCACCGTGCAGGAACTCCGGGCCGTGGGCCGAGTCGAGTTGCGCCGTGTCGAGCTGCGGGACCGATTCCTCGGCGTAGAACAGAGGGTGCCCCGCTCCCGGGAAGGCTCCTTGAGAGACGGGGATGACCCTGATGGTGATGTGCTCCGCCGTGCTTCGCTCGCAGATCCGATCGAGCTGGCGCTTCGACACCTGTCGGCCGCCGAACTGCATACGCAGTGCCGCCTCGTGCACATATCCGGTGTATCGAACCGGATCTCGGCGGTCAAGGACGACCTGTCGCTCTTGGCGGTGGGCCACGCGCAGCTCCACGTCCAAGCGGGAGAGTTGCGGAAGCACCGCGTTGAAGACGGCCCTGGAGTATTCCTCGGTCTGGAGCAGTCCGGGTACGTGAACCGCTTGCACCGTGTGCATCCGTGTGGCGTGCCACTCCAGCTCTGCGATGTCCAGGAAGCCCGGTGCGAGCCGCTCGCGGTACTGATCCCACCACCCTCGCCGGCGACGCTGGGCCATGCCGAGCAGCGCGTCGATGTAAGGCTCGTCGGTACAGCCGTAGCTGGCGACCAGGGTGCGCAACCGCTCGGCGCTCAAGGTCCGGGCGCCCGCCTCAATGCTGGGAATCTTTCCGCGGTCCATGCCGACCAGTGAGGCCGCGAGTTCGGCGGACACGCCCGCGTTCAAGCGCATCCGGCGTAGCTCTGCTCCCAGTCGGGCCCGGCGATATGACGGCAGCGTCCTCGGTGGCATGTGGGAAGTCTGCACTCCGGCCCGCATGTGGTCCATTTCGGGAGCAGACATCATGAATTTTGTGGTGCAGGCACCACTTTAATGTCTTACTGTGGGTGATGCACCGCTTACGCAAGGCGAGTTGAAGTGCATCGCCCGGCCCTGCCCGGGGGACGAGCCACGCCCGCCGCCCATGCCGCCTGTGAACGGTCCTCGTGAGCCCCTGTGCGCGTCGAGCCTCCGAAGCCGAACCGTCTGTGCCCACCGACGACTTGGGAGCCGAAGTTGCTCACCCCGTACCCCCACTCGTACACCGCCGCATCCGCCTGCCCGGTCGCACCGGATTCCGGGACTGCCGGTCAGGCAGCCCTCGCGGAGGGGTTGTCGTGCAGCATGACCCTGCCCGCCTCGCCCCGTTCAGCCGGGATCGCCCGCCAGGCCGTACGGGCGGCCCTGCACGCCTACGCCCTCGACCCCCTCGCTCCGGCAGCCGTACAGGCCGCCTCGGAACTCCTCGGCTCAGCCTGGCGGATGGATCCGTACGGGGAGCTGTACCTGTCCGTCCGCTACCGCGACGACGAGCTGCGCGTCATCGTCTACGACGCGCACCCCACCCACACCCACCCCCGGCTTGCCGCGCTCTGTGAGGCCCGCCGCCGCGCCACGCTCCGGGTGTTCTCGGCACTGGTGCGCGACCACGGCGGCGACTGGGGCCTCGGGCCGTCCCGGGAACCCGGCGGTGGGACCCGTACCTGGGCGACGCTGCCCCACCGGCTGCCGAACGGGTGAGGGAGGTCGTTTCTCCTGCCGGCTCGGCGCAGCCGTGGGCCACGCTGGTGTGATGCGCCTTCGCCACACCATCACCACCTTCCTCGGGGCTCTCGCGCTCGTCGGTACGCTGCCGGCCTCCGCCGGGGCCGCTGTGGGCACGTTCAGCTACGTTTCGCCGGAGTACGGCGACTTCGACATCACCGACCCTGTCGGCTCGGAGTGCTTCCTCCTGCTCCAAGGCGCGACCAGTGCGGTCAACGGCACGAACAGCACAGCCACCCTGTACGCGGACCGGGGCTGCGAGGAGCCGCTGAGCACCCTGGACCCCGGTGCGGCCCGTGGCTTCGCCGAGCCCGTCCCACACAGCGTGAGCTTCGCGTAGCCCGGTAGCCCGTCACGGGCGGCCGCGCAGGGTTCCGATGAACACTTCGAGGACGAACGAATGGATCAGCGCGTCGGTGATCATGTCGCCGACGCGCATCCACGCGGACCGACCGCTTCTCCGGACCCCACGGGACTTCCCCGGACCAGTGCAGGCACAGAAGCGCCGACAGCGTGCAAATGGCGTGCCGCACCCCCGTCGGCCCGGGGAGGAACCAGGCTCGGCGTCGCCACGCCGATGAGGCTCTTCCGGGCGTTCGGTACACCTGACGATCAGGCGGGGTCCAGGTCGCGGAAGCGCTTGAAGGACTCCGAGCCGCTGGCGCCCTTCTTCCACTCGACGGTCAGGGTGTCGCCGTTCTGGCTGAGATTGCCGACCCGGTCCTTGTCCGGGACCCGGACGCCGTCCTGGCTGCACAGCAGTCCGACCTCCAGGAAGTCGCCGCTCTCGTCCTTCTGCCAACGCCCCTTGCATTCGAACCCGGAGGAGCCGTCGCTGAGGATCGCGTTGATCCGGGCAGGCTCGTCGAGGTGCGCGTCGCCGAGGGCCAGTATCGTAGGGCCGGAGGTCTTCCACACGGCCTGGAGGCCGGTCCCGGTGGGCTTGGGGGCGGGCGGTTTGGCGGGGGTCTCCGACCTCTCGGGCGGTGGCTGGATGGTCGGGGCCTTCTCGCTGGGGTTCGTGCTGGGCGCCGAGGCGCTCGGGCTCGCCTTGGCCTCGGTCGACCCGGTGTCGTCGCCGCCCCGGCCGACCGCGAACCACACCCCGCCGGCCACCACGACGAGAACCACCACAGCGGCCGTCACGATGAGTCCGGTCTGCCGCTTCCCCGGCCCCGGCCCCGGCGGCTGCCCAGGCGAACCGGGAAGGGGGTGCGGTGGCGGGTAACCGCCGTACGGCGAGCCCGGCTGGACATACGGGTTCCCGGCCCCGGGCGTACCGGGCTGCGGCGCCTGCGGCTGTCCGTAACCCGGCTGCGGCGCCTGCGGGGGTCCGTAACCGGGCTGCGGCGGTACGGCCGGAGGGAACGGTGGAGGCGGCGGCGCGCCGAACGGCTGCTGTGGCGACGACCAGGGGTGCTGCGGCTGCTCGCTGGACGGTTGGGTCACGTGGTTCCTTCCCAAGGCCGACCACTTGTCGGTACGTCATCTCTTTCTACCAGCCACCCACCCAGCCCCCGCATACGGCCCCTGCGGCGCACGAACCACGTACCGGGCCTGCGTACACGGCACATTGGACGTCCGGCCGTGCCCGGCGCGCCCGGCAGCGGAAGGGCTGCGCCGCGAGTCCCCGGACCTTGGCCGGAGGCCTGTCGTGAGTACGCGCGCCCCGTCCGGGACCGGCTCGGCCCCACCCACCCGAGCGGCCGGGGCGGGACCGGGCCGGGGGTGGCCGGGCCGGATCGGGCGCTCGCGATCAGCCGAACTGGCCGGGCTGGTAGTCACCCGCCGGCTGCTGGATGATCACGTTCATCCGGTTGTAGGCGTTGATCAGTGCGATGAGGGAAACCAGCGCGGCCAGCTGGTCCTCGTCGTGGTGCTTGGCGGCGTCCGCCCACGCCTCGTCCGTGACCCCGCCGGCCGCGTCGGCCGCGTCGGCGATGCGCGTGCCCTGCTCGGTCAGCTCCAGGGCCGCCCGTTCGGCGTCGGTGAACACCTTCGCCTCGCGCCAGGCCGCCACCAGGTGCAGGCGCTGCGCGCTCTCCCCGGCGTGCGCAGCGTCCTTGGTGTGCATGTCGGTGCAGAAGCCGCAGCCGTTGATCTGGCTCGCCGGGATCTTCATCAACTCCTGGGTGACCGCCAGAAGGGGCGAGTCAGAGACGACCTTGCCACCGGAGTTGATGCACCTCGCGAACCTGGTGGTGACGGCATTTCCGTAGAGGTCGAGTCGAGAGTCCATGGTGGTCTCCTGGTCTGCGTGCCGTGTCGGCGGCCGCACAGCACTGACGGATCCCACCGGGCGAATGTGACGGCCCCCAGTGAGGTGTGTGACTGACCTGCGTCACTGTTGCTGTCGCAGGAGGACCTCCGCGACCGCGCGTGCCCTGTGGGCCGGTTCCGGGCCGGGGTTCAGGCCGGCCACCGTCGTCGCGCCCTCGACCAGGATCAGTAGTTGGTCGGCGAGCGTGGGCGGGGCTCCGACCGGGGCCAATTCGGCCAGGAGGGCGTGGAGTTCGGACTTGTGGACGCGGACGACCTCCGGCGCGGCCGCGCCGAGCTCCCCGTACGCGTTGAGGAACGCGCAGCCCCGGAAGTCCGGCTCGGAGAACCACCGCGCCAGCCAGTCGAAGACGGCGGGGACCGGTTCGGCGGCGTTCGTCGCCGCCTCGCGCAGGGCGGCGATCCAGCGGCGGTCGCGCCGTTCCAGATAGGCCGCGACCAGGGCTTCCTTTGCAGGGTAGAGCCGGTAGAGGCGCTTGAGGGGCACGCCGGATCCGGCGCGGATGCGGTCCATGCCCACCGCCTGGATGCCGTGGCGGTAGAACAGCTCTTCCGCCGTGTCCAGCAGCCGGGTCCGGGCCTCTTCGTCGTCCATGAAGGCAGGGTAGCCCGGTTTCGCTTGCGGGGAGAACGGTCGTTCTCGTAGGGTCGGAGTTCCGGAGAACGCCCGTTCTCCGCTTCGTGAGCCCGGAAGGATGCACCATGAGCCGCCCGCCCCTGCCGCCCTTCACCGACGAGTCCGCCCGCGCCAAGGTCCAGGCCGCCGAGGACGCCTGGAACAGCCGTGACCCCGAGCGCGTCGCCCTCGCCTACACCGAGGACTCCGTCTGGCGCAACCGCGACCGCTTCCTGACCGGCCGCGACGAGATCCGCGCCTTCCTTGCCGACAAGTGGGAGCGCGAGCTCGACTATCGACTGCGCAAGGAGCTGTGGTCCCATACCGGCAACCGCATCTCCGTCCGCTTCGAGTACGAGTGGCACGACACCTCCGGCCAGTGGTGGCGCAGCCACGGCAACGAGCAGTGGGAGTTCGACGAGGACGGCCTCATGCGCCGCCGCGAGGCGAGCATCAACGACGTCCCGATCGCCTCCGAGGACCGCCGGATCCTCTGACGGGCACCGCCTGCGGATGCGTGAACGCCGTCCGCGCAGGGCTGGCGTCTGAGAAGATGATCAAGCTTCCGCGGGGGAGGCCGGCAGGACACCGGGCAGGGGGAACAGGCGTGGCGCGGACTCGGGTGAACGGCATCGAGCTCTTCTACGAAGTCGAGGGCGAAGGGGAACCGCTGGTCCTGGTCCACGGCTCCTGGACCGACCACCGCAGCTGGCACGCCGTGCTGCCGCACCTCACCCGCGCCCACTGCGTGCTCGTCTACGACCGCCGCGGCCACAGCCGGAGCGAGCGCCCGCCGGGCCAGGGCACCCGGGCCCAGGACGAGGACGACCTCGCCGCGCTCATCGAGATGGTCGGCGCCCCCGTCCACGTGGCCGCGAGTTCCTTCGGCGGGTCGGTCGCACTCGGGCTCGCGGCCCGGCGTCCCGAACTGCTGCGCAGCCTCGCCGTCCACGAGCCACCCCTGACCGCCGTCGTGGCCGGCGATCCGGAGCTGGACCGGTTGATGCGGGAGGCGCAGCCCCCCATCGACGCCGTCATGGCGGACATACGTGCGGGTGACCCCGAGGCCGGTGCGCGCCGGTTCGTCGAGGAGGTCGTGTTCGGCTCGGGCGCGTGGGACGGGATGCCCGAACCCGCCCGGCGGACGTTCGTCACCAACGCCCCCACCGCCGCCGATGAGCAGGGGGACCCGGACGGGAACGCCGTCGACCTCGCCGGGCTGTCCGGATACCCGGGCCCGGTGATGCTGAGCAAGGGCACCGGCAGCCCGCCGTGGTTCGGGGCGATCGTCGACCGACTGGCGCGGGTGATCCCCGGGGCGCAGGTGCGGACCCTGCACGGCGAGGGCCACGTCCCCCACCTCACCGCCCCGCAGCGCTACGCCGACAACCTCCTGGGCTTCATCGCCTCGACCGGCTCCGCGCCCCGGCCTTGACCCTGCGGCGTCCGGGCGCCACCGAATCGGGGGATCGAGTCCCTGGAAGATTCCCCTGGAATGCTCGACGCACTGTGGAATTCCGTCCGCCTCGGCGTTGCCGCCCGGTCTGCCGTGGTGGGTACGACCACGCACCTGCGGTTGAGCGGTCTCCGGCGGCGGCCCCTCCCGGAGCACGGCTCGCCTGTGCGCAGGGGGCCTGCAGGCGGGCAGTGCGCCGAGCGGCCGGCGGGCCGAGTCCGCTCCGCCCTGCCTCAACCGGTCCCGGCTCCCGGTTCGTCCGCGTGCGCCGTCGGCCCGGCACGCCGCTCAGGGGTGCTGCCCCGAGGGGGCTGTGGCCGTCGGCGCGTCACGCATCCTCGTGGTGCGCCTGCGTGATGAGGTCGGTGGCGACCTCCAGGGCGGCCAGGCGGGTTTCCTCCGGGTCGCCCTCGACGTGCTGGAGGAACATCATCCCGGCGTGCAGCGTGAACAGGGCGCTGACGCAGCGCACCTGGTCCGTCAGCGGGCCGTCCTCCGTGCGCAGCAGTTCCACCAGGCGGTACAGCCGCTTCTTCACGGTCTCGCCGATGCTCAGTTCGCGCATCGTGGCCTGGTTCTCCTGCATGAAGCGGTACAGCGCGGCGCCCGCCGCCATCGCCTCGCTGTAGCGGCGCAGCACCTCGCGTTTGGTCTCCAGGGTGCGCGGCTGCTGTTCCGCCCACTTGATCAGCTCGTCGATGGGACGCGTGACGTCGTCGAAGAGGCTGATGATGATGTCTTCCTTGGTCTTGAAGTGGTAGTAGAGCGCCGCCTTCGTGACCTCCAGCCGCTCCGCGATCTCGCGCAGCGACGTCTTCTCGTACCCCTGCTCGACGAAGAGCTCCAGTGCGACGTCCTGGATGCGCTGGCGCGTGTCGCCACGACGGCGCTGGGGACTGCTGCTGGACATGACTCTCCTCGGTTACTTACTTGACGCCCGGCAAGTGACGGGTCTACCGTCCCCAGTGTAGTCAACTAGCCGGTCGGCAAGTAAGTGCCGTTCCGGCAGGTGGTGCCCAGGGGAGTGGACAGGAAATGGTGGAGACAAGCAAGCCCGCGCAGGCCTCGCAGGAGGTGAAGCCACGCAGCGTGCGGGTCGTCCTCATGGCCCTCATGATCGCAATGTTGCTGGCGATGCTCGACAACATGATCATTGGAACGGCGATGCCCACCATCGTCGGCGAGCTCGGCGGCCTGGAGCACCTGTCCTGGGTGGTGACCGCGTACACCCTGGCCACGGCCGCCTCCACCCCCATCTGGGGGAAGGTCGGCGACATGTACGGGCGGAAGGGCTCCTTCCTCACCTCGATCGTCATCTTCCTGATCGGCTCGGCGCTCAGCGGCATGGCCCAGGACATGGGCCAGCTCATCGGCTTCCGTGCGGTCCAGGGCCTGGGCGCCGGTGGTCTGATGGTCGGCGTCATGGCGATCATCGGCGACCTGATCCCGCCCCGCGAGCGCGGCAAGTACCAGGGCATGATGGCCGGCGTGATGGCCTTCGCCATGATCGGCGGCCCGCTCGTCGGCGGCACCATCACCGACCACATGGGCTGGCGCTGGTCCTTCTACATCAACCTGCCCCTCGGTGCCGTGGCCCTGGCGATGGTGACGGCCGTACTGCACCTGCCCCGGCAGGCCGAGCGGCAGCGCCCGAAGATCGACTACCTCGGCGCCGCGCTGCTGACCCTCGCGATCACCTCCACCGTGCTCGTCACCACGTGGGGCGGGACCGAGTACGACTGGGCGTCCGCCCAGATCGTCGGCCTCATCGTCGTCGGCGTGCTGTCGACCGCCGCGTTCCTCTACGTGGAGACCAGGGCGGCCGAGCCGGTCATGCCGCTGCACATTTTCCGCAGCCGCAACTTCACCCTCATGTCCGTGATCGGCTTCCTGGTCGGCTTCGCCATGTTCGGCGGCGTCCTCTACCTCCCGCTCTTCCAGCAGTCGGTCCAGGGTGCCTCCGCCACCAACTCGGGCCTGCTCCTCCTGCCCATGCTGCTCTCGATGATGGTCGTCTCGCTGATCTCCGGGCGCATCACCACCAACAGCGGCAGGTACAAGGTCTTCCCGATCGCCGGCGGCGCGCTCATGGTCGTCGGCATGTTCCTCCTCGCCACCATGGACACCGGCACCACCCGCCTCGTCTCCGGCCTCTACATGGCCATCCTCGGTGCAGGGCTCGGCTTCCTGATGCAGATCACCATGCTGGTCGCACAGAACAGCGTCGACATGAAGGACATGGGCGTCGCGTCGTCGTCGGCCACCCTCTTCCGTACGCTCGGCGGCTCCTTCGGCGTGGCCCTGATGGGTTCCCTCTTCACCTCCCGGGTCACGGACACCATGTTCGAGCGCCTGGGCCCGGAGGCCGCCGGAGCCGCGGGCTCGGCCCAGTTGGACGCGGCGAGCCTGGCCCGGCTGCCGGAGGCGGTACGGGAGGCCTACCAGTACGCGGTAGCCGCCGGCACGCACTCCGCGTTCCTGCTCGGCGCGGCCGTCGCCGTACTGGGCTTCCTGGCGGCCTGGTTCGTCAAGGAGGTCCCGCTCCGGGGTGCCGGTCCGGCCTCCACCGATGCCGGGTCCGCCCCGGCTGATGCCAAGTCCGCCCCCGCGGCCCAGCAGTCGCTGGCGCACTGACCCCGCCGCGCACGAACCCGGCCCCGTCGGACGTACCTGTCCGGCGGGGCCGCGCGTTTTCTGCCGTGTCCGTCCGGGAAGGAACGGCGGGTGATCAAGGGGCGGAGTCCCATCGGTCCTATAGGCCCCATCAGTCCCAACCATCCTGTCGGTTCCGGTACGGGGAATTTAAGGACGATTCGATGGGAACTCCCGTACGGGTACGGGCGTCCTGATCCACGGAACGCTCGCGCGGCGGACGGGGGAGTGGACGGTTCATGGGTGTCTCGACGTACACGAACAAGAAGGGTGTCCGGGCCGGAGCGGTCGTCGTCGTGTCGGCCGCGGTCGCGGCGGCGACGGTCTGGGGAGTGTCGACCCTCGCGGAGCCGGGCAGCGCCGGCGCGGCCACCCGGCGGAACGCGGCCCTGCCGGGCGGGAACGACGACCCCGGCCACGGCCGGGCGGGCCGGCCGGGGGCGCGACAGCCGATACCCGAGGGCATAGCCCACGCCTCGGAGAACGGCGACACCGCCGTCAACATCACCATCGACGACGGCCCCGACCCCCGCTGGACCCCCCACGTGCTCGACGTACTGCACAAGTACGGAGTCAGGGCGACGTTCTGCATGGTCGGACCCCAGGCCAAGGCTCATCCCGACCTCGTCAAGAGGGTGGTCGACGACGGCCACCGGCTCTGCGACCACACCATGGACCACGACACGGCCATGGACCAGAAGCCCGCCGACTACCAGGAACGGCAGATCCTGGACGCGAAGAAGCTCATCGAAGAGGCCGCGGGCAACGGCGCGAAGGTCGAGTACTACCGGGCCCCGGGCGGCGCGTTCACCCCCGAGAGCCGCCGCATCGCCGCCGCGAACGGGATGCGCCCGCTCGGTTGGAACGTGGACACCAAGGACTTCCAGAAGCCGGGCGCGGACGCCATCGTCGACGCCTTCAAACGTGAGATCGGCAACGGCCCGACCGTCCTCTTCCACGACGGCGGCGGCCACCGCGCCCAAACCGTCGAGGCCCTCGACCGGGTGCTGGCCTGGCTCGCGGACCAGGGCCGGCCGACCGGCTTCCCGGTCCGCACCACCCCCGACACCCCGTGAGCCGTCGCCCGCCCGGAGGCCCCTGACACGCCGTCCGCCGCGCGAACGGGTGAGGGTCGACGACGCGGACCCGACCGCGTTGTTACCTGTTCGGGCACGGACGAACGTACGCCCGACCAGGAGGCTCCTGTGGCCATCGCCCCCGGCAAACTGTCCGACCCCGTGGTCGGCGCCCTCGTCACCGCCGTCAACGCGCACGACAAGGACGCCTTCCTGAAGCTGCTGACCGCCGACGCCACCATGTCCGACGACGGATCGGACCGCGACCTCCACGCGTGGGTCGACCGGGAGATCTTCGACTCCAGGGGGCACATGGACGTCGTGTCCGAGTCCGACGAGGGCCGCTCCCTCGTCGTCGACTACCGCAATGACACCTGGGGCGAGATGCGGACCGCCTGGCGCTTCACCATCGCCCCCGGCGGCGGCCGCATCAGCCGCTTCGAAACCGGCCAGGCCTGATCCGCAACGGCCGGGCCCGATCCGCGCCCCCTGGCCCGTTCCGCGCCCCTGGGGCCGGTTCGCGCCCGCTGGAGCCGGTCGCCGGGCCCCGGTACGTGCGGCCCGCACCGAAGCCGATCATCGGACAGTGCGGCGGCCCGGCGACTCCCGTACGGGTGAAAGGGCGGGCGGCCTCGTTCCGGCGCGCGCCGGGGCCCGTTGGTCCGGGCATGAAGCGCACCCGCACCGCCGCTCTCGCCCTCGCCACCGCCGCCGCGGCCCTCGCCCCGACCCTCGTCCAGCAGGCCACCGCCGCGGAGGCGGCGGTCTACCTGCAGGACCCGGCGGGCGGCGAGAAGACCATGAAGTCGATGTGGACCGACGACGAAATGCACAAGGTGGAGGGGCAGTTCCGCTTCCATCCCGGCGTCCGCTACAAGACCGTCACCCGCCCCGGCCACTCGGCCGCCCCGGACTACGAGCGCAAGGTCGGCGACCCCAGCACGCTGGCGTGGGAGCCCGCGTACGAGTTCGCCTGGGCGGTGTCGGACTCGACCGTGGTGAAGAAGGCGGTGACGGTCAAGGAGGGCCGGCACCCGATCGTCGTGCACGCCGTCCTGCGCCGCGCGGACCGCTCGGTGGTGGCGGAAGTGCGCAAGGAGCTGGCCGGGAAGCCGGCGACCGGCCGCGAGAAGGTGGCGGGAGGCAAGCGGATCGCGTGCGACACCGGCGCGTACACGGTGGAGTGGTCGCTCACCCGCTCGGGCTACGGGACGCTCCACGGCTCCCTGCGCTGGAACTCCAGCTGCGAGCAGTACCGGACGGCGTTCTCCCAGGACCACGGGAAGCAGCGCTGAGCTCCCGTCGGGGCCGGCCGCCCCGCGCACCTCGTGAGTGCTCGGCGGGCGACGGGGCCGCGGCCCCTGATCGGGACCGTAGTGGCCATGGTGCCGCATGATGCGGTCCACGTCCCGGGTCGAAGGTCCCGTGTCGTGCGGGACTTCGGGGAGGCGCGGGGCCTTCAGTGCTTCTTGGAGGCCTGTGAGGCCTGCGCGGCGATGTCCTCCAGGACGCCCTTCGGGTTGCCGTCCGGTTCCACGGCGCGTCCGATGTTGCGCTTGATGGTGTCGCTGACCGTCACCCAGGACGGGTCGTTGACCGGGTAGAGCTGGGCGCCGCGCAGTGCGTTGAGGAACTGCTGGTCGTTCTCGGCGATTCCGCCGCCCGCCGGGGTGCGCGAGGCGGTCACGGTGGAAGGCAGCAGGTGGTAGCGGCTGGCGAAGTCCGACAGGTTCGCGTCCTGGTAGACGAAGTCCAGGAACCTGCCGATCTCCGCGCGCTTGCCGTTCTGCCGGAAGGCCATCATCCAGTCGGCCACGCCGACGGTCGGCGGGGTCTCCCCGACGCCGAGGTCGTCCGAGACGGGCATGGTGGTGGTGGCGACGCTGATGCCCTTGGCGCGCGCCTCGTGGGCGAGCGAGGGATAGCCGTTGAGCATGCCGACCTCGCCGCGGGTGAAGGCGGCGAAGGCATCGGCCCGATTGAGCCGGGACGGCGACGTGGCACCCGTGTAGCCGGTCGCGACCATGTTCTCCTTGACCCATTTCCAGGTCTCGACGTTCTTGTCGGAGGCCAGGCTGTAGTTGCCGCTGCTGTCGGCGTAGCCGCCGCCGTTGCTGAGCTCCCAGATCAGCGCCTCGGCGTGGGCCTCCTCGGGCCCCAGCGGCAGGGCGTACGGGTACGTCACCCCCTTCTCCTTGAGCGCCTTGGCGGCGGCCTTGAGGTCGGACCAGGTCTTGGGGGCCCCCTTGACGCCGGCCTTGGCGAACAGCGCCTCGTTGTAGAAGAGGAGGCGGCTGCTCGCCACGAAGGGCAGGCCGTAGAGGGTGTTGCCCACCGAACCGGCGTCGGCCAGCGGCTGGAGGAAATTCGCCTCGGCGGTGACCGAGAGGAGTTCGTCCGCGGGATAGAGCTCCCCCCGGGCGGCGAAGTCGGAGTACGAGCCCATGAGCGCGATGTCCGGCGCCTTGCCGGTCTTGACCATGCGGGATACTTCGCGGTCGATGTCGGCCCAGGGCATGAGCGTGACCTCGACCTTGATTCCCGGATTCTCCTCGGTGAAATCAGCGGTCACCTTGTCCCAGAAGGGCTTGGAACTGGTGGCCGGACTGTCGCCGTATTCGGCGGCGATCAGCTGAAGCGTCCCTCCGTCACCTGCCCCGTTTGTGCCGCCGCCGCATCCGGCCAGCGGTATCAGCAGGCCGAGCACGGTCGCGGTGGCGGTCGTGCCGAAAATTCTCCGTCGCACGGAAGTATTCCCCTGAATTTCTTTTGTGTCTGGTTGCTGCTTATGAGTTGCTCCGAGCCGGCTGATCCCTCGATGGCCCGTTGGCCGGAATTCTCTCCTGTGGGGCGGGGGTTTTTTCCAGGGGGGTCGTACTTGTGGTGAATGCTCCAACCGAATCTTTTCCGGCTGGTGTTTTCCGATATGAGGTCGGCTCGGTGGACGCGCGTAGACATGAGGAAAAGCCCGTTTCCCCTCGGGAAGCGGGTCGACGGGTCGACGGGTCGACGGGTCGACGGGTCGGCGGGCGGAGGTGGCGGGGCGCCCGGTCAGTCGGTGAATTCGCCCGCGTACGGGTCGGGCTCGCCCGTCTCCGGGTTGCGGCCCTCCTGCCAGCGGCGCTGCGCCTTGCGCCAGTGCACGAAGCTCAGGTGGCCGCCGTCCCAGAAGGTGATGCTGACCGGGCTCACGTCGAACTCGTCGGAGCAGAGGCGGTGGAGGAACTCGGCCATGCCGTACGGGTACACGGCGAAGGAGTCCGCGGTGTGTCGACCGCACACCAGGACCGGCCAGCGGTCCGGATCGGGGTCGGTGGTCAGCCAGCACAGGATGTCCGAGCCACCCGTGACGCCCCAGGCGATGATCGACTCCGGATCCACGCCGAAGGCCGAACGGCCGCCCTCGGCCACCCACATCTGCCGGGCGTTCGCCGTCTCCTCGGCCATCTCGGCCGGATCCCACTGCAGCCCGGGTGTGGGCATCGGCAGCAGGATGCTCGCCTCGCCGTTGATGGAGCCGGCGCCGAACCGGCCCATGAACGCGATGAAGTCCGACGGGAACCGGATCCCCCAGGCCGCCTCGGCGGCGAGCCAGTCGACGTCCTCGTCGGCGCCGTGCGTCGCCGGCATGATCTGCTCCAGCGCCTTGATCCGCGCGTTCTCCGTCATGCCGCTCCCCTACTGCCCCAGCTCAACCGCCCCAACCTACTGCCGGCGGCGAGCTCGGCCTAGGCGGTGTCCACGTCCAGCGTGGTCCCGGCCGCCAGGCCCCATCCGGCCATGGCGCCGGCTGCTGCCTCCAGGACGTGCCGGGCGCGCAGCCGCGGCAGTCCGAGTCGGCCGGGAGCCATGGTGACCACGGCGAGTACGCGCAGGTTCCGGTCCAGGTACGCCACGTCGATCGGGAACCGCATCCGGAAGGTGTGCACGCTCGCCGCGGGGGTCAGCAGCATCGCTCCGTCGATCCCGTCCCGGCCGAGCAGCCCGCGCGTCCTCGCCCGGTAGGAAGCGGCGATCTCCAGCGGGATCGGTGCGGAGCCCGCCGCGACCCGCAGCGCGGCGGGCCCGTCATGCCAGTGCGCCATGGCGGCCACCCTAGGGGACCGCCTACCTTCGCCGGATGGGTGTGGTCGTGATCGTTCTCGCCGCCGGGTATGGCGTGGCCGCCGGGCTGCTGCTGCCGCGTGCGGCCTACCGGCTGTCCGTGGACCCCGGTGACCCGTGGCGGGAGAACTGCCCTCGGGGGCACCGGCTGCGCGGCTGGCTCGGCCCGGCCCGCTGCCGCCCGGCCCGTGCAGAGCCGTCCGGGCCGCCCGCCCCGGGGGGCGTGTCGGGGCCGGCGCATGCGTACGGGCCGCGGTCCGTGCTTCCGGCCGTCCTCGCCGGCGGGGTCTGCGCCCTGATCGCGGCGGCCGTGGGGGTGCGTCCCGAGGCGGCGGTGTACGCGGGACTGGCCCCGGTCCTGGTCCTGCTCGCCCTCGTCGACCGGGCCGTGCACCGGCTGCCCGACGTACTGACCCTGCCGCTTGCGGTGGGGGCGGCCGCCCTGCTCGGAATCGCCGCCCTGCTGCCCGGCGCGGGCGGGTCCTGGCGGCTGGCGCTGCTCGGCGGGGGCGCGCTCGGGGCCGCGTACCTCGTGCTCCATCTGGTCAACCCCGCCGGCATGGGTTTCGGTGACGTCAAGCTGGCGCTCTCGCTGGGGGTCGCTCTTGGGTGGTACGGGTGGGGGGTATGGGCGTCCGGGGCCTTCCTGGGCCTCCTCTACGGCGCGCTGTACGGCCTGACGCTGCTCCTGCGCGGCTCCGTCACCCGTGACCAGGGCTTCGCCTTCGGGCCCTTCATGGCGGCCGGGGCGCTCACCGGACTGCTGCTGGGTGGTTTCGGAGCGTAGTCATGGCGTGCCGATGCACGCAGCATGCTTTACGAAGGGTTATGGTGGAACCCCCCCCTCGGGCCGGTCCGTATCCCCCCCCCACGGACCGGCCCGTTTTTTGTCCACCCGTTCCCCGCGCGGGTGTTGGGGCGACTTCGCAGGTCAGCCGCGCTGGGCCCAGATGTTCGTGCCGGGGGTGGACACCGCGAAGGAGTCGATCTCCTTCAGTTCCTCCCCGGAGAGCGGCGGGCCGGCCAGGGCGGCCACGTTCTGCTCCAGCTGACGGACGCTCGACGCGCCGATCAGGGCCGAGGTCATCCGCTCGTCGCGCAGCACCCAGGTGAGCGCGAGCTGGGCCAGGGACTGACCGCGGCGGGCCGCGATCTCGTTCAGGCCGGCCAGCCGGCGCAGCACGTCCTCCGAGAGCAGGTCGGGGTTGAGCGACGTGCCCTGGGCGGCGCGGGAGTCGGCCGGGATTCCCTTGAGGTACTTGTCCGTCAGCAGGCCCTGCGCCAGCGGTGCGAAGGAGATGCACCCCATGCCGGCGTCCTCCAGGGTGTCCAGCAGGCCGTCCTCCTCCGTCCAGCGGTTGATCATGGAGTAGGACGGCTGGTGGATGAGCGGGCGTACGCCCATGTCGCGCAGGATCCGCACGGCCTCGGCGGTCTGCCCGGCCGTGTAGGAGGAGACGCCGACGTAGAGGGCCTTGCCCTGCCGGACCGCGGACGCGAGGGCGCCCATGGTCTCCTCGAGCGGGGTGTGCGGGTCGAAGCGGTGCGAGTAGAAGACGTCCACGTAGTCGACGCCCATCCGCTTCAGCGAGGCGTCGAGCGAGCTGAGCAGGTACTTGCGGCTGCCCCACTCGCCGTACGGCCCGGGGTGCATCAGGTAGCCGGCCTTGGTCGACAGGATCAGCTCGTCGCGGTAGGACGCGAAGTCCTGCGCAAAGATCTTGCCGAAGTTCAGCTCGGCCGATCCGGGCGGCGGGCCGTAGTTGTTGGCCAGGTCGAAGTGGGTGACGCCGAGGTCGAAGGCGCGCCGCAGGATCGCCCGCTGGGACTCCAGGGACCGGTCGTCGCCGAAGTTGTGCCAGAGGCCGAGGGAGATGGCGGGGAGCTTGAGGCCGCTGCGGCCGGTGCGCCGGTACTCCATGGCGTCGTAGCGCGAGGGCTCTGCCCGATAGGGATTGGTATCAGTCACGTTGTCCTCCCTATCACGGAGTTGTGACAGACCGAGTTGGGTACCCGATCCCACCGCGCAGTAATGTGGCGGCCTCGGGGGAGGGACCGCATTTCGCACGGGGGCAAGGCACGGAGGGGCTGGAAGATCGTGAAGCTGCGCGACCTGGTGTACAGGCTTTACGCACGCCGGGTGGAAGGCCGCCTCGACCATGACGCGGCGCCCAAGCACATCGGCGTCATCCTGGACGGGAACCGTCGCTGGGCCAAGGCGTCCGGCGGTACGACGGAGCAGGGCCACCAGGCCGGAGCCGACAAGATCTCCGAGATGCTCGGCTGGTGCACCGAGACCGACGTCGAGGTCGTCACCCTGTGGATGCTCTCCACGGACAACCTGGACCGCCCCGAGGTCGAGCTCCGCCCGCTGCTCAACATCATCGAGAACACCGTGCGGGGACTGGCCGCGGACGGCCGCTGGCGCGTGCACCACGTCGGCAACCTGGACATCCTGCCCGCCGGGACGCAGACGGTCCTCAAGGAGGCCGAGCAGGCCACCCACGACATCGACGGGATACTCGTCAACGTCGCCGTCGGCTACGGCGGCCGCCAGGAGATCGCCGACGCCGTGCGCTCGCTGCTCCTGGAGCACGCCCGGAAGGGCACCTCCTTCGAGGAGCTCGCCGAGATCCTCGACATCGACCACATCGCGGAGCACCTCTACACGCGCGGCCAGCCCGACCCGGACCTGGTGATCCGCACCAGTGGTGAGCAGCGACTGTCCGGATTCATGCTGTGGCAGAGCGCGCACTCCGAGTACTACTTCTGCGAGGTCTTCTGGCCCGCCTTCCGCAAGGTCGACTTCCTCCGTGCGCTGCGCGACTACGCGGCCCGTCACCGGCGCTACGGCACCTGACACTGTGTAGGGGCGTGCTGTGGGGCCGGTCCCGCGCGCCCGCCCCGGGCGGCAGGCCCCCTTCGAGCGGTTTCCGGCCGTTCCGGTGCCCCTTCGCCCCACCTTCCCCCTCCCCTCGAAGCCTTCACCAGGGATTCACCGAGCGTCCGTCATATGCCATGGCATGGCCTGGCCTGATCGGGGAATATCCCTTTCAGGTCGATGCCCGATCCACGGGTGTCGAGTCTCAGCGGACGGCATGGGGCCGTCCGCCCGGGAGGCCCTTTGCACCAGGACGCACGTGCGGTTCGCACGGACGCAGTGGAGGGCCGGAAATCGGCCCTGGCATGGGTGCCGATGACCGGTCCGGTCTTCATGGCCCGACCTCTTCCGAGGGGGTACGTCCTTCCGTGGTGACCAGCACAAAGCGCCGCCTGCCCGACAGGCGGACCTACGTCCTCGACACCAGCGTCCTGCTGGCAGACCCCAACGCGATCTCCCGCTTCGACGAGCACGAGGTCGTGCTCCCGATCGTGGTGATCACCGAGCTGGAGGCAAAGAGGCACCATCCCGAACTCGGCTACTTCGCGCGCCAGGCCCTGCGCCTGCTGGACGACTTCCGGGTTCGCAACGGTCGCCTGGATGCCCCCATCCCGCTGGGAGATCTGGGCGGCACCCTGCGCGTCGAGCTCAACCACTCAGACCCCAGCGTCCTTCCCGCCGGCTTCCGACTGGGGGACAACGACTCGCGGATCCTCGCGGTCGCACGCAACCTCCAGGCCGAGGGCTACGACGTCACGGTCGTCTCGAAGGACCTCCCCCTGCGCATCAAGGCCTCCTCCGTGGGGCTGATCGCGGAGGAGTACCGCGCCGAGCTCGCCATCACCGACGGCGGCTGGACCGGCATGAGCGAGATCGGCCTCTCCGGGGAGCAGGTCGACCTCCTCTACTCGGAGGAGCGGCTCTACGTACCAGAGGCCGCGGAGCTGCCCGTGCACACCGGGCTGGTCCTGCAGTCCGAGCGGGGCAAGGCCTTGGGTCGGGTCACGGCGGACGGCAACGTCAAGCTCGTACGGGGCGACCGCGACGCCTTCGGGCTGCACGGGCGCAGCGCCGAGCAGCGCATCGCGCTGGACCTCCTCCTCGACCCCGAGATCGGGATCATCTCGATGGGCGGCCGGGCCGGCACGGGCAAGTCGGCCCTGGCGCTGTGCGCCGGCCTGGAGGCGGTGCTGGAGCGTAGGCAGCACCAGAAGGTGATGGTCTTCCGGCCGCTGTACGCGGTGGGCGGCCAGGACCTCGGCTATCTGCCCGGCGACGCCTCCGAGAAGATGAGCCCCTGGGCTCAGGCCGTCTTCGACACGCTCTCGTCGGTCGCCGGCCGCGAGGTCATCGAGGAGGTGCTGAACCGCGGGATGTTGGAGGTCCTGCCGCTCACGCACATCCGCGGCCGCTCGCTCCACGACGCCTTCGTGATCGTGGACGAGGCGCAGTCGCTCGAACGGAACGTCCTGCTGACCGTTCTGTCCCGGATCGGGGCCAATTCGCGGGTCGTTCTGACCCACGACGTCGCCCAGCGGGACAACCTGCGGGTCGGCCGGTACGACGGAGTGGTCGCCGTGGTGGAGAAGCTGAAGGGGCATCCTCTCTTCGCGCACGTCACGCTGACGCGATCCGAGCGCTCCCCGATCGCCGCTCTGGTCACCGAGATGCTGGAGACCCTCTGAGGCGGGGTGAGCAGGCGCCCCCGTCCGACGGGCCGTCGAATCGGTCAAAAACCTCATAGCGGAAGGTGAGTTGACGCCGCCCGGCAAAGGCAGAGAAGCCTAGCCGGGCGGCGTCGTGCCGCATAGCCCTTTGAGGAAAACGACGGCGAGATGCCAGGTGTGACCTTTCCCACGCAACGGAGAATTGCCTTGCGGCGTCGAGGTCCGGCAGAGTCTGGTTTCCGTCAGGCCCCGCATACGGCACACCTGTATCTCCCGTGAGGTACGCGCAGCACCACAACTCCACAGCCGATGGCCGTATGCCGCCCGGAGCTTCACGCGGCAGCCCCCGCAGGGGAGTTGCCCACGGGCCCGCGCCTCCAGTGACCGTCGCACCACGGAGGCCAGAGTCGAGGGCACTTTTGCGCCGCGTGGTCACTGCGGACGCTGCTGGAAGGACACCGTGTGAGCCGGATCTCGGTCCGGGGGTTCGCAGTGGCTTCGGCCACCGCGGTCACCACCGTCGGCGCAGTCGTGGGCGTTGCCACCGGCGACCCCACGAACGATCTTGAGACGACCGCGTCCGGGGCGACCCTCCTCGCGGACATCCCGGTCGGCGACCAGGCGGAGGTCCAGAGCGCGTCCCTGACGCAGCAGGCCGACATCATCGCGTACGCCGCCGACGTCGACGCCAAGCGCTCGGCGGAGGAGGCCGCACGCCTCCAGGCCGCCGAGGACGCCAAGGCCAAGAAGGCCGAGGCGCAGAAGGCGGCCGACGAGAAGGCGAGGAAGGAACGCGAGGCGAAGGAAGTCGCCAGCCGTTCCGCCGCCCGCGACGCCGGTGACTTCGCCGTGCAGAGCTCCTACACGGTCGCTCAGGTCAAGGCCATCGCACAGCAGATGGTCCCGGCCGGCCAGTTCCAGTGCTTCTCGAACATCATCAACCAGGAATCCACCTGGAACTACCTGGCCGTGAACAAGTCCTCCGGGGCCTACGGTCTGGTCCAGGCGCTGCCCGGTTCGAAGATGGCCTCGGCCGGCGCGGACTGGCGCACCAACCCCGCCACGCAGATCAAGTGGGGCCTGAACTACATGGAAGACCGCTACGGCAGCCCCTGCGGGGCCTGGAGCTTCCACCAGGCCAACGGCTGGTACTGACGGCCGCCGCCGCCTCGCGGCCCCACCGCTCAACCTCCGGGAGCCCCGCACCGTCGTACGGTGCGGGGCTCCCCGCGTGTACGGTCGTCGGGGTGTGCCCGTAGACGGGGGGCGGGGGAAGGAAGCGACATGGCGAAGAGGGACGGCTGGCTCGGCCGGCTGGGCGACAGGCTGACGGCGATGCAGGCGCGGCTCAACGAGCGGCGCGCGGAGGTCGAGGCCGAGTCCGGCGGCGACCTGCCCGAACCGGCACGGCGGGCCCCGGCGGTGCCGGCGGCTCCGGTGCCGTCCGACGCCCCGGCGGGGGCGCCCGTGGTACCGGCGGCCGGCCTCGAACCCTACCGGCGCCCCGAGCGGCCCGATCCGGCGAGCGTGGTCCCATGGGGGATGCGCGTCGCCGCCGAGGCCAGCTGGCGGCTGCTGCTGCTCGCCGGGATGCTCTGGGTGCTGATGAAGGTGATCAGCGAAGTCCGCCTGGTCGTCCTCGCCTTCGCGGCGGCCATGCTCGTCACCGCGATGCTCCAGCCCTTCGTCGTCCGACTGCGCAGACTGGGCCTGCCGCGCGGTCTGGCCACGGCCGTCACGGCGGTCCTCGGCTTCGTCGTGATCGGGCTGGTCGGCTGGTTCGTGGTCTGGCAGGTCATGGAGAACCTCGACGACCTCTCCGACCGTGTCCGCGACGGCATCAACGAGCTCAAACTCTGGGCGCTGGACAGTCCGTTCCACGTGACCGAGAAGCAGATCAACGACATCGCGAAGAACCTCAGCGAGACCATCGGCACCAACACCGAGCAGATCACCTCCGCCGGACTCCAGGGCGTGACCGTCCTCGTCGAGATCCTCACGGGCATGCTGCTCGCGATGTTCTCGACCCTCTTCCTGCTCTACGACGGCAAGCGCATCTGGAACTGGGCGCTCGGCCTGGTCCCCGCGGCCGCCCGCGCCGGTGTCGCCGGCGCCGGTCCGCGCGCCTGGCGCACGCTGACCGCGTACGTGCGCGGCACGGTCATCGTCGCGCTCATCGACGCCATCTTCATCGGCCTCGGGCTCTACTTCCTGGACGTGCCGATGGCGGTGCCGCTGGCCGTCTTCATCTTCCTGTTCGCCTTCATCCCGCTGGTCGGCGCGGTGATCTCGGGAGCCCTCGCGGTGGTCGTGGCGCTCGTGACCCAGGGGGTGTTCACCGCCCTGATGACGCTGCTGGTGGTCCTGGCGGTGCAGCAGATCGAAGGGCACGTGCTCCAGCCCTTCATCCTCGGTCGGGCGGTACGGGTCCACCCGCTCGCGGTGGTGCTCGCGGTGGCGGCCGGCGGGATGATCGCCGGCATCGGCGGGGCGGTGGTGGCCGTTCCGCTGGTGGCCGTCACCAACACGGTGGTGGGCTACCTGAAGGCGTACTCGCGGGACCAGCACCACCTCGGGGCCGGGATGGTGGGCCCCGCGCCGCACGGGTCGACGGCGCTGGGCGTGGTGCCCGACGGCGACGCGGAACACTCCCGGCCGTAGGCCGCGGTCGGGATGTCATGATCGAATACGCCGGGGCGCTACCGACGGCGCTCGGGGGAGCGGGAACGAACGGGGGGACGGGGATGATCAGCGATCCGGAGCTCGAAGGCGGCTGGGAGGCCGACCGGGCGGCACGGCCGGCGGAACGGCTCGCGCCGCACGGGCCGGAGGCGGAGGGATGGGAGGCGGACGGCCCGGGGGTGCGGCGGCCGTGGCTGTGGGCGCTGGGCGGGGCCGTGGTCGCCTCCGCGGTCTGGGCGGGCGGGCTGTTCGCCCTGGGGGACCGGCTGGCCGCGCCGGAGGTCGCGTACCGGGCGACGAAGAACCTGTGCCAGGACTTCGAGGCGCGGGCGCTGAGCAGGATCGGGGGAGATCTGCACGGCTACCGGCCGGTGAACAAGGAGAGCGAACATCCGGCCGTGCGCGGGGCCATCTGCAACCTGCAGAACGGCGAGATCGTGTCCACCCTCACGGTACGGGTGCAGGTGGACCTGCACCGGAAGACCGATCCCGCGGCGGAGTTCGACGCACCGCCGCTCGGGCTCGTCGCCGCGATCGGTGAGGGGCGCAACGAGGCGGTGCAGGGTCTCGGTGAGCGCGCCGTGTTCTTCTCGGCTCCCGGGGAGACGCTCGTCCGGCTCAAGGTGCTGGACGGCGGAGCGGTGTTCACGATCGAGGCCTACACCACCGTCGACCGCTCGAACGCCCCGGCCGATGGGGCCGAGCTGCAGGCGGCGATGATCGAGGACGCCCGCGCGCTGCTGGCGGCACTCAAGGAGTAGGGCACGCGCCGGTCCCCTCCCGAGCCGGACGCGGCGGGGCGGGCCGTCGGGCGACGCCGACGACCGAAGACGCCAGGGCCCCGCGACCGTTTCCGGTCGCGGGGCCCTGGCGTCGTACGGGGCGGCTGTCACTCGCCGGCGATGGCGGCCTCGGCGTCGAGGGTGACCGCCACGGCCTGGATCACCGAGGCGATCTTGAAGGCCTCCTGGACCGTCTCGCGGTCGACGCCCGCCTTGCGCAGGACCTGCTCGTGCGAGTCCAGGCACTGGCCGCAGCCGTTGATCGCGGAGACCGCGAGGGACCACAGCTCGAAGTCGACCTTCTCCACGCCCGGGTTGCCGATGATGTTCATCCGCAGGCCCGCGCGCAGGTTGCCGTACTCCGGGTCGGAGAGCAGGTGGCGCGTGCGGTAGAAGACGTTGTTCATCGCCATGACCGCGGCAGCGGACTTGGCGGCGGTGTACGCCTCCGGCGAGAGGTTCGCCTTCGCCTCCGGCTCCAGCTCACGCAGGACGCGCGGGGAGCGGGCGGCGATCGCGCAGGACAGGACCGTGCCCCACAGCTGCTGCTGCGGGAGGTCGCTGTTGCCTATGACCGAACCGAGGTTCAGCTTCAGGTCCTTGGCGAAGTCCGGGACGGACGCCTTCAGGGAGTCGAGGGACATCCGTCACTCACCGGCCAGCAGCGCGCCGGCGTCGATCGTGGCATCGCCCTTGTTCCAGTTGCACGGGCACAGCTCGTCGGTCTGCAGGGCGTCGAGGACCCGCAGGACCTCCTTGGGGTTACGGCCCACGGAGCCGGCGGTCACCATCGAGAACTGGATCTCGTTGTTCGGGTCCACGATGAAGACGGCGCGCATCGGCAGGCCGTCCTCGCCGAGGATGCCCAGCTCGGCGGAGAGCTCGCGCTTGATGTCCGACATCATCGGGAAGGGCAGGTCACGCAGGTCGGCGTGGTCCTTGCGCCAGGCGTGGTGCACGTACTCGGAGTCGAGCGAGAAGCCGAGGACCTGCGCGTCGCGGTCGGCGAACTCGTCGTTCAGCTTGCCGAAGGCGGCGATCTCGGTCGGGCACACGAAGGTGAAGTCGAGAGGCCACGCAAAGACGACCTTCCACTTGCCCTCGTAGGTCTTGTGGTCGATCTGCGCGAACTCGGCACCGGCCTCGAGCGAGACGCAGGCGGTCAGGTCGAAGGCGGGGAACTTGTCACCAACAGTGAGCACGCGCTCTCCTTGTTCAAGAGGAAAAGACCCCTTTTGGGGGATTTCCAATGGGGTTGGACGTGTCTCACATGCTGGCACAGCCTGCATTGATTATGGAAATAGCTAGTCTTGCTTCGGGTGATCGGAGGTACCTATCAGTGGCTGTCGGTAATAGGGGAGCGAAGCAGCCGACCCTCGCTCAGCTGCGCGCCTTCGCGGCGGTCGCCGAGCACCTGCACTTCCGCGACGCCGCCGCGGCCATCGGTATGAGCCAGCCGGCGCTCTCCGGTGCCGTCTCGGCGCTGGAGGAGGCCCTCGGCGTGCAACTGCTGGAGCGCACCACCCGCAAGGTGCTGCTGTCCCCCGCGGGAGAGCGGATCGCCGCCCGGGCCCAGGTGGTGCTCGACGCCGTCGGCGGGCTGCTGGAGGAGGCCGAGGCGGTGCGGGCCCCCTTCACCGGGACGCTGCGGCTGGGGGTGATCCCCACCGTGGCGCCCTACCTGCTGCCGACCGTGCTGGGGCTGTTCCACCGGCGCTACCCGCGGATGGACCTCCAGGTGCACGAGGAGCAGACCGGTTCGCTGGTGGAGGGGCTGGCGGGCGGGCGCCTGGACCTGCTCCTGCTGGCGGTGCCGCTCGGCGTCCCCGGAGTGACCGAACTGCCGCTCTTCGACGAGGACTTCGTGCTGCTCGCGCCCCGGGAGCACGCGCTGGCCGGCCGCCGCGACATCCCGCTCGACGAGCTGCGCGACCTCCAGCTGTTGCTGCTCGACGAGGGGCACTGCCTGCGGGACCAGGCCCTCGACATCTGCCGGGAGGCCGGACGGACCACCGGGGCGGACGTCACCACGACCGCCGCCGGACTGTCCACGCTCGTACAACTGGTCGCCGGGGGACTGGGGGTGACGCTGTTGCCGCGCACCGCGCTGCGACTGGAGACCGCCCGCAACGAATACCTCTCCACCGGCTGCTTCGCCGAACCGGCGCCCTCGCGGCGGATCGCCCTGGCCATGCGTACGGGGACCGCCCGCCAGGAGGAGTTCGCGGCGATCGCCGCCGCCCTGCGTGAAGCCGTACGCCCGCTCCCCGTGTGGCCCACCGACTGACGCGGTCGCCGGGCCACCGGGAGCGGGCCACCGGGAACGGGGCGCCGGGGCGTACGGGTCACTCCGTACGCAGGCCGTCCGGGCGCATCAGACGCAGCAGCGGCGGCAGGCTGAGCAGGGTCACGGCGGCCACCACGCCCGCACCGACCCCGGTCATCCCCAGCACCGAGGGCCAGTCGACGCGGACCGGCTGGGCGGCCATCGACGTCAGGACGGCTCCCAGCCCGACGCCCACGCAGGCCGCCAGCAGCAGGCCCAGCGCGATCGGCACGGCCGTCTGCCACAGCACCGACAGGCTCAGCGTGGACCGCCTGGTGCCGAAGGCGACCAGGGAGGACAGCAGTTTCCGCCGCTCGCGCAGCTGCTCCAGCTGGGAGACGAACAGGCTCCCACCGATCAGGACCAGTACGGCGGCCGCCCCGAAGAACAGCCCGGTGCGCACCGAGGAGAAGCCGGCGGCCTGCTGGTGCTCCCGCAGCGTCATCGCCGTGACCAGCGGATCGGAGGCGAAGACGGCGTTGCGCGCCCGGTCCAGGACGTCCGGACCGGACTCGTCGACCTGGACGAAGATCCGCATGTCCGCGAAGTCGCCAAGCTCCTTCGGTGCGGCCGAAGGGGTCACCAGCAGGCCGCTGCGCAGCGCTCCGGTGGGGTCCTCCCGGCCGGGGACCGCGCGGGTGCCCGCCGGAACCGTCCACTTCGCCGGAGCGGGGTCGTCGGCCGTCGCGGACCCGGTCCACCGCACGTCGCCGATGAACAGCTCGTCGCCGGCCCGGGCCGTGCCCCCGTAGAAGCCGTCCCCGGAGGCGGAGGCGGAGGCGGTCAGGAGGAAGGCGTCGCCGTCCGTGCAGGAGTCGAGCACCGCGACCTCTCCGAGCGCGTCGCAGGTGCCGATGGTCATCTGGACCGTCTCCTCCTCCGCGGGCATCCGATGGGCCGCTTGCGTGGAGGTCAGCGGAACGGCGCGGGTGACGCCCGGCACGGCGGCGATCCGCCCGGCGAGGCCGTCCATGCCGCCGCCCGTCCCACCGTGCACCATGACCGCCACGGCGGCCCTGGCGGGATCCTGGCCCGTCGACTTCGTGTAGTCGCCCTCGACGCCCGCGAAGAACATCTGGAGGGCGACGGCGCCCGCGACGGCCACGGCGATGCCGTTGACCAGGCGGGCGGCGCCGCCGCTGTCGATCTGCAGCCGACGTACCGCCAACTGCCAGGAGACGGGGCCGCCGGAGGCCTTCCCGACGAAGCGCTCCAGCAGCCAGGGCAGCAGGACGGTGATTCCGACCAGCAGCAGGACCACGCCACCGCTGACCTGCCACTGGTTGAACCGGCCGTGGTCGTTGCCGCGGCCGCCCAGGGGCAGGAGCAGTCCCACGCCGACCAGCGGCAGCAGCAGCCGCCACCAGATGCGGCGCCGGGCGGGCCTGGCCGTACGGACGACCCCCAGCGGCTCGATGACCACACCGCGCAGCGCGAACAGGGTCACGGCCACCGCCGCCGCGGGCACCGCGACGGCGACCAGGGCGGCCAGCCAGGGTGCCGGGTCGAGGTCGGCGGGGAAGACGCTGCGCTGCCGAAGGCTGACGCTGCCGACCAGGGAGCGGCCGACGGCGAAGAAGCCGGCGCCCAACACCAGTCCGACCAGGGAGCCGGCCAGTGCCTCGCCGGCCGCGATCCGGCGCACCATCCGGCTGTCGGCGCCGACCAGCCGCAGGGCAGCGAGCCTGCGGTCGCGCCGCTCCCCGCCGAAGCGGACGGCGGTGGCGATGAACACGGCCACGGGCATCAGCAGGGCGACGAAGGTCAGGACCACCATCAGCATGAGCACGGGGTCGAGGCCCTCGCGCGCGACGTCATGGCCGAAGGCGGTGACGCGGTCGACGCGGTAGTCCGTCGGGCCGCTCTTGGCGAGGCTGTCGCTGCCGAGGTAGAAGAGCAGTTCGCCGGGCCCGACCAGCCCGGGGTCGCCGATGGTCTCACCGACCGGCCCGGCCAGCCGCTCGCGCAGCAGGGCGCCCTCGGAGGACTTCAGCAGCTCGCCCAGGGCAGGGGAGACGGCCAGCTCGCCCGCGGCGGGGAGCCTCGTCAGACCGGGCGGCAGTGGGGCCCGCGGCCCCTCGGCGCGCAGCGCGTACCCCTCGATGTCCTTGTCGCGGTAGGTCTGGTTGATGCGGGTGATGAGCAGCGTGTCGGGTCCGGGGGTGTCGGGCTGCTCGGAACTCATCGTCGAGCGTGCGTCGCCGCGCTCGTAGCGTGCTGCCAGGGCGCCGGGGATGGCCGTGCTGATCAGCAGCAGCGCGACGCCGAGGCCGACGCCGACGCCGGTGAGCAGGGTGCGGATCCACCCTTCGCGGCCGCCGCCGAAGGCGAAGCGGGCGCCCATGCCGAGGTCGCGCGCCCATGCCTGGAGCCGGCTCATACGATCCGCTCCATGTCGCGGGACCTGCCGTCGCGCACCACGATCTCGCGGTCGGAGTAGGCGGCCACGCGCGTCTCGTGGGTGACGAGGACGACGGCGGCGTTCGCGGACCGGGCGGCCTCCGTGAGCAGCTGCATGACGAGTTCGCCGTTGAGGGAGTCGAGGGCGCCGGTGGGCTCGTCGGCGAAGATCACCCGGGGGCCGGTGACGAGGGCACGGGCGACGGCCACCCGCTGGCCCTGACCGCCGGATATCTCGCCGGGCCGTTTGGCGCCGAGGTCCTCCACCTGGAGCTGTTCCATCCAGTGCAGGGCGGTGCGTTCGGCCTCCCTGCGCTTGGCGCCGGTCAGGCGCAGCGGGAGGGCGACGTTCTCCACGCAGGTCAGCTCCGGTACGAGCTGCCCGAACTGGAAGACGAAGCCGAACTCGGTGCGGCGCAGGGCGCTGCGCTCCGCGTCGCTCATGGAGGTGAGCTCGCGGCCGGCGTAGACGATGGAGCCGGAGTCGGGCGGCACGATCCCGGCGAGGCAGTGCAGCAGGGTGGACTTGCCGGAGCCGGAGGGGCCCATGACGGCGACGACCTCGCCGGGGTGGATGGAGAACTCGGCATCGTCGAGGGCGGTGGTGGTCCCGTACGCCTTGCGCAGGCCGGTGGCGGCGAGCAGGGAGCCGGCCGGGGCCGTCATCGGCGTACCTCCTGGGCGAGCCGGCCGAGGCGGGCGGCGGTGAGCTCCAGCCACCGCAGGTCCGCTTCGAGGTGGAACAGGGCGTGGTCGCAGACGAGCTGGTCGGCGAGGTCGCCCTTGCGCTTGCGGGTCGTCAGCACCCGCATCAGGCGCAGGTGCTCGGCCCGCTGGGTGTCGAGCAGTTCATCGGCGCGGCGGCCGGTGAGCAGGGCGAGGACGACCTTCGTGTAGAGGGTGGAGTGGAGGTACGGATCCGGCTTCTCCGGTTGGGAGAGCCAGGTCTCGACGTCCGTGATGCCGGCGTCGGTGATGGCGTACCGCTTGCGGTCGGGGCCGCCGCCGCTCTCGATGCCGTCGACCTCCACGAGGCCGTTCTTCAGCAGCCGGGACATGGTCGAGTAGACCTGGCCGTAGGCGAGGGGGCGGTCGTGGCCGAACTTCTCGTCGAAGGCCCGCTTCAGGTCGTAGCCGTGGCGCGGGCCGGCCTCGAGGAGGCCCAGGAGGGTGTGACCGATGGACATGCCGACGACTATACACAGCGTGTATACGCGAGGTGTATACATGGGGTGTCTACGCGGGGTGTGCGGAGCTCCGGCCTGCGGAAACGCACACGCCGCTCCCGTGGGTGGCGCGGGAGCGGCGTGCGGTGGCGGTCAGTTGGTGGGCTTGGGGGGCCTGCCTCGTCGGGGGATGGGGCCCGGGGCGGAGGGGAGCCGGCCGGCTTCGGCGAGGGCCCGGCGGAGCAGGAACTCGATCTGCGCGTTGGTGCTGCGCAGCTCCTCGCCCGCCCAGCGGGCCAGTGCGTCGTACACCTGCGGGTCGAGTCGCAGGAGCACTTGCTTGCGCGCCTGGCGGCCCGTCGGCTTCTCCTCGCCGGAGGGGGTCACTGGTAGAGGGTGCCCGTGTTGAGCACCGGCTGGGCGGCGCGGTCGCCGCACAGCACGACCATCAGGTTCGAGACCATGGCCGCCTTGCGTTCGGAGTCCAGGTCCACGATCTCCTCCTCCGCCAGACGGGTCAGGGCGAGCTCGACCATGCCCACCGCTCCCTCCACGATCTGCTTGCGGGCCGCTACGACGGCGCCCGCCTGCTGGCGCTGGAGCATCGCGGAGGCGATCTCGGGAGCGTACGCGAGATGCGTGAACCGGGACTCGATGATCTGCACGCCGGCGGCCTCCACCCGGGCGTGCAGTTCGGCGGCGAGCTTCTCGGTGATCTCCTCGGCGTTCTCGCGCAGCGACAGGCCGCCCTCCTCGTGCGCGTCGTACGGGTACTCGATCGCGATGTGCCGGACCGCCGCCTCGGTCTGCGTCTCGACGAACTCGGTGAAGTCCTCGACCTCGAAGACGGCCCGCGCGGTGTCCTCGACCCGCCACACCACGACCGCCGCCAGCTCGATCGGGTTGCCGTAGGCGTCGTTGACCTTCAAGACGGCCGTCTCGTGGTTGCGCACCCGGGTGGAGATCTTCTCGCGCGAGGTCAGCGGGTTGACCCAGCGCAGCCCGTCGGTGCGGATGGTGCCGCGGTAGCGGCCGAAGAGCTGGACGACCCGGGCCTCGCCCGGAGCCACCGTGTTGAGGCCGCTCATCGCGATGACGGAGGAGAGGGCCAGGAGGACGCCGATCACGATCAGGGCCACCTTGGCCGCGGTCGCCGTCGACACCGCCCCCGCCGTGACCAGACCCGCGCCCGCGAGCAGGCCGGCGAGCCCGAGCAGCAGCGCCAGTGCGCCGCCGACGCTGCGTGCGGCGAACTCCCGTACGCCGTCCGGGTTGGCTATGTGGTTCGTCATGGTTCGCCCCGTTTCTCTGCGCGCGGCCGATCGGGCCGCCTAGCAAAGTGATATCACTTTTTTGCGTAATGGCAACCCATCGGCTTATGTGAGCGTCGGTTCCTGTGACGGGGGTGCTGATTCTCACGTCCGAAATGACCGGTAATAATCCGGATTGGCCAATCTTTGTCACAGCCTGCGGTGTTAGCTTTCTGAGTTGACGTCGGGGGGGTAATCGAGCGGAGCGGGAGCGATGGGCCGAGCAGAAGTGCGTAAGGCGCAGCAGCGCGGTGCGCGGCGGGCGCCGAGCGGACGCGCGAAGGGCGCCAAGGGGAGCGGGGGTACCGGCAAGCGCACCGGCATAGGCCGCTTCTTCACCTGGAAGAAGATCCTGGGCACGTTCCTGGGGCTCGTCCTGCTCCTCATGGCCGCGGCGATCGTCCTGTACTTCTCGGTGGACGAGCCCACCGACCCGAACGCCCAGGCCACGCTCCAGAGCAACACCTACCGGTACTCCGACGGCTCGATCATGGCGCGCACCGGCGAGATGAACCGCGAGATCGTGCCCATCGACAAGATCCCGCTCGACGTCCGCACCGCCTTCATCGCCATCGAGAACAAGTCCTTCTACCACGACCGCGGCGTCGACGTGATGGGCGTGGCCCGAGGCCTGTTCAACACCGTCCGGGGCAAGGGCACGGCGGGCGGCTCGACGATCACCCAGCAGTACGTCAAGAACTACTACTTGACGCAGGATCAGTCGGCGACGCGCAAGCTCAGGGAGCTCGTCATCGCCCTCAAGGTCGACCAGCGCATGGAGAAGGACGACATCCTCGCCGGTTACCTGAACACCAACTTCTACGGCCGCAACGCCTACGGCATCCAGGCCGCCGCCCAGGCCTTCTACGGCGTCGACGCGGACAAGCTCACCCTGGAACAGGGGGCCTATCTCGCCGCGGTCATCCAGGCTCCCAGCCAGTACGACCTGGCGACCGCCGGCCCGAACGGCACGCGCCTGGTCCACATCCGCTTCAACGCCGTCCTCGACAACATGGTCGAGATGGGCAAGCTGGACGAGGCCAAGCGCAAGACCATGACCCTTCCGGAGCCCATCAAGCCGAAGCCCCGGCCGGGCATGGACGGGCAGAAGAGCTACCTGGTCCAGGCGGCCAACGACGAGCTGAACAAGCAGGACATCACCGACGCCATGATCACGGCGGGCGGCTGGAACATCACGCTCAACATCGAGAAGGGCAAGCAGTCGGCGCTGGAGAAGGCGGTCCAGGACGAGCTGGAGTCCAAGCTCGACCGCAAGGACACCAAGGGCAGGCCCCAGGACCAGAGCGTCCAGGCCGGCGCGACCTCCGTCGACCCGAAGACCGGCGCCATCGTCGCGATGTACGGCGGCGTGGGGATGGAGCAGAAGGCCGCGAGCAACGCGCTGCGCACCGACTACCAGCCGGGATCGACCTTCAAGCCGATCGTCCTGGCCTCCGCCCTGGAGAACGGCTCGAACACCCAGGACGGCAAGCCGATCACCCCGAACGCCCTCTACGACGGGACGAGCAAGCGCCCGGTCGTCGGCAGCAAGATCCCGTTCAACCCGCAGAACCAGGACAACGCCAACTACGGCAACCCGATGATGACGGTCCAGGAGGCGACCAACCTCTCGGTCAACTCCGTCTACGCGCAGATGATCGTGGACGTGAAGCCGGTCAACGCCAAGAAGACGGCCCTGGAACTCGGCATGCAGGACCGCGACGGCTGGCCCGAGGACAAGCCGGCCATGGCGCTGGGCACGATGAGCGCGAACACCCTGGAAATGGCGGGCGTCTACGCCACGTTCGACAACCACGGCAAGAAGGTCACGCCGACCATCATCAAGAAGGCGGACCACAAGGACGTCAAGTTCACGCCCCAGCAGGCCGTCGGCAGCCAGGCCATCAGCCGCAAGACCGCCGACACCGTCACCAAGGTGCTCCAGGGGGTCGTGGAGGACGAGGGCGGCTCCGGCAACAAGGTCCGCAGCAGCGCCTACCAGGCCGGCGGTAAGACCGGAACCACCGAGTCCAACGTGGCGGCCTGGTTCACCGGCTACACGCCCGAGCTGGTCACGGTCGTCGCGATGTTCGGCGAGGACCCCACCACCCACAACCAGGTCACTCTGACCGGCACCGCCGGCCTCGGGCGCGCGGGCGGTTCCAGCTTCCCCGCCTCCATCTGGCGGGCGTACACCCTCGCCGCCCTCAAGGGCGTGGACACCGGCCGGTTCCAGCTCTCCGAGGCCGACATGGGCGCCGTGCAGACGCCGTCGCGCAGCGCCTCTCCCACGGCCTCGGCGAGCCCGTCCGCCAGCGCGTCGGCGGTGACCAGCAGCCCGACGCAGTCCCCGACGCAGACGTCGCCGAGTCCCACCGCCACCGCGACGGGCCCGTCGCCCAGCGGGACGACGTCCCCGACGGCCACGGCCACCAAGACCAACGGTCCCAAGCCGCCGGACCCGCCGGTCCCGGGTGAAATCCAGGGCAACAACTGAGGGACGCCGCCCCGCAGCCGAGAAAGGCTGCGGGGCGGCGGTGTTCCAGGGGCCCGGTCCGCGGGCGGGCGGTCAGCGCCGCTCGCCCGTCCCCGGCAACGGCAGTTCGAACCAGACGACCTTGCCGCTGCTGAGTCGGGTCGCGCCCCAGCGCCGCGCCAGCCGGTTGACCAGGAACAGGCCGCGGCCGCCCTCGTCGGTGTCCCGCGCCCGGCGCTGCCGGGGCAGCTGCGGGGAGTCGTCGCCGACCTCGCAGCGCAGCACGTCCGTACGCAGCAGACGCAGCGTCACGGGCCGCTCCGCGTACCGGACCGCATTGGTGACCACCTCGCTCACCAGCAGCTCCAGGGAGTCGCTCAGCTCCTCCAGGCCCCACCGGGTCAGCGCCCGGCGGGCGAACCGGCGGGCCCGGCCCGGGGCGGTCTCCTCCGGGTCCAGGAACCAGTACGCGACGTCACTGGGCGCGATGCCGTCGAACCGGGCCGCGAGCAGCGCGATGTCGTCGTCCCGGTCACCCGGGCCCAGCATGTCCAGGACGTCGTCGCAGAGGGCCTCCAGTGGCGGCGGGTGGTCCAGGCCGGTCAGCTGGGCGGTGGTGGCCAGGCGCTCGCGCAGCTGCTCGATACCGGTCCACACGTCCCGCAGGCGCGACTCCACCAGGCCGTCGGTGTAGAGCAGCAGGGTGGCCCCCGCGGGCGCGTCCAGCTCCACCGGCTCGAAGTCCACGCCGCCGACGCCGATGGGGGCACCGGGCGGTACGCGGAGCACCTCGGCCCGGCCGCCCAGGTGCAGCAGCACCGGCGGCGGGTGGCCGGCGTTGGCGATGGTGATCCGGTGCGCGACGGGGTCGTAGACGGCGTACATGCAGGTGGCCATGCGGTCCGTGCCCAGACGCTGCGCCTGTTCGTCCAGGTGGTGCAGCACCTCGGCGGGCGGCAGGTCCAGCTGCGCCAGGGTCTGGGCGGTGGTGCGGAGCTGGCCCATGATCGCGGCGGAGGTCATGGAGTGGCCCATGACGTCGCCGACGACGAGGGCCACCCGGCTGCCGGGCAGCGGTATGGCGTCGTACCAGTCGCCGCCCACCCTGGCCGTCTCGGCCGCGGGCAGGTAGCGGGAGGCCAGCCGCACTCCGGTGGGCTGCGGCAGGCTGTCGGGCAGCATGGTGCGCTGGAGCTCGTCGGCGATGTACGCCTCGCGGCCGTAGAGGACCGCCTTGTCGATACCGAGCGCGGTGTGGGTGGCCAGCTGGGCGGCGACCAGCAGGTCGTTCTGTTCGAAGGCGGGCCGCTCGGGGCTGCGCAGGAAGACGGCGGCGCCGATCACCCGGCGGCGGCCGCGCAGCGGCGCGAGCACCGCCCGGTCGCCGCTCGGCAGCGGATGGTCCAGCCCGAGCAGTTCGGGCAGCGCCGCCCGGGCGGCGGCGGAGGACCCGAAGACGGGCCGTACGCCGCGCAGCACCTCGGCGAGCGCGCCGCCCGGCCGGATCTCGCACAGCTCGGCCGCGGGCAGGTCGCCCTGCGGTCCGACCAGCGGCAGCTGGCTGAAGTCGAGCTCGCCGGTGGCCCCCGCGGCCCCGGCGAGGTCCATCCCCGCGCCGATGGTGCTGCTGATGTCGGTGAGATCGTCGATCGGCCGGAGCCGGTCGGTGCGGCGCAGCCTTAAAACGACCGGGCCGACGGGCCGTTCGTCGCCGACCGGCAGCGGATCGCGCAGGTAGACCAGGATGGCGTCGGAGAAGGTCGGGACGGTTGCCCGGCACAGGCCGAGCACGATCTCGTCGAGGTCGATGCCGCGGGCGATCCGCCGGGTGGCGGCGCCGACGAAGCGCAGCCGGTCCCCCTCGCGGCGCGCGGCGCCCGCGTCCGCGACGCCCCCGCCTGCGGCAGCCGAGCCCGCCGGGACAGCCTCCCCGGCACCGGGGAGGCCCGCCGCGCCGCCACCGGCGCCCGCGGGGGCCGCAGGACCGGCCCCCGGACCGGCTCCCGCGCCGCGCGCGGCGGCGCCGTGGACGTCCTCGGCCTCCCTGGGGCGGGCGTTGTCGTGGCTCTGGCCGGAGCCCGGGGCGCCCGGAGCCTCCGCCGACGCCGCCGCGCGCGGCCGGGGGAGCCCCGGGCCCGGGCCGGCCGCCGAGCGTGCGGCCCGTACGTCGGCAGCCGCAGCCGCTCCGGGCTCGGCCGCGGGAGCGGTGCCCGCGGCATGCGTGCGTACGGCCTCGGAGGCGGCGATGGGCGCCTTGCCGTGGCCGGGCTCGTCCGTACCTCCGCCGGAGGCGACGGGCTGCGGGCCCTCCTGGGAGGTGGGGTACTCCGTCACGCGTGGAATTCCGTCCGTTTGCGCTCGATGTGCGCTGCACTCAACTCGGTCAGTCGCGGTATACCCGCTCAGCGGCCCGGGCACCATCGCCCAGAGGTTCCTCGCTCGAACTTCTCCCCCGGCCTGTGGCAGGGAGCTCCCCGGGCGGATCCCCGCCCCGTCGTCGCCTCTCCTTGTCAGCCGACCTCCGGTCAGATCCCGTGTGCAGAAGGACACTTGCCGATGCGCTGCCCGAACGCACCGTCCCGCGTGCGCGACCCCGCGGAGGACGATCCTACGGTTGAACCCCGGGGGCGCATCAAGGGTCTCATGAGGTCATATGCGCCGGGGTGTGGTCCCAGTCCTCGGGCAGGGTCGGAATGCGCCAGGCCGGATCCGGCCGCCAGTCCTGCCAGCCGGCCGAGAACGGAGCCCCCCATTCCTCGATCACCGCGACCGCGGCACGACCTGCTTCCCTCACCCGCCGGGCCTGCTCACGGCCCATCAGACCGGACCGCTGGGCCTGGGCGAACTCGTCCTCGTCCAGCCACTTCCAGCTCCGGTCGGGGTACACGGCGATGTCGAGGAAGTGGTCCTCGGAATCCACTCCACCGGCCCATCTGGTCCGCGGCTCCTCCAGGTTCACGTACCAGTTCTCGAACCTCCAGCCCGGCCCCCAGAACAGCCAGACCGACCACGGCTCCCCGGGGCGGGCCAGTTTCAGGACACCGCTGCCGAACCAGCGCGAGCGCGCTGTCGTGCGCGGCGCGGTGTACCGGGTGGCGAGCGGCTCCTCGTGGACGGGGGTGCCGTCGGCGAGGACCGGCTTGACGCATTCGGTGCCGGGGGCCATCCAGACGGCGAGCGTCTCGTCGGTGTCCTGCACCACGGTCACCGGGCGGCAGATGTGCACCGCGCCCTCCAGCCCCGGGGCGTGGTCGCGGTAGCGCCAGAGGATCCGGTCCCCGGGCGCCCAGCGCGTGCCGCGCGCGGGACCCGGCGGCGCGTCCTGCGCCCGGCCGCTCCCGGGCGTGAAAGTACCTGTCATGCGCAGATCTTAGGGTGGCGGCCCGTAAGCCCGCCGCCGCGCGGGTCACGGAGCGATGCGGGCACGGCGAACGTCCGGATCCGGACCCCGCCCGGGGCGGCGGCTGGTCAGGGATGGGTCATGCGGAGGACGTCCAGGGCCTCGTCGAGCTGTTCCAGGGTGAGGGCGCCGCGCTCCACGTAGCCGGACTCCAGGACGACCTCCCTGATCGTCCTGCGCTCGGCGAGGGACCTCTTGGCCACCTTCGCGGCCTCCTCGTAGCCGATGTAGCGGTTGAGCGGGGTCACCACGGAGGGGGAGGACTCGGCGTACTCCCTGGCCCGGGCCTCGTCGGCGGTGATCCCGTCGACCGTGCGGTCGGCCAGCAGGCGGCTCGCGCCGGCCAGCAGCCGGATCGATTCGAGCAGGTTCCTGGCCATCACGGGCAGCATCACGTTCAGCTCGAAGTTGCCGGCCGCGCCCGCCACCGCGACGGTGGCGTCGTTCCCCATCACCTGCGCGGCCACCATCAGGACGGCCTCCGGGACCACCGGATTGACCTTCCCGGGCATGATCGAGGACCCGGGCTGCAGATCGGGGAGGTTGATTTCGGCCAATCCGGTCCGCGGGCCGGAGGCCATCCAGCGCAGGTCGTTGCAGATCTTGGTGAGCGAGACGGCGACCGTGCGGAGCATGCCCGAGGTCTCCACCAGCGCGTCCCGCGCGCCCTGGGCCTCGAAGTGGTCGCGCGCCTCGGTCAGCGGCAGCCCGGTGGCGACCGCCACCTCGGCGATCACGGCGGCGGAGAAGCCGGGCGGGGTGTTGATGCCGGTGCCCACCGCCGTTCCGCCCAGTGGGAGTTCGGCCAGGCGCGGCAGGGACGCGCGCAGGCGCTCGACGCCGTAGCGGATCTGGGCCGCGTAGCCGCCGAATTCCTGGCCGAGGGTGACCGGAGTGGCGTCCATCAGGTGGGTCCGGCCGGCCTTGACCACGTGCGCGAACTCGGCCGCCTTGCGCTCCAGCGCGGCGGCGAGGTGTTCCAGGGCCGGGATCAGGTCGTCGGCGACGGCGCCGGTGGCGGCGATGTGGATGGAGGACGGGAAGACGTCGTTGGAGCTCTGCGAGGCGTTGACGTGGTCGTTGGGGTGCACGTCCCGACCCAGGCGCTCGGTGGCCAGGGTGGCGATGACCTCGTTGGTGTTCATGTTGGACGAGGTCCCGGACCCGGTCTGGAAGACGTCCACGGGGAAGTGGTCGTCCCAGCGTCCTGCCGCGACCTCGGCGGCGGCGGACCGGATCGCGTCGGCGACGTCCTGGTCCACCACGCCCAGGCGCGCGTTCACGAGGGCGGCCGCCGCCTTGATCAGGGCGAGCGCCTCGATGTGGGCCCGTTCCAGCCGCTGTCCCGAGACGGGGAAGTTCTCCACCGCGCGCTGGGTCTGCGCGCGCCACTTGGCGTGCAGGGGGACCCGCACGTCGCCCATGGAGTCGTGCTCGGTTCGGAATCCGTCGTTCTGCTGATCTTCTGTCATGTCTGTGGCCTCCTCGGAAAGTTGAGCGATTCTCTTGTTGAAAGTGTTCCCAACTCCCCTACCGACCAGTAAATACCGTGGGTAACACCGACATTCGGGGAGGCGTCCATGGCACGTGCCCGTACCAGACCCGCGCTCAGATCTACCTTCGCCGCCGTCGTGGCGTTCGCGGCCGCCCTGGGGGGCGTCACCGCCGTCACCCCCATGGCCCAGGCGGCCGCCACCACCGGGGTCGTCACACCCCTGCCGCCCGAACTGGAGGCGGTCCGCGCCGCCGAGGCCGTGAAGATCTACGGAGACCCCGCGGTACGCCCGCAGGCCGACCGCAAGACCGGCCTGATCTCGCTGGGCGACAGCGAGATCTCGGGCGAGGGCGTCGGCACCTACGACCCGGCGACCAACACGCCGGACAACCAGTGCCACCGCTCGCCCGACGCGGCGATCCACCGCACCGGCATCCCGGCCGACCTCACCTTCAACGTCGCCTGCTCCGGCGGCTACACCGGCAACATCAGGATCGGCGGCAGCAAGCAGTACCCCGACGAGCTGGTGCAGAGCGACAACCTCGCCATCAAGGCCCGCAACACCAGGATCAAGATGGTCCTGCTGGTCGCCGGAGCCAACGACGACCTCCAGTTCGGCCCGGTCATGACCGACTGCGTGACCCGCTGGATCCTCAGCCAGGGCACCTGCGAGCCCACCTACGCCCCGGGCTGGCAGGCCCGCGTCGACGGTCTGAAGCCCAAGGTGGAGGCCACGGTCGCGGACCTCAGAACGGTCATGCGCGACGCCGGCTACGCCGACACCGACTACAAGCTCGTCGTGATGGGCTACCCCAGCCCCATCGGCCCCGACTTCCGCGACAACCCGAACTTCCCCGGGAAGCTGCCGGGCGGCTGCGCCGGCTACGACTCGGACGCCACCTGGGGCCGCAACCACGCCGTGCCCGCCTTCGAGAAGGGCATCCGCGCAGCCGCCCTGGCCTCCGGCGCGATCTACCTCGACAACTCGCGCCTCTTCCACGGCCACGAAGTGTGCATGGAGGACACCTGGGCCCGCGGGCTCTACCTGGACCTCGGCGACCACTTCCCGTGGGACGAGAACACCGCCCGCCAGTCCTTCCACCCCAACTACCGCGGGCACGGGGCCTTCGCGTCCTGCCTGACCCAGCTCTACGACTCGGGCCTGCGTGAGGCCTCCTGCGCCGACCCCGCCAGCACCGGCCGCCCGGTCCTGCGGGCCGGAGCCTGGGACGACGCGTTCACGCCGCTCAGGAACGAGGCCACCGGAAACTGCCTCGACTCCTTCGGCGGCTCCAGCGCCAACCAGACGAAGATCGTCGGCTGGGACTGCCACGGCGGCCGCAACCAGGGCTGGTGGCACGACACCGCCCGCAGGTCCGTCCACATCGAACTGACCCAGGACCGCTGCCTCGACGTCCCCGGCGCCGACTACGGCTCCGGCGCCGGCCTGATCATCTGGAACTGCCACGGCGGAGCCAACCAGCAGTTCGTCCGCGACGGCGCCACGCTGCGCCCCGCCGCCGCCCCGAGCATGTGCCTGACCGTGGCCGCCGCCCACGAACCGCTGCGCCTGCGCAGCTGCGACGGATCCGCGAACCAGCGCTTCGCATAGCCCTCCGCGCCGTCACCACCGCCCGCTCCACCCGATCCCCCCACGCCCGGCCGGCGCACCCCGGCCGGGTGTTCCCGTACCGGTCACGAAGAGCCCAGGTACTCCCGCACCTCACGGGGCCGGTTGGTGATCAGGGTGTCCACACCGAGCCGCACGCACAGCTCCACGTCCTCGGGCTCGTCCACGGTCCACACCCGAACCCCCAGCCCCTTGGCCTTCAGCCGCCCCACCAGCCCCGGATCCCTGCGCACCAGGTCGATGCCCGGCCCGGCGTGCCCCGCGAACGGCGGCCGCACCGGCCGCACCCGGCGCTCGATCAGGTAGACGGCCGGCAGGCCGGGCGCGAGCCGGTTCAGCCGGACCAGGGCGCTGCGCGAGAAGCTCATCACCTCGACCAGGCCGGCCCGGCCGTCGGCCAGCCCGTGCTCCTTCAGGACCCGCACGAGCTCGGCCTCCAGGCGGCCCCCGGCCCGCGTGGGGTGCTTGGTCTCCACGGCCAGCCCCACGGGCCGGTCCGCGGCCAGCGCCTCCTTCAGCAGGTCCTCGAAGAGCAACACCTGCGCCCCGCGGTGCTCCGCGCCCTTCCAGCCGCCGAAGTCCAGCGCGCACAGCTCCTCGTAGGTCATGGCGGAGACCACCCCGCGCCCGTCCGAGGTCCGCTCCACGCGCCGGTCGTGCACGCACACCAGCTTGTGGTCGGCGGTGAGCCGGACATCGCATTCGAGGGCGTCGGCGCCGTCCGCGACGGCCTGCCGGTAGGCGGCCAGGGTGTGCTCGGGATGCTCGTGGGAGGCCCCGCGATGGGCGACGACCCGGACGGCGCGGTCGGTACGGGGCTGCGTGTGCGTCATGCCCCGACGTTAGCCGCATGCGCGGGCCGCCCCGGCACCGCGTGCCGCGCATGCGGCGGAACAGCGGATGAACCCGGCCCCGCCCTCCTGCCGCTCGCTCGGCCGTCTGTGACGACAGAGCCCCCGGCGGCCGGCGCCAGGGGCTCTGCGGCGGGTGTGGGTGCCGGGCTATGCCAGGCCGGGACCCCGCACCGGGATGCTGGTGAACGTCGGCTGCTCGGGTTCCCGCGAGGTGAAGAAGTCGTTGCCCTTGTCGTCGACCACGATGAAGGCCGGGAAGTCCTCGACCTCGATCTTCCAGACGGCCTCCATGCCGAGTTCCTCGTACTCCAGGACCTCGACCTTCTTGATGCAGTCCTGGGCCAGGCGTGCCGCGGGGCCGCCGATCGAGCCCAGGTAGAAGCCGCCGTGTGCGGCGCACGCGTCCGTCACCTGCTGGGAGCGGTTGCCCTTGGCCAGCATCACCTTGGAGCCGCCCGCCGCCTGGAACTGCGCCACGTAGGAGTCCATCCGGCCGGCCGTGGTCGGGCCGAAGGAGCCCGACGCGTAGCCCTCGGGGGTCTTGGCCGGGCCCGCGTAGTACACCGGGTGGTCCTTGAGGTACTGCGGCATCTCGGCGCCCGAGTCCAGCAGTTCCTTGATCTTGGCGTGCGCGATGTCCCGCGCCACGACCAGCGGACCGGTCAGCGACAGGCGGGTCTTGACCGGGTGCTCGGTCAGGGTCGCCAGGATCTCGTCCATCGGCTGGTTCAGGTCGATGGAGACGACGCCGGACGCCTCGTCCAGCTGGGCGTCGGTCGTCTCCGGCAGGAAGCGCGCCGGGTCCCGCTCCAGCTGCTCCAGGAAGACGCCCTCGGCGGTGATCTTCGCGGTGGCCTGGCGGTCCGCGGAGCAGGAGACGGCGATCGCGACGGGCAGCGAGGCACCGTGGCGGGGGAGGCGCACGACGCGGACGTCGTGGCAGAAGTACTTGCCGCCGAACTGCGCGCCGATGCCGATCTTCTGGGTCAGCTCGAAGACCTGCTGCTCCAGAGCCTCGTCGCGGAAGCCGTGGCCCAGCGGAGATCCCTCGCGGGGCAGTTCGTCCAGGTAGTGCGCGGAGGCGTACTTGGCGGTCTTGAGCGCGTGCTCGGCGGAGGTGCCGCCCACCACGATCGCCAGGTGGTAGGGCGGGCAGGCCGCCGTACCGAGCGAGCGGATCTTCTCCTCCAGGAACTTCATCATGGAGGCCTCGTTGAGGACCGCCTTCGTCTCCTGGTAGAGGAAGGACTTGTTCGCCGAGCCGCCGCCCTTGGCCATGAAGAGGAACTTGTACGCGCCGCCGTCGGTCGCGTACAGCTCGATCTGCGCGGGCAGGTTCGAGCCGGTGTTCTTCTCCTCCCACATGGTCAGGGGCGCCATCTGCGAGTAGCGCAGGTTCAGGCGGGTGTAGGCGTCGTAGATGCCGCGTGAGAGCGCCGCCTCGTCGCCGCCTTCGGTCAGCACGTTCTGGCCGCGCTTGCCCATCACGATCGCCGTACCCGTGTCCTGGCACATCGGCAGGACGCCGGCCGCCGCGATGTTCGCGTTCTTGAGGAGGTCGAGCGCGACGAACTTGTCGTTCGACGAGGCCTCCGGGTCGTCGATGATGCGGCGCAGCTGCGCGAGGTGCGCGGGGCGCAGGAAGTGCTGGATGTCGTGGATGGCCTCCTCGGCGAGCTTGCGCAGCGCCTCCGGCTCGACCTTGAGGAACGTACGGCCGTCCGCCTCGAAGGTGGACACGCCCTCGGCGGTCACCAGCCGGTACGGGGTGGTGTCCTCGCCCAGGGGCAGCAGGTCGGTGTACGCGAACTCCGGCATTGGGGCCATTCCTCACTCGGCAGACAGCACTGGCGATCACATTGGCAGCGCAGTACACCAGCGTAGAACCTCCCGCCCGGCAGGTGTCTGTGAGGTAGGGCTCACTGGCAACGACTCGGCAGTATCGCGATCTATCGTGTCTCGCTATGCTGGCGTCGTGGACCTGGAAAAGCACCCCGCCGCCCCCGCGCCCGGCCCCGCCGCGCTGCGCGCCTCCGACGCCGACCGGGACCGGACCGCGCAGGTCCTCGCCGACGCCCTCGCCGAGGGCCGGCTGACCGCCGAGGAGCACTCCGAACGCCTGGACACGCTGTACGCGGTCAAGACCGTCGGCGAGCTGGAGGTGCTCGTACGGGATCTGCCCGCGCCCGGCGGCGCCCACACCCCGGCCCCGACCGCGTACGCGGGGGCCGCCGGTCAGGCCGTCGAGACCATCGTCGCCGTGTGCAGCAGCTCCAGCCGCAAGGGCCGCTGGCGGCCGGGAGCGCACACCCGCGCGGTCTCGGTCATGGGCGACATCACCATCGACCTCACCCAGGCGGTCTTCGAGCAGCAGGTCACCGAGATCAACGTGACCTGCGTCCTCGGCAACGTGGAGGTCCTGGTCCCGGAGAACGTCACCCTGCGCGGCTACGGCAGCGGGGTCCTCGGCAACTTCGAGGTGCGCGGCGAGAGCCGCGGGGAGACCGACCCGCAGGCGCCGGTGGTGATCGTCCGCGGGTTCTCGCTGCTCGGCAACATCGAGGCGCGGCCCAAGCTGGGCGCCCGCCTGGTCGACCTGGCGCGCAGAATCCGCAAGCACCTCGACGGCTGACACGGGGCGGAGGCGCATCCGGAGGCGGAGGGTCGCGTTTCGGACGAACCCCTGGCGCCCCGTGGCACACAGTGCATAGGGGCGCGCACAGCGGGTAGGGACAGGTGCGTCGTCTCTCGCTCACGTATGCGTCGTCAGGAGTAGACCGTGCCGCACCCGCCGCATCAGTCCCTGCAGGTAGCCGCCGTGAAGAGCCTTCAGGGTCCTGGGGCGCGCCCATCGGCGGTGCCGCAGCCGCGGGTGCCGGCCAGGGCGGAGGACGGCCCATGGCACGCGGAGGCGGTGTGCCGCCGTGACGAGGCGGGACTGTTCTTCGCCCCGTCCAAGGAGCCGACCGCCGCCCGGCTCTCCCGCGAGGAGGCGGCGAAGCGCGTCTGCGCGCGCTGTCCGGTGATGGTCGCCTGCCGTGAGCACGCGCTGCTCCAGCCCGAGCCGTACGGGGTCTGGGGCGGGCTCACCGCGGCCGAGCGCCGGGTGGTACTGGCCCGGATGCGGCGCAGGTCCGCCGAGCTGCGACAGGCCCCGGGCGCGGGGCCGGTGGCAGCGGCGGGCTGACCCCTCCGCCGCCGGGCGGGCCGGGCTCCGGCCGGGCGGGGCCCGGCCCGCGGCGCGCGCCACGGACACCGGGGGCCCGGGCGCGCCATGCACGCCGGGCATCCCCTGCACCTCGGCGCCTTCGCACGCGGACACGCGGGAGGGGCGGTCACCCCCGCACAGGGTGACCGCCCCTCCCGCGTCGTGTCCCGCCGCCTACTGGGCGCGGTCGAAGTCGATCGCGCTGTACGCGCGCAGCTTCGACAGGCGGTGCGTGGAGTCGATCTTCCGGATGGTGCCGGACTTGGAACGCATGACCAGCGAGGACGTCGTCGCGGTCTCGGAGCGGTAGTGCACGCCGCGCAGCAACTCACCGTCCGTGATGCCGGTGGCGACGAAGAAGACGTTCTCGCCGGAGACCAGGTCGGTCGTGGTGAGCACCCGGTCCAGGTCGTGGCCGGCGTCGATGGCCTTCTGGCGCTCGGCGTCGTCCTTCGGCCACAGCTTCCCCTGGATCACACCGCCCAGGCACTTGATCGCGCAGGCCGAGATGATGCCCTCGGGGGTGCCGCCGATGCCCAGGAGCAGGTCCACACCGGTGCCCTCGCGGGCGGCCATGATGGAGCCGGCGACGTCGCCGTCGGAGATGAACTTGATGCGCGCGCCGGTCTCGCGGATCTCCCGGACGATGCCCTCGTGGCGGGGGCGGTCCAGGATGACGACCGTGACGTCCTCGGTGGCCATGCTCTTGGCCTTGGCGACCCGGCGGATGTTCACCGAGACGGGGGCGTTGATGTCGACGAAGTCGGCGGCCTCGGGGCCGGTGACCAGCTTGTCCATGTAGAACACGGCGGACGGGTCGAACATCGTGCCGCGGTCGGCGGCGGCCAGGACGGCGATGGCGTTCGGCATGCCCTTGGCGTTCAGGGTGGTGCCGTCGATCGGGTCGACGGCGATGTCGACCTCGGCACCCGTGCCGTCGCCGACCTGTTCCCCGTTGAAGAGCATCGGGGCTTCGTCCTTCTCGCCCTCGCCGATGACGACGACGCCGTTCATCGAGACGGTGGAGATCAGGGTCCTCATCGCGTTGACCGCGGCGCCGTCGGCGCCGATCTTGTCGCCGCGGCCGACCCACCGGCCAGCGGCCATGGCGGCCGCCTCGGTGACCCGTACGAGTTCGAGCGCGAGGTTGCGGTCGGGGGCCTCCGGAGAGACTTCGAGCTGGGGCGGCAGGTTGTGCTCGGTCATCGGAGCGCACCTTTCTGTACGGCGACGGCCGGGAAGTGAGGGTGCTGGAACTCTATCGGTACGTCGACATAATGAGCAGGGCGGGTCACGTATGAGCGGAATATCGGTCATTCGATTGTCCTGAGCGGACGCCTTGCGGGCCATACGGGCAGCGGGCGGGGCGACTCAAGGGTGCGCCGCGCGACGCACCCGCGCGACCCCGGCGGCGATCGCCCCCGGGCGATGCGGGACGATGGTGCCGTGGCAGGTATGAAAGGCAAGCAGACGGTCTGGGACATGGTGCGGTCGCTGGCGGTGATCGGGGTTCTCGTCGCCGGGATCTACCTCTTCGTCCCGCATGACGACAAGGCCGATCCGACGCGCACGGTCGACTACCGGGTGGAGACGATCACGGCCCGGCGCGCGGCCCCGTATCCGCTGGCCGCACCGGTGGGCCTTCCGCAGGAGTGGCGGGCTACCTCGGTGACGTACGAGCGCAAGAACGCCGACGCCTGGCACCTGGGCTTCCTGGACCCGGAGCAGCAGTACGCGGCGGTCGAGCAGTCCAGCGACACCTCCGACAAGTACCTGGAGCGGGTCACCCAGAAGGCCGCGGCCTCGGGGCAGACGCAGCAGGTCGGCGACACGGCCTGGGAGCGCTGGGACGGCGAGAAGTACGACGCCCTGGTGCGGCGGGAACAGGGTCACGTCACCGTGGTGACCGGTACCGCCTCCTTCGAGAAGCTCGGCGAGCTGGCGGCGGCCCTGGAGTTCAAGCAGGGCGGCTAGTGCTCTGACGGCCGGGGCCGGTCCCGCGGCCGGTCCTCGGCGGCCCGGCCCTCGCCGGCCATGAACCGCCAGACCAGGGCGTGGCCCAGGACGATCAGGCCGATCAGCATCAGCGCTTCGGCCTGGATCGGCCGCAGTCCGAAGGGCTCGGCGAGCTCGGGGAAGGCCCCGATCGCCGCGATCAGGGCGTAGAGCAGCGCCGCCGCGGCCTGCTGCCAGATCAGGAACCGGTTGCCGCGTGCGCGGGCCAGTAGCCGCAGGGTGCACCCGCAGCCGACCGCCGCGAGGACGATGAAGGCGGCCCGCCAGACCTGCGGCTGTTCGGCGCCGCCGATCTGGGCGAACAGGCCCATCAGGGCGGGCAGCAGGAACGACAGGTAGATCCCGCCGACGACCCGCCGCAGGGCGGGCTCGCGCATCCAGTCGTGGTGGCTCTGGACGACGTTCCACCACAGGCCGACCAGGGTGAAGCAGGTGGCGGAGAAGAGGGCGTAGAAGGTGCTGACATCCATGGACGACGAGGGTGGCAGCGCCGCCGGCTCCCGCAGTGGCCCCACGCCCGTCGCCCGCCCCGGTCCCGCCGGTACGGACCAGGTGGCACCGGCCGCGACGCACGGAGGAGGGCCGTGTGTCCCGGGGCCCCGGGACACACGGCCCTCCTCCGTGCGTGTTCGTGCGCGCGCTCAGACCGTGGTGACGACCTCGTCGAACGCCAGGCGCGGGGAGCGCGGGAACCACGCGTCCTCACCCGGCCTGCCGATGTTGACGACCATGATCGGCGTGTGGTCGTCGTCCAGGAACTCCTTCTGGATGCCGGCGAAGTCGGCGCCGGTCATCGGGCCCGCGGCCAGGCCGGCGGCGCGGACGCCCAGGATGAAGTACGCGGCCTGCAGCGAGGCGTTGACCAGCGAGGACTGCTCGCGGGCCGGGCGTTCGGCGAAGAAGAGGTCCTTGGCCTGCGGGAAGTGCGGCAGCAGCTGGGGCAGCTCCTCGTGGAACTCGTTGTCCGCGGAGAGGATCGCGACCAGCGGCGCGGCCAGCGTCTTGGCCTGATTGCCCTCGGCCATGTGCTGAACGAGGCGCTCGCGGGCCTCGGCGGAGCGGACCAGCGTGATGCGCAGCGGCGTGCCGTTGAAAGCCGTGGGGCCGTACTTCACCAGGTCGTAGATCGCCTGGACCTGCTCCTCGGTCACCGGCTCGTCGGAGAACGAGTTGGCGGTGCGGGCCTCGCGGAACAGCAGGTCCTGCGCGGCGGAGTCAAGTACGAGAGACATCGGGAAAGCCTTCTTCCGAACGGAGGTGAAGCGATGCCCATGACTCTACGGCCCAGATAGATTAACTTTCAACTAAATGGCTCTCGCCGTGACCGGGATCACCCCTCCTCCGCCGCCTCGCGCGCCGCCAGCGCCGAGTCCAGCCGGGCCCGGGCCCCCTCCAGCCAGTGCCGGCACACCTTCGCCAGTTCCTCACCGCGCTCCCAGAGCGCGAGGGACTCCTCCAGCGAGGTCCCCCCGGCCTCCAGCTTGCGGACCACCTCGATGAGCTCGTCGCGGGCCTGCTCGTACCCCAGCGCCGTTTCGGCCTCAGCCATTCCCTGTTCCACCCTGTGTGTGTAGTGACGACGACGAAAGTGTGGTGCGACCGCGACCGCGACCGCGACCACATGAGCGCGGCAACGGTCCGCTACTCCGCGGCGGCCGCCCCGTCCGTTTCCCGTCCCGCGGCCGCGGCGGCCGCCTCGGAGGAGACCTCCACCCGGAAGGTGCCCTCCGCGACCCTGGCGCGCAGCACCTCACCCGCCGACACCTCCTGCGGCGAGCGCACCACGTGGCCGTCGGCCCGCTGCAGCACGGCGTACCCGCGCTCCAGCGTCGCGGCCGGCGACAGCGCCACCACCCGCGCCAGGGTGTGGGCGAGTTCCGAGTCGGCCCGGTCCAGCAGGTGCCCCAGCGTGCGCCTGCCGCGCGCCAGCAGCGCGTCCAGCTCCTCCTCCCGCATCTCCACCATGCGCTGCGGGTGGACGAAGACCGGCCGGGCCAGGGCGTGCGCGAGCCCCCGCTCCTCCCGGTCGAGCAGGGAGTTCACCGCGCGCAGCCCGCGGCCCTGCAACTGGCGTACGCGCTCCAGCTCCTCGCCGACATCCGGGACCACCTTCTTCGCGGCGTCCGTGGGCGTGGACGCCCGCAGGTCGGCGACCAGGTCGAGCAGTGGGGAGTCCGGCTCGTGGCCGATCGCCGACACCACCGGGGTACGGGCCGCGGCGACGGCGCGGACGACCTCCTCGTCGGAGAACGGCAGCAGGTCCTCCACGCTGCCGCCACCGCGCGCCACGATGATCACGTCGACCTCGTCCAGCGCGTCGAGCTCCTCGACCGCCCGAACCACCTGCGGCACGGCGTGCACGCCCTGCACGGCGACGTTGCGCACCTCGAAGCGGACCGCCGGCCAGCGGCGCCGGGCGTTCTCCAGGACGTCGCGCTCGGCCGCCGAGGCCCGCCCGACCACCAGCCCGATCAGCTGCGGCAGGAAGGGCAGCGGCTTCTTGCGCTCCGGTGCGAACAGGCCCTCGGCAGCCAGGGACCGCTTCAGCCGCTCCAGCCGCGCCAGCAGCTCCCCGATGCCGACGGGCCGTATCTCCGTCGCCCGCAGGGACAGCTGCCCGCGCGGGGCGTACCACTCGGGCTTCGCCAGCAGGACGACCCGCGCACCCTCGGAGACGACGTCCGCGACCTCGTCGAAGACCTGGCGGAAGCAGGTCACGCTCACCGAGATGTCGTGCGACGGATCGCGCAACGTCAGGAAGACCACCCCCGCCCCCGGCCGCCGCGAGAGCTGCGTGATCTGCCCCTCCACCCACACCTGGCCGAGCCGCTCGATCCAGCCCCCGATGAGCCGGGACACCTGGCCCACCGGCAGCGGCGCCTCCGCGGACGTATTCAGACCCATGTGCGCAGGCTATCCGGCGCCGCCGACAGTGCGTCAGGCCCCGGCGCCGGTGTCGCCCGGCAGGTCCCGCCGCCCCCGCTGGACGACGAGCACCGCCAGGCCCGCCGCCAGCCACACCGCCCCCACCAGCTGCGCCGTCCGGGACGCCTCGACGATCACCGCGACGGTCACCGCCGCCCCGAGCACCGGCAGGACGAGGTGCTTCCACCAGTGCGGCGGGCCCTCCTGCCGCCGGACCACGAACCACCCCACCACCGACGCGTGCAGCAGGGTGAACGCCACCAGCGCCCCGACGTCGACCACGGACACCAGATGGCCGAGCCCGTCATCGCGCCGGGCCGCCCACACCGCGGCCACCAGCGTCACGGCCGCCGCCACCAGCAGGGCGGCCCGCGGGGTGCCGTCCGAGGTCCGCGCCAGCACCCGCGGCAGCCGCCGCTCCCGGGCCATTGCGAACACCAGCCGCCCGGCCGCCGCCTGCCCCGCCAGGGCGGCGAAGGCCGCCCCGACCGCCTTGCTGATCGCCACCAGGTCGTGCAGCCAGAAGCCGACCGAGGACTCCGCCGCGGTGTAGAAGGCCGGGCCCTGCCGCGCCGGATCCGCCGCCAGCTCCGCCGCGGACACCGGCATCAGCAGCGCCGCCAGCCAGCCCTGGACGACGAACAACGCCCCGGCCAGCACCAGGCAGAACAGCAGCGCCCGCGCCACCCGCTCCGATCCGCCCGTCACCTCCTCGGCGAACGAGGCGACGGCGTCGAAGCCCAGGTAGGACAGGACCGCGACCGACACCGCGCCCAGCACCGCGGCCGTGCTGAAGCCCAGCGAGCCGTCACCGGTCAGCGGTGAGAGCCAGCCGCGCCGGGGTCCGTCCTGGACCAGCACGGCCACCGCGGCCACCACGAAGACCAGCAGCACCAGCACCTCCATGACCAGCACGGCGAACCCGACCCGTGCGGCAGCCCGCACGCCCCACAGGTTCAGTGCGGTGGTCACCACGACCGCCAGGGCCGTCCACACCCACCGGGAGACCTCCGGCACCAGGGCGTTCATCGCGATGCCCGAGAAGAGGTACGCGACCGCGGGGATCAGCAGGTAGTCCAGCATCGCCATCCACCCGGCGATCAGCCCCGGACCCGCGCCCAGGCCCTTGCGGGCGTAGGTGAAGACCGAACCGGCCTGCGGGGCCACCCGCACCATCTGGGCGTAGGAGAAGGCGGTGAGGGCCATCGCCACGGTCGCCACGAGGTAGACCAGCCCGACGGCGCCGTGCGACCTGGCGTCGAGCGCGCCGAAGACCCCGACCGGGGCCATCGGGGCGATGAACAGCAGCCCGTAGACGACCAGGTCCCGGAAGCCGAGACTCCGCCGCAGGGTCGAGGGGGCCGCGGGCGCCGGGGCCCCGCCGGAATCCGTCGCGGACGCCATCAGTCCTCCGGGTGAGGGGTGGGACGTTCTTGCGGGACCCCCCCGGCCGGCCGGTGCCGAACGGGCGACGTTCGGCCTCCGGGAGACCCCCGTACGATGGAGGCTATGACTGCTCCCGCCCCTGCGCCCGCATCCCGCCGTGTCCTGCTCGCCGCGCCCCGCGGCTACTGCGCGGGCGTGGACCGAGCCGTGATCGCCGTCGAGAAAGCCCTTGAGCAGTACGGGGCGCCGGTGTACGTCCGCCACGAGATCGTGCACAACAAGTACGTCGTCCAGACCTTGGAGCGGAAGGGCGCCATCTTCGTCGAGCGGACGGAGGAGGTGCCCGAGGGCAACATCGTGATGTTCTCCGCCCACGGCGTCGCCCCGGTCGTGCACGAGGAGGCGGCGCGCGGCAGGCTCGCGACGATCGACGCGACCTGCCCGCTGGTCACCAAGGTGCACAAGGAAGCCATCCGGTACGCGAACGAGGACTTCGACATCCTCCTCATCGGCCACGAGGGCCACGAGGAGGTCATCGGCACCTCCGGCGAGGCCCCCGACCACATCACCATCGTCGACGGCCCGCACGACGTGGACAAGGTCACCGTGCGCGACGAGTCGAAGGTCGTCTGGCTCTCCCAGACCACGCTGTCCGTCGACGAGACCATGGAGACCGTCGACGCGCTGAAGACGAAGTTCCCGCTGCTCGTCTCGCCGCCCAGTGACGACATCTGCTACGCCACCTCGAACCGGCAGGCCGCCGTCAAGGTGATGGGCGCCGACTCCGACCTGGTCATCGTCGTCGGCTCGAAGAACTCCTCGAACTCGATCCGGCTGGTCGAGGTCGCCAAGGACGCGGGTGCCAAGGCCGCGCACCTCGTCGACTTCGCGAGCGAGATCGACGAGGCCTGGCTGGAGGGCGTCAGCACCGTCGGCCTCACCTCGGGCGCCTCGGTGCCGGAGGTCCTGGTCGAGGAGGTCCTGGAGTGGCTCGCCGCGCGCGGCTACGCGGACGTGGAGATCGTCAAGACGGCGGAGGAGCACATCACCTTCTCCCTGCCCAAGGAACTCCGCCGTGATCTGCGGGCCGAGGCCGCGGAACTGGTCGCCGACAAGTAGCTCGTTTCGTACGGTATGTCCATGCAGATCTTCGGCGTGGACATCGGCGGATCCGGGATCAAGGGCGCTCCCGTGGACCTGGAGCAGGGCGCCCTGGCGCAGGAGCGCCACAAAGTGCTGACACCGCAGCCGGCCACCCCCGACGGGGTGGCCGGCTGCGTCGTCGAGGTGGTGCGCCACTTCGGCTGGGACGGGCCGGTCGGGGTGACCTTCCCCGGCGTGGTCACGGGCGGCGTCACCCGCACGGCGGCCAACATGGACAAGTCCTGGATCGGTGTCGACACGGCGGCGCTACTCTCGGGCGAACTCGGCGGCCGGCCCGTCACGGTGCTGAACGACGCGGACGCGGCGGGCGTCGCGGAGATGACGTACGGCGCCGGGCGCGGGCGGAGCGGCACGGTCATCCTGCTCACCCTGGGCACGGGCATCGGGAGCGCGCTCTTCACGGACGGGCGGCTGGTGCCCAACACCGAGCTGGGCCATCTGGAGCTGAAGGGCCACGACGCGGAGACCCGGGCGTCGGTGAAGGCCAAGGAGGACGGGGACCTCACCTGGGAGCGCTGGGCGCACCGGCTGAGCAAGTACATGCAGCACGTGGAGATGCTCTTCTCCCCGGACCTCTTCATCCTCGGCGGGGGCGTCAGCCGCAAGCCGGACAAGTTCCTGTCCCTGATCGAGGGCGTCCGCGCCGAGATCGTCCCGGCCAGGCTGCAGAACAACGCGGGCATCGTCGGAGCGGCGATGGCGGCGAAGGCTGCGAGCGCGTAGGAGGTACACGCAAGGCGGCGCACGAGGAACCGGGGGAGGCCCCGGGGGAGCCGCCCTCGGTCAGGCGACGCGACGGGGGAGGCGGCGCCGGCCGATGAGCACGGCCTTGCGCACCAGCGCGATGAGGGCGGCGACGAGCGTCCCTGCGTACAGCCAGCCGGCGTGCAGGGACAGGGCGGAGACCAGCCCCATCAGCTGGCCGCCGAAGCCGCCGGAGCCGCCCGAGATGGGCCACACTCCGGCGGCGAAGGCGATGGGCACGCCGATCGGCGCGGTGATCAGGTCGGCCGGCCGCACCCAGAGCGCGGTCGCGGCCGCCACCGGTGGGAAGAGCAGCCCGTAGACGAACAGCGAGGAGTCGAAGAGCAGCCAGCAGATCCCGCCGACGAGCACCATGGAGGCGCACGCGAAGAGCCCGCCGCCCAGGCCGGTCAGCCGGGGGCGGGGCATCCGGCGCGCGGGCGCCGGACGCGGGGCGCCGCCACCCTGGGCGGGCACGCCCGTGGGCCGCGGGCCTCGGCGCTGGGCCGGGGGTCGCTGCGGGTGAGGGGCCGGTCGCGTCCTGTGTTGCTCCACTCCACCAAACTAGGCGGGAGGGCGGCTGGATCCGGGCCCGGACACGCGTACATCGACCGCCACTCATCGGAAAGTAAACTGTCCGGTGGCCCACTCCCGGGCCGCCGCCCCCTCCAGCTACGGGAAGTCGCCAACGTGTCGCTCACGATCGGAATCGTCGGCCTGCCGAATGTCGGCAAGTCGACCCTGTTCAACGCCCTGACCAAGAACGACGTGCTGGCGGCCAACTACCCGTTCGCCACCATCGAGCCGAACGTCGGCGTCGTCGGCGTCCCGGACCCGCGCCTGGCCGTCCTCGCGGGCATCTTCGGCTCGCAGCGGGTCCTCCCGGCGACCGTCGACTTCGTCGACATCGCGGGCATCGTGCGCGGTGCCTCGGAGGGCGAGGGCCTGGGCAACAAGTTCCTGGCGAACATCCGCGAGTCGGACGCCATCTGCCAGGTCATCCGGGCCTTCAAGGACGAGAACGTCGTGCACGTCGACGGCAAGGTCTCGCCGAAGGACGACATCGAGACGATCAACACCGAGCTGATCCTCGCCGACCTCCAGTCCATCGAGAAGGCGATCCCGCGCCTGACGAAGGAGTCCCGCCTCCAGAAGGACAAGGTGGCGGTCCTCGCCGCGGTCGAGTCCGCCCAGAAGATCCTGGAGGGCGGCGAGACCCTCTTCTCGAAGGGCATCACCAAGGGCACCGAGCAGGGCGACCTGCTGCACGAGCTGCACCTGCTCACGACGAAGCCCTTCCTCTACGTCTTCAACGTGGACGAGGACGAGCTGACGGACGACGCCTTCAAGGCGGAGCAGTCGGCGCTGGTCGCCCCGGCCGAGGCCATCTTCCTCAACGCCAAGCTGGAGGCTGATCTCGCCGAACTGGACGACGAGGAGGCCCTCGAACTCCTCCAGTCGGTCGGCCAGGACGAGCCGGGCCTGGCCACCCTGGGCCGCGTCGGCTTCGCCACGCTGGGCCTGCAGACCTACCTGACGGCCGGCCCGAAGGAAACCCGCGCCTGGACCATCAAGCAGGGCGCGACGGCCCCGGAGGCGGCCGGCGTGATCCACACCGACTTCCAGCGCGGCTTCATCAAGGCCGAGGTCATCTCCTTCGCGGACCTGGTCGACTGCGGCTCGGTGGCCGAGGCCCGCGCCAAGGGCAAGGCCCGTATGGAGGGCAAGGACTACGTCATGCAGGACGGCGACGTGGTGGAATTCCGCTTCAACGTGTGAGCGGATGAGGAAACACCACGTCGCTGATGTGGCAAAAATGCAGGTCAGATGGGGTTCACCTCTCCGGAGGTGGGCCCCTAGCCTTTCCCCGTGCTGGATGGGTGCTGGATCAGCTGAGCGACCATCGGCCATTTCCCCTCTCGGATGACACCAAGAGTGGTACGTTATTGAGTACCACTTGATGGGAGGGTTGAAGTCATGTCCATCACCGCGAGTGAAGCCCGCAAGGAACTGTTTCCGTTGATCAAAAAGGTCAACGAGAACCATGAGGCCATCGAGATCGTCTCCAAGCACGGCAACGCGGTGCTTGTCTCGGCCGAGGACTACACGGCGCTGCGCGAGGGGTCCTACCTGCTGCGCTCGCCAGCGAACGCCCGGCGGCTACTCAAGGCGTACGAGAACGCCCTGTCGCACATCAACGTGTCGGAGCGTGAGCTGATCGACCCCGAGTCACCGGACGCAGGTGCGGGTGCCGCGTGAGGCTCGTCTTCGAGGATCAGGGCTGGGAGGACTACACGTCCTGGCTCAAGAGCGACCGCAAGATGCTCGCCCGGATCAACAAGCTCATCGAAGATCTCAGGCGTGATCCGTTCACTGGCATCGGCAAGCCGGAGCCGCTGAAGTATCACCTGCCTGGGGCCTGGTCACGACGGATCGACGAAGAGCACCGCCTCGTCTATCTGGTGACGGAAAAGGAGATCGTCATTCTCGCTGCCCGGTATCACTACTGATCGGTGAGTGTCCGGTGTGCTGGGGCGTCTCTCCCATGCGGGGATGGCCTACTTTAGCCTCGGTTTTCGCAGGGGGGATCCCTGCGTTCGACGTTCAGTTCCGCTGTAGCCGAGTTCCGGTTCAACCATTCGTGTGGCGAAATGGAGAGTCGCTGAATGGCTGGCGGTCCGGTACTCATCCACCGCCGACCAGCGCCTCCCTCAGGGTGCCCTCGACCGGTGGCGGTGGGTGGATTCCGTGTCGCGGTCGCGGGTGCTGGGTGACCTTGCACCGTGCTGGATCGGTGCTGGATGCGCCTGCGGGAACCGTGTTTCCACAGGTGGAAGCTCCGCGTTGGAGATTCCGCTTCAACGTCTGATCGCATGTATGGAGGCGGCCTGACCTGCGGGAACGCGAGTCAGACCGTCGCGCTGTCCGCAACAGTCCGCAGAGCGGTTCGACCTGGCCTGGCTGCATTGTGCATTCGGACCGCGGCAGCGGCCCGGACTCAACCGGCCGTCGCAACACCGGGTCCTGGTTGATGGTAGATGCTCGTTCGGTCGCCTCGGCGTTCGCATGGCGAGTGGCGCTCATGGGCGCCATGACCGTGGTCTGGCCCCGTCTCTCACCAGCCGTGCCGCCATCGAGGAGCAGGCTGCCGCCCCTGCCCTTCTTGCGAGCTCGACCTCTTTGTCGTTCCGGTGAGGGATCGACAAAGAGGTGTCGATGCATACTGACGCATTGACGTAATGTTTGCGTCAATCTATGGTGAGGGCATGCTCTTCCCCACACCCGCTCTCACCGCCGAGGATCAGCGCGTTCTCGGCGAGATCGAAGATCTTCGTCGCTCGTTGCGCCTCCAGGTCCGGTCCGCTCCGGTGAAGTGGACCGAAGGGCTGCGCAAGTTCTTGACCGCCGATGCGGTGGCGGCCTCCAACTCGATCGAGGGCTTCAGAGTGTCCACGGTCGACGTCGAGGACCTGCTGGAGGGCGAGCGGGATGTCGACGTCTCCGAGGAGGATCGCGAGGAGACGCTGGCCTATCAGCGGATGATGACCTATATCCAGACGTTGCATGACGTCGCGGACTTCCGGTACAGCAAGGAGCTGCTCAATGCGCTCCACTGGATGCTGCAGGGACACCGCCACACCCCGCGGAAGCCGGCCGGTCAGTGGCGCCGTGGAGCGGTGTACGTGACAGACGCCCGCGACCCCAGCATCGCGGCATATGCGGCACCGGACGCAGCCGAGGTGCCTGCGTTGACGGGTGAACTGGTCGAATGGCTGAACACGGACGACGGCCCGCACCCGCTGGTGCGGGCCGCCATGGCGCATCTCCACCTTGTTGCCATCCATCCATGGGCGGATGGCAACGGCCGCATGTCCCGATCTCTCCAAACGCTCATGATCGCGAGACAGGGAGAACTGGCTCCCGAGTTCTCCTCGATCGAGGCTTGGCTGGGGCGCCCCGGCAATACCTGGGAGTACTACCGCGAGTTGCAGCGTCGGGGGGCCACCTACCGCCCCGACCAGGACGTCTCCGATTGGATCCGTTTCAACCTCACCGCTTACCACCAGCAAGCGCAGGCCGTACGCAATCGCCTGGATCGTTCGAGTCGGGTGTGGCTCCTGCTGGGTGAGTTCGCGGAGGGCCGGGGGCTGGACGAGAGGGTGGTTTCCGCCTTGCATGATGTGGCGATGTCCGGACGGGTGCGTCGTACACGCTACGAACGAACGGAGGACCTGAGCCTGCAGCGGGCCCAACGCGACCTGCGGGACCTGGTCGCGGGCGAGGTCCTGACACCGGTCGGCCGCACCCGTGCCCGCTTCTACACCGTCGGCCCCGCCTTTCCGGGGTCGGCTCTGGAAGCGGCCCGGACGCCGTTGGCGCTGGCTGATCCGTACACGCACTGAGAGCAACTCGCGAAACTGCCGAATCAGTCACGATGGGCGGTGCGGAACAGGCGCACTCAGGGCACGCGCAACTTGTTGCTCGCTCCGCTACCCATGGCCGGCGGAGCTGGACCCCGTCCCAGGAGCAGATGGGGCAGATCTCGTACGAGCCGGGCATCGTGCTCAGCGCGGGGTGTCCGCAGCATGGGCAGGGGTAGCGGTCGCCCACCTGGGCAGTCTCCTTGTCGTCCCGCCGGTGCGTCATGGATTTCTCGGCCTCCGCCCGCCCGGCCAGTCCGCAGCCAGTCCGCAGGACACCCGCCAACGGCCGTCGGGAGCCAACGCACGCAAACCACGAAATCCCAGGTCAGGTCCCTGCGCGGGGCTCCGCCGCAGGTCAGGATCGGGCTTTAGGCATTCCGCTTCAACGTCTCATCGCGTATCCAGACGCGGCCTGACCTGCGAGGATGCAAGTCAGGCCCTTCTGCTGTCCGCGACAGTCCGCAGAGCTGGGAGCGGCTACGTGTCGTAGACCGTGGAGCGGTGTCCGACGTGTACGACCCACACCACCAGCTCCCCGTTGTCGATCGTGTAGACGACGCGGTAGTCGCCGACCCGTAGGCGGCGGCGCTCGGGCTGGGATACGAGTGCCGTGGTGTTGAAGCCGAAGGGGTCGCTCTCCAGCTCTGTCAGTTTGGCCAGGATGCGAAGCGCCATGTCACGCGGGATCTTGCGCAGTTCGGCCTGGGCCTCGGGCCGGAACACCGTGCGATAGTCACTCACTGCGTGCCAGCGTCTCCCTCATCACGTCCTCGATCGGGACGCCGACGGCCGGGCTCGCCATGCGCTCGTCGATGATGCGGTTGATCTCACGCTCTTCCCACTCCTGGTACTTGCGCAGCACCTCGATCGAGACCACGGCGGCGACCTGCTTTCCGCGACGGGTGATGACAGTGGGCACGTCGTCGCGGTCGGCCCGTTCGACGACTTCGGCCAAGTGGGCGCGTACGTCGCGGATGGACTCTATGGGCAGCGGCTGAGTCATGCCTCAAGGGTACCGAGTGTGCCATGTGTACACAACGCGATCGCATGCACTCGTCGCCTATGTACGGAGCCAACGGCTACGACGGCGGGCTGGGTGATGTCGGGTACGCGCGGCTCGATGCGATACGTGTCGTGGGGCAGAGGGAGACCGTGCCCACTGAACGGAACATCCGCACCAGTTTCGCCTTCTACCCGCCTCAGGGCGACGGCGGAGCATGGCGTGCCACTGCCGAGTCCCCCGGAGAGGGCTCTGCGGGAGGCATTCCCTGAGCCCATCGTGGAGTACCGGATCTCGGCCATCCACAGCGTTCCCGTCCTCGATTTTGAGATCGAGCCGGCACCCGGCGTATGGATCGACGGGATGGCGTCGATGCCTCAGCCCGACTATGCCTATATCACCCTGACCGATGTGAAGGCTGGCGGAGCCGCTGTTTTCACGCGGTGGCTCCGGGGCTCCTTCGTGCCTGCACCCCACCTCGTCTGGTTCGCGAGCAGCCTCGCTGTGGCGAACGGCGAGCAGCACTGGTGGCCGCTGCCTGCCGAGGGGGCGCGACGAAGGCATCGCCGCGGAGCTGTGCGGGCACCTCGACTCCGTCGAGACCCCGTAGGCCCGTCCGCAGACAGTCCGCAGGACACCCGTAAGGCACCGTCGGGACCCAACACACGCCAACGGAGAAATGCCTGGTCAGGGCCCTGCGCGGGGCTCCGCCGCAGGTCAGGGTCGGCCTGACCTGCGAGAACGCCGGTCAGGCCGCCCTGCTGTCCGCAGGAGTCCGCAGACCTTCGGAGGTCAGACAGCGCGGATGACGGGAGCGGGCTTGACGTCCTGGGCGTCGATGAGGGCGCGGATGTCGTACGGGTCGGAGGTCCAGATGATCGCCCCGAGACTGGCAGCCATGACGACGACGGTGGCGTCGACGATGTCTGCGGTGCCGGCCTTGCCGCAGAGGATGCCCGCGGCCTTGGCGGTTTCGAAGCCCACGGGTGCGACATGGCACCCCGCGAGGAACTTGCCGAGCCTGACCTGCCGCCGGGAGTCCCGCCATGCCTGGCTGACGACCACGGAAGGCACGTGGATGTCCCTGCCGTCTTCGAGAGCCAGGCTGTGGCGAGCCCACATGCGCCGGTCGTCGTTGTCGATGGCGATCAGCGCACCGGCGTCGTACAGGTAGGGGATGTTCACGCGGACGATGCCCGCGTGCCGCTGAGGTACTCGGCATCGGCGTCGGCCATCTCGGCGCGCGCGTTGGCGAGCTCCTCCGGGGTGAAGGCGCCGTGCTCCGCCTGCCACTGCTGGATCACCGCCCGCCCGGCCCGCAGTCGCAACTCTCGTTCGGCTGCTCCGGCGACGAGCCGGGAGAGCGGGATGCCCTCCTCCTCGGCTGCGCCGGCCAGGGCGTCCACCAGGGATTCGTCGAGAGTGATCGTCACCTTCTTGGTAGCCATACTGACACCATAGCGCGGTATGGCGGAGGTCGGGGCGGGTTTCGGGCGGTGGGGTTGCCCTCGTGGGTCCGGCCGAGGAACTGCCGCGTCGTGGAGCTCGCCCTTGTTTCAGCGCTCCAAGGCCGTACGGGTCAACGCACCACTGCCGGCGGGGGTGGTGGGAGGATGCGGGGACTGCGAGAGAGGGGCGGGAAGCGTGGGGCGTGGCGAACGGGACACCGTCGCGAGGGGAGCGTGACTCCACGAGGCGGCGCAGGCAGTGGTCGGTGACCACGCCAGGGCGGCGGAGGCGGTACGGGCGGCACTGAAGCCGATCCACGATGCGGCGGTGAAGCGGGAGCTCGACGCCATTCCCGTCGCCCGGCTGCAGGACGTCACCGACGGGGGCTCGACGGCGACGTCGCGGACGCCCTCGGCGAACGGGACGCGCTGGCCGGATCGGTCGCCTTCCGCAAGGCAGTGGCCCCGGTCTATCTGCGGCGCAACCAGGAGGACGTGCTGACGGAACTCCCGAGCCTTCAGCAGGCCGACGAGTGGGAGGAGCTGAGCGCTTCGGACGAGGAGGCGTACCGCGAAGCCGTACGCGCGGGCAACGTCATGGCCATGCGCAGGGCCGCCTACATGCGCCCTGAAAAGTCGGCCAAGCTGGACCGGCTCCGGGAGATCGTTCAGGAGGCCGGCGAGAACGGGCAGAAGACGGTGGTCTTCTCCAACTTCAAGGACGTACTGGGCGTGGTGAAGAAGGCCCTCGCGGCCGGACCCTCCAGGACCACTCCGGTGTTCGGTCCGCTGACCGGCGGCGTCCCGGCCCAGCGTCGCCAAGAGATCGTCGACGACTTCGCCGGTGTCCAGGGCCCGGCGGTGCTCCCGGGGGCAGATCCAGGCAGCGGGCGTCGGCCTCAACATGCAGGCCGCCTCCGTCGTCGTCATCCGCGAACCCCAGATCAAGCCGACCATCGAACATCAGGCGGTGGCACGGCCCACCGCATGGGTCAGGTCAGGCCGGTGCGCGTGTAGCGCTCGACCACATGGCCGTAGCCGATCTCCTCGGGGCGCTGGGACGGCCGAGCGGCCGAAGGAGGAAGCCGGCAAGTCCCAGGAACGTCAGGCCGAGGCCACCGGCGCTTTCGCGGGGACCGGCCGGGTGTCTCGACGCGTTGGACTTCCGCCCGGGTCCCCGGGTCGCGGCGCGCGTACTCGACGGCCGTGGTGACCAGGCGCCGGAAGGCGTGCGCGGCCGAGGCGTCGAACCACATGCTGTCCGGTCCGCTCACGCCGTCACCCTAGCCACCTGCGTGTGTCCCGGCAGGCTGGTGCGCCGACGGTGCAGCCGCGGGATGGGAAGTTCCGGAATAAAATGGGCGTAAAGATACTCCAGGTGGGTCCGGGAGGCGTGATGTCCGTACATCCCGACGCGGCACCGCAGCGCGCGCAGCACGATCCCGAGGACACGCTCAACCAACTCGGGAGCTCCTGGCACTGGGCGCTCGGTGTCGCCCTCGCCACCCTGATCCCGGGCATCCTCGTGCTCGTCTGGCCGGACGAGACGCTGCACATCCTGGCCGTGATCATCGGATTGCAGCTCCTGGTGGCGGGCGGGTTCCGCTTCGTCGGAGCCTTCTCGCACAGCAACGACGCCGGAGGCAGCAGGCTGGCGAGCGTGCTGATCGCGGTCCTGGCCTTCCTCGCCGGCGTCCTCGTCCTGCGCCATCCGATGCAGACGATCGGCGCGCTCTCCCTGATCGTCGGAGTGTTCTGGCTGATCACCGGGCTGCTCACGGCCTACGTCTCGATCGCCGACCGCCTCCTCGTCCACCGGGGCCTGCTCTTCGGTCTGGGTGCCCTCGGCACCGTGGCCGGAATCGTCGTGCTCTGCTTCCCGGTGGACTCCGCGGTCGCCCTGACGCGCCTGCTGGGGTTGTGGCTCGTCCTGCTCGGCGTGTTCGAAGTGGTGATGGCCCTGGTGATGCGTTCCGCCACCCGCAAGGTCGCCGCGCCCAGGTAGGCCCCCAGGCTCCCCCGGGTGCCCGCCGCCCTCCCGCCGCCGTCCGGCCCCGGATCCCGCTACCTTGCGATGCAAGATAGTCGCCCACTATCTTGTGTCGCATGACAAAGGAGCGGTCGGCGACCGATGACCAGCGGCGCAGCCAGCTCCTGCGCGGAGTACTCGACCTCTGCCTGCTGTCGCTCATCGCCGAACGGCCCAGGTACGGATTCGAGTTCGCCGAGGCGCTCGCCGCCCACGGGCTGGAGCTGGTCAGTGACGGCAGCATCTATCCGCTGCTCGCCCGGATGGAGCGGGCGGGGCTCATCTCCTCGTACCGCGCGCCGTCCCCGACCGGCGGCGCCCCGCGCAAGTACTACCGGCTGACCGAGGCAGGGCGGGCCGAACTCGGCCGCGGCCGGGCCGATTGGCACGCCTTCGCCGGACCGGTAGGCCGGATCCTGACCACCGCCACGCCCTTCACGGGGGAGAACACGTCATGACGAACGCGCAGATAATCGCCGCCTGCCGCAGCAACTGGGAGTACCGCGGGATCGACGACGCGTCCGTGCGGGAGATGCTCGACGAGCTCTCCGCACACCTGGAGGACGCGGAGGCCGCGGGCCGCACCGCGCGGGACGTCGTCGGCCCCGACGTACGCACCTTCGCCGCGGCCTGGGCCCGGGCGCGCGCACCGTTCCCGCGCCGGCTGCTGCGCGCGGCCTCCATCGGCTGTTTCATCGCCGGCTGGGTCCTCCTCATGCCGTTCCTGACCCGTTGGACCACGCAGCTGGATGTGACCGCCGGCAACGTCGCCTTCTGGGCGGTTCTCGGCACGGTCACCGTCGCCTGGGAGCTGCGCCGGGGCAGTCTGGGCCTGCTGCGGAGCTGGCTGCTCGGTATCTGCGTCGCGCTGCCCGCGGCCATCCTCATCAGTCGGATCGCCGGCGACGCCACACTGTTCACACTGCCCCTGTGGGCGCCCCCGCTCCTGCTGCTTCCCGGGCTGCCGTACGCCGTCGCCGACGTACGGGCCCGTAGGAACGCCGCCGTCGAGGCCTGACGGCGGAAACCCGGGCCCCGGGTCCCGAGCTGCGGGACTCGGGGCCCGGGTTTCCGCTCCGCGGTCAGAGGCCGCGTACCGAGGCCACCGTGAAGGTGGTCGGGGTGCCCGAGCCGGGGTTCATCGGGCCGCCCCGGTCGAACTGCGAGCGGACCACCAGGACGCGTCCCGGGACGCGCGCCAGGGTCGTGGGGATCTGCAGGGACGGGTCCGTGATCGTACGGGTCAGCCTGGCGCGGGTGCCGTCCGCGCCGAGCCGCCACCGGGTCAGGGTGTTGGTGGTGTTGTGCGCCACCCGCAGCGTGCCGTCGGGGGAGAGGTCGAGGCCGTCGGCGGCCTTCAGGTCCCCACCGGTGAGGGTGACGCGGCGGACGGCGCCGGTCCGCAGGTCGACACGGTAGAGGTCGCCGGCCGTCATGTCGACGGCGAGGAGGTAGCGGCCCGTCCTGTCGGAGGTGATGCCGTTGAGGCCGAAGGTGCCGGCCGGGCGGGGGCGCAGGGCCGGGGTGAGGTCGTAGGCCTCGGTCAGGACGCCGCTGCCGGCGGCCAGCTGACGCGGGGTCACGCGATAGATCACGCCGCGGATGCTGTCGGTCAGGTACGCGGTGCCGTCCGGTGTCAGGGTCAGGTCGTTCACGAAGCGGGCGGTGGATCCCGCGGCCACCTCGAAGTGGGCCAGCCGGGTCCCGGTCGCGGTGTCGTAGACGGCCACGCCCGTGGTGGAGTCCGTGACCCACAGCCGGCCTCGGGCGTCGACCCGCAGGCCGTTGGCCGTGCGGCGGCCGTCGGTGCCGGAGGGCAGGAACACCTCGGCCTCCGCCCGGCCGGGCCGGGCGCGGTAGATGGTGCCGTCCGCGTACGAGCCGACGTAGACCGTGCGCGTGCGGGGGTCCGCGGCAATGCCCTCCGGGTAGACCTTCGCCCCGGGTAGGGAGAAGGCGGTGGAAATCCGGGCGTCGCCGCCCTCCGGGCCCGCCGTCCCGGCCGCTGCCGGAGTCGGCGCCGCCGCTCCGAGGGCGAACACCCCGGCCGCTGCCGCGACCAGGAATGACCTCGCGGCCTTCTGCTTCCGCCTCCCCCTCTCCTGCTGATTCTTCGCCGCCGGTGCCTTCGGCATGGTCTGTCGCGTCATCGCATCCCCCGATGGATGTCCTCTAGTGACTAAACGAATGCGAACCTATGTTAGAGCTCTAATGAATGCAAGGGTCATAGGATGCCGTCATGACCTCCATGGCCCCCGAGGAGCGCATCGGCTCTCATGTGAAGCGCGCCGAGCAGGCGCTTCTCGCGGCGAAGAACGCGGCCTGCAAGCCGGCCGCCGTAACGGTTCCGCAGTACGCCGCGCTGCTCTGGCTGGCCGAGAAACCCGGCATCTCCGCCGCCGCGCTCGCCCGCCTGTGCGGGGTGACGCCGCCGACCATGAACACCGTGCTGAAGAACCTCCAGGAGCGCGGGCTCATCGAGCGGACCCCGCACGAGTGGCACCGCAACGTGCTGGAGACCCGGCTCACCGGCGAGGGGCGCGCCGTCATGGAGCTCGCGGACGCGGGTGCGGTCCGGGTGGAACGGGCGCTCGCCGCCGCATTCACCGAGGAGGAAAGGGAGTTGCTCATCGAGCTGCTCGGGCGGTGCGCGGAGGTGCTCGACGCCCAGAGGTGAGAACGCGCTCGCGTGCACCGCCGCGTCCTTTTTTTGCTCGAATTTGGAACTGTGCGGGTGGTTTGCTCATCAGGACTTAGGGGAGACAAGCCGTTCTGCCCTCGGGGGCAGTCAAGACCGTTCGGAGCGAAGTTCGTGCACCAGTACCCGCAGCGCCCGCGGCCTGACGACCAGCCGTCCTACCAGGAGTACCCGCCCCAGGGGCACGGCGGACACCAGCAGCACCAGTATCCGCAGCACCAGCACCAGCAACAGCATCCGTCGTACGAGACGCCGCAGGCCGGACGGTCCCGGCGCCGCATAGGGATCAGTGCCGTGGTCGCCCTCGCGCTGCTCCTCGGTGGCGGCGGGTTCGCCGCCTGGAAGCTCGACTGGTTCTCGGGCAACGGCGAGGCCGTGACCTTCGGCAAGAACCCGTCCCCGGCCGCGGACAAGCCGGAACCGGGCACGCCGGCCGCCGAGGTCAAGCCCTCCGGCGACCCCGACGTGCTCATGCCGACGGGTCCGAAGTCGGACTTCAAGCAGACCACCAAGCTCGACGACGGCACGATCATCGCGAAGACCCGCCTCGCGGGCGCGAAGTCCGGGTTCGAAGGCGACGTGTGGGTGTGGGCTCCCAAGGAGTACGACGACCCGAAGTACGCGAAGAGCGGCTTCCCGGTGCTCATCGCCCTGCCCGGCGGCAACGGCTTCCCGGCCAACTACTGGTCCGACCGCAGCCTCGGCCTGCAGAAGGCCATCAGCGACGGCGTCCGCGCCGGCACCAGCCTGCCGTTCATCGTGATCATGCCGGTGCTCAACCCGGACGCGAAGTACTACTACGACGGCTCCGACATCCCCGGCCAGGCCAAGATGGGTACGTGGATCGCCGAGGACGTCCCGGCCTTCACCAAGGCCAACTTCCGTACCTACAAGTCCCGTGACGGCTGGGCCTTCATGGGCTCCTCCTCGGGCGCGTTCGTCGGCATGAAGACGGTCCTGCAGCATCCGGAGAAGTTCAAGGCCGTCATCGCCAGTGGCGGCGAGATCGTCCCCGACTCCCCGCTGTGGAAGGGGCACCAGGCGGAGATGGACGCGAACAACCCGGAGAAGCTCGCCCAGAAGCTGATCGACACGCAGGGACCCGAGGTCTACATCAACTTCCAGGTCGGCACCAAGGAGTCCGGGAAGGAGCGGATGGTGAAGTTCCAGCAGCAGTACGGCAAGGGGCCGGTCAAGACGACCATCCGTGACATCCAGAACGGCGAGCACAACGGCTGGCACTACGTCCGGGGCATGAAGGAAGGCTCCTTGGAGTGGATCAGCAAGGTGCTGAAGGCACCCGAGCCGGCAGCGGGCTGAGCCGGAGATCTCGGCCGGCGGGTGAGGGGCGGATGGCGGGGCGGGGCGCACCCCGCCCCGCCTCCATCCCCGTGTGCCGCTTCCCGGCGGGTGGTGCTCGCCACGTCACCCCCCGTCCCAGGCAACCCGCGCCTTCGTTGGTACCTCTGTAAAGGGTGTAAGGGGGACCGATCGGTCCGGCCCGCGCTCCGAGGCGAGCGCCGGAGAAGGAACGGGACAACAACCGTGCAGCATGACCAGCAAGGCGACGGCCGCCCCACGACCACGGGCAGCCGTCGCCCCCACCGCCTGCGCCTGCTTCTGATCAGCGGCGGTCTCGCGCTCACCCTCGCCGGGGGCGGCGCGGCAGCGTACAAGTTCGGCCTCTTCTCGGACATAGGAGATCCGGTCTCCTTCGGCAAGGTCCAGGAGAACACGGCCACCGCCTCCGAGGCTCTGCCGGAGGTGCTCATGCCCACCGGCCCGGCGGCCTCCTTCGTCCGCACCAGCAGGCTGCCCGACGGCACCCAGATCGGCAGGACCACCCTCGCGGGCAAGAAGTCCGGCTTCACAGGTGACGTGTGGGTGTGGGTGCCGAAGGAGTACGACGATCCGCGGTACGCGAGGAGCGGCTTCCCGGTTCTGATCTCGCTGCCCGGCGGCCGGGGCTATCCGACGAACTACTGGGGCACGGGCCCCGGCCTCGGCCTCCAGCAGGCGGTCGCCGACGGGGCCAAGGCGGGCAGGAGCCTGCCCTTCATCCTGATCATGCCGGTGACCAACGCCGACACCAAGCACCACTTCGACGGATCGGACATCCCCGGCCAGCCCAAGATGGGCACCTGGATGGCCGATGACGTCCCCGATTTCGCGAAGGCCAATTTCCGTACCTTCACCTCCCGCGACGGATGGGCCTTCATGGGCTCCTCGGCCGGCGGATTCAACGGCTTCAAGCAGCTCCTGAAGTACCCCGACCGGTTCAAGGCGGCCATCGCGAGCGGGACCGACATCGTGCCCGACTCCCCGCTCTGGAAGGGGAACACGCAGGCCATGGACGCGAACAATCCGGAGAAGCTCGCCGCCAAGCTGATCGACACCAAGGGTCCCGACGTCTACATCAACTTCCAGATCGGTACCAAGGAGACCGGTCGCGAGCAGGCCGAGAAGTTCATGAGGGAGTACGGCAAGGGCCCCGTGCACACTTCGCTCCAGGTGATCCAGGATGGAGAGCACAACGGAAAGTCCTATGTGCGCGGCATGAGGGAGGGCTCCCTGGAGTGGATCAGCAAGGTGATGAAGGGACCGACACCCGATCCCGGCGTGTGACGAGCACGGTGGTGAAGGGGGCATCGGTGGCCGCCGCCGCGGGCGTCGCGGCGGTGTGCGCCATGGCCTTCATGAAGGCGCCCGGCGAGCGGCCGGTGCTCCCCTTCCCCACCGTCGGCGTACTCATGGCCGGCGGCGAGCACTGGTGCACCGCGAGCGTCGTCGACAGCCCCAAGGGCAATGTCGTCGCCACCGCCGCGCACTGCGTCGCCCCCGCGGGCGAGGACGGACAGCCGGGTGAGGTGGCGCACGACGGCCTGGCCATCGGCGAGCTCTCCTTCGCCCCGGCCTTCTCCGGCGAGGGCGACGGCACCCGGCCCCTGGGGGTGTGGAAGGTCGAGGCGATCCACGTCGACGACCGCTGGACCAAGTGGGGCGAGGACACCGCCGACTTCGCGTTCCTCACCATCGAGCCCGACGAGGACGGGCGCAGCGTCCAGGAGGCCGTCGGCGGCCGCGCCGAGGCGCCCAGGCCCGAATGGACCTCCGGCTACGAGCGGGACGTCACCGTCGTCGGCTACCCGGACTCCGGGCACAACCCGGAGAACAGGCCCGTCTCCTGCACCACGCAGACCCGTCACGACGACGAGGACCCCGACATGCTGTACATGAGCTGCGCGGGTTTCTGGACGGGTACCAGCGGCAGCCCCTGGATCGCCGACCGGGGCGGGGCGGACCCCGCCGGGCACCTCATCGGGGTGCTCAGCGGCGGGGACACCGACGTGGACTCCACAGCCGCGCTGTTCGACGAGCGTGCGAAGGCGCTGTACGAGCGGGCCGCGGGGCCGTGAGCCCTTCCCGGGAGAGCGCCGCCGTCCGTTCGGTCGGCGCGGGCGTCCGGGCGTCTCAGCCCTTGAGCAGGCCGTTCAGTTCGCCGTACGGGAGCGGGCGCGCGAGCGAGCCGTAGGTGCCGTCGGTGATCAGTTCCTCGGCGGCGCGGCGGACCACCGCGTACGCGGCTTCGGCCACCCAGGAGCCGAGGCTGACGCGGGCGACCCCGAGGGCGCCGAGAGCGGCGACGGGCGGGGCATCGGGGCCGAGGAGGACGTTGAGGGGAGCGTCGATGCCCTTGGCCAGCTCGGCCACGACGGCCGGGTCGAGGACGCCGGGCACGAAGATGCCGGTGGCTCCCGCCCGGAGGTAGGAGGCGGCGCGGGCGAGGGTCTCGTCGAGGCGGGAGGCGGGATCGCCCAGGCCCTTGAGGTAGGTGTCGATCCGGGCGTTGATGTAGAGCGGGACCCCGGCGGCGTCGGCCGCGGCGCGTGCGGCCGCCAGGCGCTCGGCGTACTCGGCGGGGGCGCGGGTGCCGTCCTCGATGTTGATCCCGACCGCGCCGGCGGCGATGACGCCGGTGACGGTCTCGCCGACCGCGGCCGGGTCGGCGCCGAAGCCGCCCTCGATGTCGGCGGTGACGGGCAGGGACACGGCCGCGCTCACACGGGCGATCAGGTCGAGGGCGCGGTCGCGGGCGAGCGCGTCGCCGTCCGGGGAGCCGAGGGACCAGGCGACGCCGGCGCTGGTGGTGGCGACGGCGGCGGCCCCGGTGGCCTCCACGATCCGGGCGCTTGCGACGTCCCAGGCGTTCGCCAGGGCGAGGGGGGCGGTGGGGGTGTGCAGCGCGGTGAACGCGGTGGCTTTGGCGGCGAGGCCAACGTGGGTGTTCATGGGGTCAGTTGATCAGACCGGCGGGGCCGCGGCGCGCGGATTTCCGACATCGACCTCGGCCGGTGCGGGGCTCGGCGGATCCGGGGTCCCGCCGGTGCGTCGCCGGGTGCGGCCGCCTCGCGGGGGCGCCGCACCCGGGCCCCCGCGAAGGCCCACCCCGGGGTGTGGCGGGACGGGCCCCGGGGTGCGGGTGCTTACCGGGCCAGGCCCGTCTTGGCGCCCGCGCCGCAGAGGGGGAGGACCGCCGTACGGCCCTGCAAGGGGTCGGTCGCGGCCGCCGGGCCCACGGCCGCCCAGCAGGCGGCGGCCGTCGGCTCCACGAAGAGGCCGCGTCGGGCCAGGTCCAGCTGGGCCTCGCGCAGGCGGTCGTCCGGGACGGTGACGAAGGTGCCGCCGGAGGCTCGGACCGCGGCCAGGATCTGGCGGGCGCGCGGCGGCGCCGGGATCGCGATCCCTTCGGCCAGCGTCGGCCGCTGTGCCACCGGAGCGGCATCCTCCGCACCCGCCGCGAACGCGTCGGCGAGCGGGGACACCGCCTCGGACTGGACCGCGATCAGGGCCGGCGGCCTGACACCGCGTCGGGCCAGTTCCTGCGTGGCCAACGCGGCCCCGAGCAGCAGTGTGCCGTTGCCCACCGGGACCACCAGCGCCTCGGGCAGCCGCCGGCCCATCTCCTCCCACACCTCGTACACGTAGGTCTTGGTCCCGTGCAAGAAGTAGGGGTTGAACACGTGGCTGGCGTAGAAGACGCCGGGGGCGTCCGCCTCCTTGCGCGCCGCCAGCGCGGCGGCCTCGCGGCCGCCGGGGATCACGCGGACCACCGCCCCGTGGGCCCGCATCTGCTCGGTCTTCTTCTCCGACGTCCCTTCGGGCACGAAGATCTCGCAGTCGAGTCCGGCCCGGGCGCAGTACGCCGCTACCGATGTCCCCGCGTTGCCGCTGCTGTCCGCCACGACGCGCTGCGGCGCCAGCCGCCGGGCGAGCTCCACGAGCATCACGGCGCCCCGGTCCTTGAAGGACAGCGTCGGCATGAGGAAGTCGAGCTTGGCGTGAATCCGTTCCCCGAGCGGGATCAGCGGAGTGTGCCCTTCCGCCAGGGAGACGGAGAAAGCGCCGGGCAGAGGCAGCACCGGCCCGTACCGCCACAGCGAATTCGGTCCGGCGGAGGGTTCGAGGGCCGCGTCCGGATCCGGCGTGAAATCGAGGTCCCAGGGGCCGCCGCACAGAGGGCACCCCCAAGGAGCGGTCCGGACATCGGCGCGTGTACCGTCCTCGGAGCAGACGTAACCGGGGGGTGCGTGCGTCATGTGCTGAGCGCCTTTGGTCGGTCATGGCCGGTGTATGGCACGGATGTTACGCGTTCGTTGTCCTCGTGTCGGGTCGCGCCGGGGGTGGGTCAACCTTTCGGAGGCGGCAGCCCGTTGGGCCATCTGCTTTGTCATGGCCACGTTTGCGGGGTTCCCGTCATCCCCGCAACGCACCACCTCAGAGGAGAACCCGTCACATGCCAGTGATGCGTCACAGGCGCCGGAAGATCGCCGGTATCACCACGGTCGCGGTCCTGGCGCTGGGCGCCGCCGCACTGCCCGCTTCGGCCGTCGGCGGAGCGCGGGGCGTGGTCCAGAACGCGGGGGCTCCCGGGACCGTGCCCAACAGCTACATCGTGACCCTGAAGGACACCGCGCCCCGCTCGACCAGTGTCCGGGGCAAACTCGTCGCCAAGAAGTACGGCGCGAAGATCGACCGGACCTACAGCGCGGCCCTCAACGGCTACTCCGTCAAGGTCTCCCAGGCGCAGGCCGAGAAGCTCGCCGCCGACCCGGCCGTCCAGTCGGTCGTGCAGAACCGCACCTTCAGCGTCAGCAGCACGCAGCCGAGCCCGCCGTCCTGGGGCCTGGACCGCGTCGACCAGCGGGCCCTCCCGCTGAACCGGAGCTACGGCTACCCGGACGCCGCGGGCGAGGGCGTCACCGCGTACGTCATCGACACCGGTGTCCGCATCACCCACCAGGACTTCGGCGGTCGCGCCTCCTACGGCTACGACGCCATCGACAACGACAACACCGCCCAGGACGGCCACGGCCACGGCACGCACGTCGCCGGCACCGTCGCCGGATCGGCCCACGGCGTGGCCAAGAAGGCCAAGATCGTCGGCGTCCGCGTCCTCGACAACAACGGCTTCGGCACGACCGCCCAGGTCGTCGCGGGCATCGACTGGGTGACCCGCAACGCCGTCAAGCCCGCCGTCGCCAACATGTCGCTCGGCGGCGGCGCGGACACCGCGCTGGACACGGCCGTCCGCAACTCCATAGCCTCCGGCATCACCTACGCCGTGGCCGCGGGCAACGAGTCCGCCAACGCCTCCACCAAGTCACCGGCACGCGTCGCCGAGGCCATCACCGTCGGCGCCACCACCAGCTCCGACGCCAGGGCGAGCTACTCCAACTACGGTCCTGCCCTGGACCTCTTCGCGCCGGGCTCCGCCATCACCTCCGCGTGGAGCACGAGCGACTACGCGACCAACACCATCAACGGGACTTCGATGGCCACGCCGCACGTCGCGGGTGCGGCCGCCGTCTACCTCTCGCAGAACCCGGCCAGCACCCCGGCGCAGGTGGCCACGGCGCTGATCGGCTCCGCCACCTCGAACACGGTGAGCGGGCCCGGCACCGGTTCGCCGAACCGCCTGCTCCACGTCACCGCCCTGGGCCCCGTCCCGCCGGGCAAGCGGTTCGAGAACACCGCCGACCACGCGATCAACGACAACGCCACCGTCGAGTCCCCGATCACCGTCAGCGGTGTCGTCGGCAGCGCCCCGACGACGTTGAAGGTCCCGATCGACATCAAGCACACGTACATCGGCGACCTGAAGGTGGATCTGGTCGCGCCGGACGGCACCGTCTACACCCTGCACAACCGCACCAACGGGGGCGCCGTCAACATCATCAGGACCTTCACCGTGAACGCCTCCTCCGAGACGGCGCCGAACGGCACGTGGAAGCTCCGGGTGAACGACAACGCCACCGGCGACACCGGGAAGATCGACTCCTGGGCCCTCCAGTTCTGAGGAGCCCGGTCGGCGGTGCGTGAGCCGTAGGGGAACAGCGGGGGCGACCGATGGACGGTCGCCCCCGCTGCGTACTATTCGCGCATCCGTTCGCGCCCGCCGCGGTGCCTCCTGGCACCCCGCGATGCCCTCTGCCACCTGCGATGGAGTCCGACCCCTTGAGCATCCCGCCGAGTCCTCCTCCCGGATCGGGCCACTCCTGGCCCCCGCCGTCGCCGCAGCAGGGATGGGGATGGGGGTCGCCGCTCGGCCAGGGGCAGCAGCCGCCGTCGCTCAACGGGTTCGCGCTCGCCTCGCTGCTCGCCGGACTGCTGTGCTTTCCGCCCCTCGGCATCGCCTTCGGCATCGCGGCGCTGGTGCAGATCGCGAGGAAGGGGGACACGGGCAGGGCCCTGGCGATCACGGGGCTCGTGGTCTCCGTCGTGATGACCGGTGTGATGGTGTTCGCCCTCGGCCGGCTGGTGGAGACGGTCCCCGGCCGGCTGGACAGGCCGACCGGTTACGACGAGGTCGAGGGCGAACTGAGGGACATCGACGACCTGAAGGCGGGCGACTGCTTCAACGTCCCCGGCGGGGACCTGTTCGACGAGCGGCCCCTCACGTACGCGGTCGACTGCTCCCGCGTGCACCACGGCGAGGTCACCGCGTCGATGACGGTGGGCACCGCGGACGCACCCGGCTCGGCGGAGGCCGACCGGGCGTCGGAGGACGCCTGCTGGAAGGCCCAGGACCAGTACGCGATGGACACCTGGGCGCTGCCCGAGTTCGCGGAGATGTTCTACTTCGCGCCGTCGCGTGCGTCGTGGCGCCAGGGGGACCGGCGCCTGATCTGCGTGATCGGCACGGCGGAGGAGGAGTGGAGCGGCAGCCTGCGGCGGGACGCGGGCATGCTCCGGCCGGAGCAGGCGGCCTTCCTGCGGGCGGCCAACGGCGTGGAGTTCGTCATGAGCAGGCCGCCCGACGAGGACGTCGAGGACGCGCTCCACCGCTACGGGGCGTGGGCCCGCGAGATGGATGCGGTGCTGGGCGAGGAGGCGAAGGTCCTCCAGCAGGACGCGACCCGGCCGGGGCTGGAGAAGATCGTGCCGGTGCAGCTCAAGGAGATCGAAGTGGCCCGCGCGGCCTGGCAGGGCGCCTCTCGGGCGAAGACGGCGGCGGAGTTCGACCGGCTGTGGGACCGGGCGATGGCCGCGATGTCCCTGGAGACGGAGCGGGCGCTGCGCGGTGCGTACGGACTGTCGACCCAGATCCCGCGGTGGCTGGAGGAGGACCAGCAGAGCACACAGGACCCGGAGGGCGGGCCCGGCCGGGCGCCCTCGTCGGAGGCGGTGTGACGCTGCCGGGGTAACGCGCGGTAACGGGTTTGAGTGACCTGGCTTCATCACTTCGGGTGAAACCCTGGCCCTTGCTTGCGGTCCACAACCATCGGTTGCCAGGCTGTTGCTGTCTGTCAACCTGATGGGAGTGCCAGTGACTTTCGGTGAGCAGCCGGCCTATCTGCGCGTGGCCGGGGATCTTCGGCGGCAGATCGTCGACGGCTCTCTGCCCCCGCACGCCCGGCTTCCCTCCCAGGCCCGCATCCGCGAGGAGTACGGCGTCTCCGACACCGTGGCCCTGGAGGCGCGCAAGGTCCTCATGGCGGAGGGGCTCGTCGAGGGCCGGTCCGGGTCTGGTACGTACGTGCGCGAGCAGCCGGTGCCGCGGCGGGTGGCCCGCTCCGGCTACCGCGCGGGCGGTGCCTCGACGCCGTTTCGCCAGGAGCAGGCCGACTCCGGCGCGCGGGGGACGTGGGAGTCGAGCAGCGAACAGGCGGACGCGCCCGCGGAGATCGCGAAGCGGCTCGGCATCGAGCCCGGCGAGCGGGTGATGCGGACGCGGTACGTCTTCCGGGACGCGGGTGAGGTGATGATGCTCTCGACCTCCTGGGAGCCCCTCGCGGTGACCGGACGGACCCCGGTGATGCTGCCTGAGGAGGGACCGCTGGGCGGCTCCGGGGTGGTCGATCGGATGGCCGCGATCGATGTCGTCGTCGACAACGTGGTGGAGGACGTCGGTGCGCGGCCGGGGCTGGCCGAGGAGCTCAGCCTGCTCGGCGGGGTGCCGGGGCACGTGGTGCTGGTGATCGGCCGCACCTACTTCGCCTCCGGCCGTGCCGTGGAGACGGCTGACGTGGTCGTCCCGGCGGACCGCTACCGCCTCTCCTACCACCTGCCGGTGCGCTGAGGGCGCTCCCGTGGTCCCCCTGGCCCGCGCGGCGGCGGTTGCGGCTCCTCGCCCCGCTGTCGGGCCGCCCGCATCCGCCCCGTAGGGGCGTGCCGCTCCGCCCCGCCACGCACCCACCTGCCCGATGCCGTCCGAGCCGTGCGCCGATCCGCCCGGGGGTGACGGGGCGGGCCCCGGGGCACCGCGCGGGTCGGGCCGGAGAGTCCTTGTGTCCCCTGTGGCGCTGAGCCGCTCCTGATCCGGGCCCGCCGGGCCCCGCGGCCGCCTCGCCGGAGCCGGCGAGGCGGCGGGTTTCGGCGCGATGATGATCGCCCCCGGCCGCCCCGAACTGTGCCTTCCGCGGGCCTGTGGGGCGGCCGCGGCGTTCCTGGCGGCACTCCTGCGGCGGCCGGAGCCGGCCGCTTCCCGGGCCTCCAGGCCGCCCGGGCGCACCGTCCCCCCGAAGCTACCTGCGGGTATACCGGTCCGTAGGAAGGTCGGGGCGCGCGGTCGCGCGCCCCGGTGCCGCGCGTGCGCCCGTTCGGGCCGGCGTACGGGGCGCACTCGTACGCGTGGCCGGATGCGTACGCCTGCAAGGTATCTCTTCGTGAAAAACCGTATCCGCTCCGTAAAGGTCGGGCGTAAGGTCGGGCATATGCGCAATGCGGTTTCCCGGGCAGATACGTCGACGGAAGGTGAAACGCGATGAACGACAGCGGTGCACTGCTTCCGTGGCTGGTCATACGTCAGGACGACAACGGCAACCGCTACCGGGTGGGGCAGTAGGCCACCCGGGCCGAGGCCCAGAAGGTCGCCGACAGTCTCGACGACCGAGGACACAAGCAGCTCTACTGGGTCGAGCGGATCGGTCAGACCGCCACGATGAACTGAGCTGGGCGGCGCCTCGCGGCGCTGGCATAGGCTCCGCCCATGACTGTACGCGTGGTCGTGGGCGGAGCCCTTTGTCATGACGGGCGCCTGCTCGCCGCCCGTCGCAGCGCACCGCCGGAGCTCGCCGGACGCTGGGAGCTGCCGGGCGGGAAGGCCGAAGCGGGTGAGACCGTCCCCGAGGCGCTGGTGCGCGAACTGCGTGAGGAGCTCGGCGTGGAGACCGAGCCGCTGGAGCGCATCCCGGGGGAGTGGCCGCTGAAACCCGGGCTGGTCCTGCACGTGTGGACGGCCCGGCTGCTCTCGGGGGTACCGGCGCCGCTGGAGGACCACGACGAACTGCGCTGGCTGGGACCGGAGGAGCTGGAGTCGGTGGACTGGCTGGACCAGGACCGTCCGGCGGTCGCCGAGGCCGGCCGCCGGCTGCGCGCGGGCGGCGCCGGGGCCGGTGGCGGGGGCGTCTGAGGCTCACGGCTGGGCCGTATGCGCCACAGTGCGCCGGTGGGTTCGGGATCGAGTGGTACGACGCCCCGAATATCGGGTATGTCGCTATTAATCCCTATCTCGTCCTCCTTTCGTTCCCGACGAACCGGACTGGGGTCGCTGCTGGCCCGGGAAGTGATCGGCGTGATCGACACAGACGGTGAGTGTGCCGAGTGGGCCTTCCCCGCCGAGCCCGGCGCCGTCCGCACCGCCCGCCACGCCGTGCGCGGCACCCTGCACGAGTGGGGCCTCGAAGCGGTCGGTGACGTGACCGTCCTGCTGGTCAGCGAGCTGGTGACCAACTCCCTGCGCTACGCCTCCGGCCCCATCGGCGTCCGGCTGGTACGGCGGAATCCGGCCGCCGGAGATGCCGCAGACACGCCGTCGGGCGGTCCCGCGCTGCTGGTGGAGATCTCCGATCCGCTTCCGGATCCGCCCCGCGAGCGGGTGGCGGACTCGGAGGACGAGGGGGGTCGCGGACTGCACCTCGTGGCCGTCTCCTCCCAGCGCTGGGGGACGCGTCACGGCAAAACGGGGAAGACCGTGTGGTTCGAGTTGGCTCTTCCTGGTGAGTAACAAGGTGAGCGGTGGCGGGAGACCCCTCGCGGCATCTTCCGGCGGTGGCCGGGAAGGGGTCGGGGGAGATCGCGCGACATGGCTTGAAATCATCGAGACCGTGCTGTGATCGTGAACGCCGTGCCGTCCGGGGGCGTGGTGCTGAATACTGCCGTCATGGCCGGTCCGGTTGCGGTGAGCTGGAGGGGACGGTCGCGTGAGCGAAATACCTGCGCAGGCACATCAGGCCAACGTGCCGCGCGAGACATGGCACGACGCCCTGTGGCACAGCAGTCCGCCTGGCTCGATATATGACTACATAAAGGTCGCGTCGTTCTCGATCGGGCCCGACGGGTTCATCGACCAGTGGAGCCTGCGCGCCGAGGAGCTCTTCGGCCTGACGGCCGCCCAGACCGTGGGGCGCGACCCGGTCGACGCCTTCATGCCCGCCGAGTTGCGCCCGGACGCCCACCGCAAGGTCGCCGAGATCCTCGACGGCAAGGAGTGGACCGGCCTGATCCCCTTCCGGATCCCGGGCGGGAACGGCGCGCACGGCGTGGCCGAGATCTATGTGATGCCCACCCAGACCGAAACCGCGGAACGGGCCGCACTGTGCGTCGTCGTCGACGTACGCGCGCTGCGCCGGATCGAATCCGACCTCGCCGCGTCACAGGCCATATTCGGCCAATCTCCTTTCGGTTTCCTGCTCTTCGGTACGGACCTCACCGTGCAGCGGGCCAACCGGCGCTTCGCCACCGTCTTCGGCGGCACCGCCGAGACGCACCGCGGCCGCACCGTGCACGACTACCTGCCCGCGCACGAGGCGGACCGGATGGCGGAGGCCCTGCGCAGGGTGCTGGACACCGGCGACGCGGTCACCGACCTGCGGATCACCGGATCCACCCCGCGCAGCCGGGAGAACCGCCACTGGTCGATCAACCTCTACCGCGTGCACGGCGGCAGTGGCCGCCCCATCGGTGTCGCCGGCATCGGCACCGACGTCACCCGCCGCCACCTCGCCGCCCGCGAGGCCGCCGGGGTCCGGCGCAATCTCGCCCTCCTCAACGAGGCCGGGCACCGCATCGGCAACTCCCTGGACCTGGAGACCACCGCCCGGGAACTCCTCGACGTCACCGTCCCGGGCTTCTGCGACCTGGCCGCCGTCGACCTCTACCAGGGGCTCCTGCTCGGCGACGACGACCGTCCCGCCCGCCCCCAGGGGCCGGGCGTGCCCAGCCTGCCCGGCCAGGGACCGGCCCGCACGCCGTCCGCCGCGCTGCGCCGGGTGGCCTTCGCCTCCGCCGTGTCGGACGCACCGCTGTCCGGTCCGGGCGCCCTGGTCGCCGTCGGCGACATCCACCGCTATCCGGCCGCCTCGCCGGGGGCGCTCGCCCTGCGCACGGCGAGGCCGCGGCTGATCGAGGGCGGCGGGCCGGAAGACCTCGTGCAGTCCACCCTGGTGGTGCCGATGGTCGCCCACGACACGGTGGTCGGACTCGCCCAGTTCTCCCGTACGAAGGGCAGCGAGCCCTTCGGCGAACGGGACCGGGCGGTGGCCGTGGAACTGGCCGCCCGGGCCGCGGTGTGCATCGACAACGCGCGGCTGTACCGGCGTGAGCACGAGCGGGCGCTGATCCTGCAGCGCAGCCTGCTGCCCCCCGGCGACCCGGCGGCGGCAGGCCTGGACATCGCCTGCCGCTACCTGCCGGGCAACGCGGCCACCGAGGTCGGCGGCGACTGGTTCGACGTCATCGAACTGCCCGGCCACCGCACCGCGCTGGTCGTCGGCGACGTCATGGGCCGGGGACTGCGGGCCGCCGTGGCCATGGGCGAACTGCGCACCGCCGTGCGGACCCTGGCACTGCTCGACCTCGAACCGGCGGAGGTGCTGACCGCCCTCGACGAGATCGCGCGCGGGCTCGGCGCACCCGGCGGCTCCCAGCAGGCCTCCCGCGCGGCCCTGCACTCCCGCGACTCCGACCGCTCGGAGGTGTACCTCGCCACCTGCGTGTACGCGGTCTACGACCCGGTGACGCGGCGCTGCACCATCGCCAACGCCGGCCACATGCCGCCGGTCCTGGTGTCGCCGAACCGGCCCGGCCCGTACGAGGAGCGCGAGCCCATGCCCGCCCTGCTGCTGGAGGTGCCGCCCGGGCTGCCGCTCGGGGTGGGCGGCGAGCCGTTCGAGGAGGTCGAGGTCGATCTCCCCGAGGGCGCCCTGCTCGCCCTCTACACCGACGGGCTCGTGGAGTCCAGGGACCATCCCCTGGAGGAGGGTCTGCGCGGCCTGCGCGCCGCGCTCGCCGACCCGGTCCGCCCCCTGGAGGACGTCTGCGACCACGTGCTCAACACCCTCGACACCCGGCACGGCGAGGACGACATCGCCCTGCTGATGGCCCGGGTGCAGGGACTGCCCGTGGACGCCGTCGGGGACTGGCAGCTGCCGCGCGAGGCGCGTTCGGTGGGCCGGGCGCGGGAACTGGCCCGGGCCAAGCTGCCGGCGTGGGGCCTGGAGGACCTGCTGGACACCACCGAGCTGCTGGTCAGCGAACTCGTCACCAACGCCCTGCGCTACGGCGAGGGCGAGATCCGGCTCAGGCTGCTGCTCGACCGGACGCTGGTGTGCGAGGTGTGGGACGCGAACCTGGTCCAGCCGAGGCGCCGGCGCGCCCGCGACACTGACGAGGGGGGCCGGGGCCTGCAACTGGTGGGCATGCTGTCCGCCGGGTGGGGCACCCGGCGGACCCACCGCGGCAAGACCGTGTGGTTCGAGCTGCCGCTGCCGGGAGCGGCGGAGGAGGCCGCCGGGGAGCTCTCGGCAGAACAGCTCCTCGACCTGTACGGCTGACCCACCGACAGGCCGGCCGGGGGACGCCGCACCGCGGCAGCCCCCGGCCGGGTGCGGACCCGGTACGGCCTAGGCGGCGCCCTGCTTGAGGGCGGCCAGACGGGCCTCGATCTCGCTCCGTCGGCCCAGGTCGTCCAGGGATTCGAACTGTGCGTCCAGGGAGGACGCGGCCAGCTCCTGCCGGCCCAGGGCCAGCGCCTCCTCCCGTCGCACCTTCTCCTCGAAGCGGCCCAGGTCGCTCGTGGGGTCCATCACGTCGATGTTCTTCACCGCGTCCAGCATCGTGTTCTGCGCCGCGGCGGTGCGGGCCCGGGCCACCAGCTCGTCCCGCTTCGCCTGGAGCTCCGTCAGCTTGTTCCGCATCGACTCCAGGCCAGACTTGAGCTGGTCGACCACCTCCGTCTGCGCGGCGATCGTCGGCTCGGCCGTCTGCGCCTCCTTCTCCGACTGCAACTGCCGCCCCAGCGCCACCTTCGCCAGGTTGTCGAACCGGTCGGCCTCTGCCTCGGCCCCCGACGCTCTGAGCTCGTCCGCCTTCCGGCTCGCGGCCAGGGCCTTGGAGCCCCACTCCGCGGCCGCGTCCACGTCCTCCCTGTGGTCCGCCTCCAGCATCCGCAGGTTGCCGATCGTCGTCGCAACCGCCTGGTCCGCCTCCGAGATGTTGTTGCCGTAGTCCCGGATCAGCTGGTCCAGCATCTTCTGCGGGTCCTCCGCCTGGTCCAGCAGCGCGTTGATGTTGGCCTTGGCGAGCTGGGTGACCCGGCCGAGGATCGTCTGCTTGGTCATGAGGGGCCTTTCCTGGTGGGGGATGGTCTGTCCGGTACGGGACCCGCGCGCGGGCGGTTCAGAAGCGGCCGCCACCGCCCATGCGGCCCCGGGTGCCGCCGCCGCCGAAGGAGCCCGGGCCGCCGCCGAAACCGCCGGAGCCCCCGCCGCCGCCTCCGAATCCGCCGAATCCGCCACCCCCGCGGCCGCCCCGCAGGATCTCGCCGAGGATGATCCCGCCCAGTACGGCGCCGCCCTGCCCGCCGCCGCGCCGGCCCGCGTACGGGTCCCGGTACGCCTGCACGTCCTGCTCCGCCAACCGCTGCGCCTGCCGTGCGAGCGCGTCCGCCTGCCGGGCCTCCGCCAGCGCCTCCGACGGGTCGCCCGCCTCCAGCGCTGCGGCCCGCTCCAGGTGCCGGCCCGCCTCCGCCAGCCGCGTGCGGGCCTGGCTGCCCACCGCGCCCCGGCTGGTGGTGAGGTAGTCCGTCGCCGCGCCGATCGCGCTGCGCGCCGCGAGCATGGCCTGGTCGAGCAGGGCCGCGGCCCGCCGCCGGCCCGACTCCCGCTCCCGGGCCCCGGCGAGCGCCTCGTCCAGGGCCTCGTCGGCCTCCTCCACCCGACGCAGGGCGTCGATCGGGTCGTAGCGGCCGGCCGCCTGCTCCTGCCGCACGTCGGCCACCACGGCTTCGGCCCGGCCGATGCGCCCGCGCAGGTCCGCCGTCGGGGTGCCCTCCGCGGTACCGGTCAGCAGCCCCCGGGCGTCCGCGAGGTCGGTCTCCGTTTCGGTCAGTGCACCCGGCAGCTTCCCGGCCGCCTCCGCCAGCTCCTGCGCCCGCCGTTCGACCGCGTCCATCAGGGTCGCCGCCTGGCCCACCGCACCCTCGGCGGACCGTACGTGCACGGCCGCCGTGCCGTTCTCGCCCGCGTCGACGGCCGCGTGCGCCAGGCCCAGGTTGGTCGCCGCGAACAGCAGCCGGTCCCTGGCCTGCTCGGGGTTGGAGGCGACGGGCGCGGAAGCGGAGTCCGCGTACCGCCGGGTCAGCGCGGTCAGGGTCGCCTCGGCGGTGGTGGTGCGCCCGGTCAGCTCCAGGTAGCGCTCCTCCACGGCCGCCAGGGCCCGCGGGGCGTTCTTCTCCAGGTCCCGCAGCCGGTCGAAGTCCGCCGCCTGGGCATCGAGCCGCCGGTTCGCCTCGGTGCAGCGGGCGAGGATCTCGTCCAGCATCCGGCGCCGGGTCGCGTCGTCCTCCGGATAGGCGTCGTCGAGCTGCTGGCGCAGCCGGAAGGCGTGCGTCAGCTCCCCCTTGGCGTACTCCACGGCCGCGGTGAACGGGGCGGCCGCCTCCTCGCCGAACTGCGCCGTGGCGAAGCCGAGTTCTTCGGTGCTGGTGCGCACCGCGTCGTCCGTCTCCACCAGCAGGGACTTCGCCCGGCCGTCCAGCTCCGGCAGCGGGAGGCGGTCCGGCGCGCCCTCGGGCCAGCCCGGACCGGTCGTCGTACCGCGGCCGCCGGCCGCGGCGTCCTTGCGCCTGCGGCGGGTGTACGCGTACACGCCGAGCGCCCCGGCCGCACCGACCGCGACCACCGGGAGCACGTAGTCCCCGGCGCCGCTCCCGCCGGCCCCGCCGCCGGGGTCGGGCGGGCCGGGGGTGATGGTCGGCGCCGGTACGGGCTGCCCGCCGAGGACCGCGTCGTAGCCGTTCGCCGCGCCGATCGCCGCGCCCGCCCAGTCGTTCTGCCGCAGGGCCGGCTCGATCGCGGTCCGTGCCACCTCCGCCAGCTGCCGCTCGGTGAATCCGGAGTCGACATCGGCCGAATAGGCGTACTGGCGGTCCCCGGTGGCCACCGCCAGCAGGACGTCGTCCCGGCCGAGGCCGTTGCGCTGCGCGGTGGCGTCCGCCCAGCTCTGCGCGGAGCGTCCGGAGAAGTCCCGCACGTACACCACGAAGAGCTGGATCCTCCGGTCGGCGTAGAGCTCGTCGAGGGCGGCGGTGACGGCGGGCTTGCGGTCGCCGAGCGCGCCGACGCGGTCGGTGGTCTGCCCCTGCCGTTCCAGGGCGACGGGGTCCTCGGCACGTACGGCGGGAGCCTGCGCGACGCCCCAGCCGCCGAGCGCCAGCAGCCCGGCGGCCAGGGCGAGCCCGGCCCGTGCGACGGCTCTGCTGCGCGGGGCGCTTCTCGGCAGGATCACATTTGGGAGGGTATGAGCGGGCCACCGGGCCCGCATCCGGAGCAAGGGGCAGTGACCCGGCGCAGGAGCCGTCGTTGGCAGGCCATGAAGAAGATCATGACGGCGACCCTGCTCGCCGCAGCCGCCCTCGGCCTCGCCGCGCCCGCCCACGCCGACAACGACTCCGACTTCGGGGGCAGGGTGAACGCGGCCAACAACTGGAACTTCACCGCGGCCGCGGTCTGCCTCCAGGAGGTGGCCGTGGTCCCGGTCATGGGCGACTGGGTGGGCGACCACGCCAACCACTGCTCCAACGGCAACGTCACCGACCACTCCGGCCGCTGACCGGGCGGTGTCCGGGATCCTCCCGCGAGAGGATCCCGGCCGCTCTCAGCCCTTCCGGCGCCCGATCCTGCTGCCGAGCCAGACCAGCGGATCGTACGTGCGGTCCACCGCCCGCTCCTTCAGCGGGATCAGCGCGTTGTCGGTGATCCTGATGCCCTCGGGGCAGACCTCGGTACAGCACTTGGTGATGTTGCACAGACCGAGCCCGTGCTCCTCCTGGGCGGTCCGCCTGCGGTCGAGTCCCGCGTCCGAGGCCGCGTCCAGGGGGTGCATGTCCAGCTCCGCCACCCGCATCAGGAAGCGCGGACCGGCGAAGGCGGGCTTGTTCTCCTCGTGGTCACGGACCACGTGACAGGTGTCCTGGCACAGGAAGCACTCGATGCACTTGCGGAACTCCTGTGAGCGCTCCACGTCGATCTGCTGCATCCGGTACGCACCCGGGGCGACCCCCTCCGGCGGCACGAAGGCCGGTACCTCCCGGGCCTTGCGGTAGTTGAAGGACACGTCGGTGACCAGGTCGCGGACGATCGGGAAGGCGCGCAGCGGGGTGATCGTGATCGTCTCGGTCCGCTCGAAGGTCGACATGCGCGTCATGCACATCAGCCGCGGCCGGCCGTTGACCTCCGCGCTGCACGAGCCGCACTTGCCCGCCTTGCAGTTCCAGCGCACCGCCAGGTCGGCCGCCTGGGTGGCCTGGAGCCGGTGCACGATGTCCAAGACCACCTCCCCGTCGTGCACCTCGACCGTGAAGTCCCTGAGGGATCCGCCCTCCGCGTCGCCCCGCCAGATCCGGAAGCTCGCGTCGTACGTGCTCATCCGTACAGCTCCTCTTCGGCGAGGTACTTGGCCAGCTCTTCCTTGTCGAACAGGGCGAGCAGATCGGGGCGGATGGCCTCGGTGCGGGTCCGGACCAGCTCGATCCGGTCGGCCGCCGGGTCCGCCGGTACGGGGTCCACCGGCCGGCACAGCAGGTTCACCGGGCGCCAGGCCCGCTCCATCGCCGGGCAGTCCTCGCGGGTGTGCCCGCCCCGGCTCTCGGTGCGCTCCAGGGCCGCGCGGGCCACGCACTCGCTGACCAGCAGCATGTTCCGCAGGTCCAGGGCGAGGTGCCAGCCGGGGTTGAACTGCCGATGGCCCTCGACGCCGGCCCGCGAGGCCCGCACGCGCAGGGCCGCGAGCCGCTCCAGGGCCTCGGCCATCTCGCCCTCCCGGCGGATGATGCCGACCAGGTCGTTCATGGTCGTCTGGAGTTCCTGGTGCAGGCTGTACGGGTTCTCCGCGTCCTCGGCGGCGTGGAAGGGAGCCAGCGCCTCCGCGGCCGCCGCGTCGATCGCGGTTGGGGAGACGGCCGGGCGCCCCGGGCGCGAGGCCGCGTACCCGGCGGCGTGCAGCCCGGCCCGCCGCCCGAAGACCAGCAGGTCGGACAGGGAGTTCCCGCCGAGCCGGTTCGAGCCGTGCATCCCGCCCGCGACCTCACCGGCTGCGAACAGCCCGGGCACCCCGACGGTGGCCGCGGTCTCGGAGTCGACCGCGATGCCGCCCATCACGTAGTGGCAGGTGGGGCCGACCTCCATCGGCTCGGCGGTGATGTCCACGTCCGCCAGCTCCTTGAACTGGTGGTACATGGACGGCAGCCGCCGCCTGATCCGTTCGGCCGGCATACGCGTGGACACGTCGAGGAACACCCCGCCGTGCGGGGAGCCCCGGCCGGCCTTCACCTCCGCGTTGATGGCCCGCGCCACCTCGTCGCGGGGCAGCAGCTCGGGCGGACGCCGGTGGTGGTCCGGGTCGTCGTACCAGCGGTCGCCCTCCTCCTCGGACTCGGCGTACTTCTCCTTGAAGACGTCGGGGACGTAGTCGAACATGAACCGCCGGCCCTCGGAGTTGCGCAGCACCCCGCCGTCTCCGCGGACCGATTCGGTGACGAGGATGCCCTTCACGGAGGGCGGCCAGACCATGCCCGTCGGGTGGAACTGCACGAACTCCATGTTCAGCAGGGGCGCACCCGCCAGCAGGGCCAGCGCGTGGCCGTCGCCGGTGTACTCCCAGGAGTTGGAGGTCGTCTTGAAGGACTTTCCGATGCCGCCCGTGGCCAGGACCACGGCCGGGGCCTCCAGCACGAAGAAGCGTCCGGACTCGCGCTCGTAGCAGAAGGCCCCCGAGACCCTCGGCCCGTCCTTGAGGACCCTGGTGACCGTGCACTCCTGGAAGACCTTGAGCCGGGCCTCGTGGTCCCCGTACTCCTTGAAGTCCTGCTGCTGGAGGGCGACGGTCTTCTGCTGGAGGGTGCGGATCAGCTCCAGGCCCGTGCGGTCGCCGACGTGCGCGAGACGCGGGTACTCGTGGCCGCCGAAATTGCGCTGGGAGATCCTCCCGTCGGGTGTGCGGTCGAAGAGCGCGCCCCAGGTCTCCAGCTCCCAGACCCGGTCCGGGGCCTCCTTCGCGTGCAGTTCCGCCATCCGCCACTGGTTGAGGAACTTGCCCCCGCGCATGGTGTCGCGGAAGTGCACCTGCCAGTTGTCGCCCTCGTTGACGTTGCCCATCGAGGCGGCGATCCCGCCCTCGGCCATCACCGTGTGGGCCTTGCCGAAGAGGGACTTGCAGATCACGGCCGTCCGGGCGCCGCGCTCGCGGGCCTCGATCGCGGCCCGCAGCCCGGCACCGCCCGCGCCGACCACGACCACGTCCCACTGCTGCCGTTCCACTTGAGCCATCAGAAGATCCTCGGGTCGGTGAAGGCGCCGCTGGCCAGCAGGTACACGTAGACGTCGCACAGGGCCACGCTGATCAGGGAGGCCCAGGCCAGCTGCATGTGGCGGGAGTTGAGCCGGCTGATCCAGCCCCAGAGGCGGTAGCGCACCGGGTGCTTCGAGAAGTGCCTGAGCCGGCCGCCCATGATGTGCCGGCAGGAGTGGCAGGACAGCGTGTAGGCCCAGATCAGCCCGATGTTGACCAGGAACAGCAGGGTCCCGAGGCCCATGTGGCCCCACTGGTAGTGCTCGTCGCGGAAGGTCAGCGCGGTGTCGTAGGTGAGGATGCCCGCCACCGGTACCGCCGCGTAGAAGAAGTACCGGTGGGCGTTCTGGAGGATCAGCGGGAAGCGGGTCTCACCGGTGTACCGCGTGTGCGGCTCGGCCACGGCGCAGGCGGGCGGGGAGGCCCAGAAGCCCCGGTAGTAGGCCTTGCGGTAGTAGTAGCAGGTCAGCCGGAAGCCGAGCGGGAAGACCAGGATCAGCAGCGCGGGGGACAGGCCCCACCAGCTGCCGAACAGGTCCCAGTTGGGGCCGCCGCGCATCTCCACGCAGTTCTCCGCCAGGCACGGGGAGTAGAAGGGGGAGACGTAGGGGGCCGCGTAGTAGTCGGTGTTGGCGAAGGCCCGCCAGGTCGAGTAGACGATGAAGGCGAGCAGCCCGGCCGCGGTGCCGGCGGGGGCGAGCCACCACCGGTCGGTCCGCAGGTGCCGGGCCGTGATCGCGGCCCGTGAGGCGTCGTGGACGCCGCCGGGCCGCTGCTGGGGTCGTTCCGTGCCTGTGGCCAAGGAGGGCTCCGGTACGAGTGATGAGGGGACGCCCCTGTCCGGTCCCGCCTCGGGGCGGCCGGACCGGACGGGGGAACGGGCGGACGGTGTGCGGAACGCGGCGGGGCGGCGTCAGGGCGCGCGGCGGTCGCGGGCGCCGAGGCCCTCGTCGTCGGAGTCCGTCCACAGGGTGCTGTCGTAGGGGGTGTCCGGGACCGTCACCATCCGGGACGGTTCCGGCGGAGCCGGTGCGGGCTTCCGCCGGGCGGCCGCGGCCTGCTGCTCCAGCCGCTCGACCTTGCGCGTCAGCTCGTCCAGGTTGCGTCGTACAGCGGTCAGGTCGTCGTGCAGGGACATGATTTGCCCTCATTTCCGCCAGGGTGCGGTGGCAACGCTCATGTGCGCCTGCGAGTGTCGCGCTTCGCGTCCCCCCTTGTGAAGGGACGTGCAGCGATTGCGGGCGCGCAGGCGTGAACTGTGCGCCCCTCCCTGCCACCCATTCTCTTCCCCCGTCCGGGGGAACGCCCCCCATGCCGTGCCGACGGGATTGGTCCGCACGGGTGGGGTTCGCGGCGTGGCGAGAGGCGGCTGCGGAGGGCGCGCAGTGCCGTCGATTTCAGTGGATTCCGGCAACCGGTGTGATCAGCTCCATATACCGCCGAACGTGATCACGCTTCCCCCAAGCCCCGCCCCGGAGGTACCACCCATGTCCCAGAGAAGGCGCAGGTCCTTGGCGCTCCTGACCTCGGGAGTCCTCGCACTGCCGCTGCTCACGGGCTGCGGCGCGGGTGACGACGAGGGCGGCCCGGCCGCCGCAGGGCAGGACATCGCGACGACCACCCGCGACAAGGTCGCCGACGGGGGCGTGCTGCGGTGGGCGGTGGACGCCCTCCCGGACACCCTCAACGCCTTCCAGGCCGACGCGGACGCCGCCACGAGCAGGATCGCGGGTGCCGTGCTGCCGCACCTTTTCGTGCTGGACGCCAAGGGGCGACCGGTGGCCAATCCCGACTACCTGGAGAAGGCCGAGGTCATCGAGCGGGAGCCCAAGCAGGTCGTCCTGTACAAGCTGAACCAGCAGGCCGTGTGGAGCGACGGGCGGGAGATCGGCGCACCCGACTTCGTGGCCCAGTGGCGCGCCCTGAACGGCAAGGACTCGGCCTACTGGACGGCGCGCAACGCCGGCTACGAACGCATCGAGAAGATCGAGAGGGGCAAGACCGACCTGGAGGTCAGGGTCACCTTCGGCAAGCCGTACGCCGACTGGCGCTCGCTGTTCTCGCCGCTCTACCCCAAGCAGGTCATGGGTACCCCGGACGCCTTCAACGAGGGTGCCCGCGGCGCGCTCAAGGCCACCGCCGGCCCCTTCGGGCTCGGGGCGATCGACAAGAAGACCGGGACCGTCGCCCTGACCCGCAACCCACGCTGGTGGGGGAAGCAGGCCAAGCTGGACACGCTGGTCCTGACGGCGGTGCCCCGGGCCGGCCGCCCCGCGGCGCTGGCTGCCGGGAAGCTCGATCTGGCGGAGATCGACCGTTCGGGAGCCGACCGCATCGCCCTGGCCCACCGGGACGCCTCCGGCAAGGGCGGTGCCGGTGCGGGCGGGGCCCCGGCGCACGGTCCGGGCGCGGCGATGACCCCGGCGCAGGCCACGCTGTCGTGGGCGACCGCCTTCGGTACGGACGAGGAGAAGGCGGAGCAGGAGCAGGAGAACCGCGCCAAGCACGCCGAGTCGGTGAAGCGGTACGCGGACGAGCAGAAGGGCCTGCGAGGCTTCACGGTCCGCAAGTCCCTGGAGCCGGCCTACACGCAGCTGGCGATGAACGGGGCGTCCGGCCCGCTGGCGGACGAACGGGTGCGCCGGGCGGTGGCCCGCGCCCTGGACCGCCAGGCGCTGGCCGACCTCGTGCTGGGACCGCTCGGCCTGCCCGCGAAGCCGGTCGGCAGCCACGTGGCCCTGGCCGGGCAGCAGGCGTACGCCGACAACAGCGACGCCCTCGGCGGCCAGGACGCCAAGGCGGCCCAGGCCCTCCTCGCCGACGCCGGCTGGCGCCGCGGCGGCAAGATCACCGAGCCGGCCGGTGCCAAGGCGGGCCCGGAGAGCGCCCCGCAGGACGACGGCAAGACGCCCGCGGGCCCGGGCACCGGGAACGACGGCCTCTACATCGTGGGCCAGGACGACGGGGCCAACGGAGACCGGCCGCAGGCCGCCGGCGCCGACACCACCGCGGCCGGAGACGACCGGGACCGTGTCTCGCCGGTGCTGGCCCCCGCCCCCTTCGGCGCCCAGCAGCAGGCCTCCCTCCTGGCCCAGGCGGCCCACGCCCGCTCCGTGGCCGACGACGGCAAGCGCAGCCCGGCCCGGGACGGCGACGCGGCCGACCCGGCCAAGGGCTCGCCGGCCCCGGCCAAGCAGGCCACCCGCACCTCGGGCAACATGCTCGCCAAGGACGGCAAGGCGCTCACCCTGCGCTTCGTCCTCCCGGCCGGCCCCGGCTCGGAGTCCCTGCGCACGGTCGGCGAGCGGATCTCCGAGACGCTCCGCAAGCTCGGGGTGAACACCGAGACGACCAAGGTGGCCGACGACAGCTTCTTCAAGGACCACATCGCATCGGGCCAGTACGACCTGGCCCTGTACTCCTGGCCGGCCACGGCCTTCCCCGCCACCGACGCCCGGCCGATCTTCGCCAAGCCGGAGCCGGCGGCGGACGGCTCGCTCCTCGTCGAGCAGAACTACACGAGGGTCGGCACCGACCACATCGACCAGTTGTTCGACCAGGCTCTCGGGGAGCTGGACGAGGCGCGGTCCCGCGAGCTGGTGCGCAAGGCCGACGCCCGGATCTGGGCGGCGGCCGGATCCATCCCGCTCTTCCAGCGCCCGGAGCTGGTGGCCGTCAGGCCCGGCCTCGTCAACGCCGGCGCCTTCGGCCTCGGAGCCCCCCGCTACCAGGACATCGGCTGGAAGAAGGCGCCGACCGCCAAGGACAAGAAGAAGTAGCCCTGGCGAAGATGTGGTGACAAAGCGGTTCCTGTCAGGTTGACCCGCGGGGTGCAACCTCAGATGTGACTCAAGTCCCTTGCCCGCCGGAACTCCGGCGGGCAAGGTCGTGGATACCCGTTGACCCGCATGATTTCCGGCAGGAACGGCGGTCCGGGCACCCCACCTCGCGCTCGGCCGTGCTCATTCCTCCGGCCTCTTGACAGACCCCCCGGCAGGCGGTTCCCGCCATTCGACGTACCATGGGGTAAGGCCGTGGCAGGTTTTCGCCCGGTCGAGGCGCGCGTGCCAGGCCGTACGTGACGCCATCCACGATCCCGGGAGAAGCGCCGAAGTGCCCACGCGCCACGACATCCGTAACGTCGCCATCGTCGCCCACGTCGACCATGGCAAGACGACCATCGTCGACGCCATGCTCAAGCAGGCCGGTGCCTTCGCCGCCCACCAGCAGCTCGACGACCGCATGATGGACTCGAACGACCTGGAGCGTGAGAAGGGCATCACGATCCTCGCCAAGAACACGGCGGTGAAGTATCACCCCAAGGACGGCGGGGCCCCGATCACGATCAACATCATCGACACCCCCGGCCACGCCGACTTCGGTGGCGAGGTCGAGCGCGGTCTGTCGATGGTCGACGCCGTCGTCCTCCTGGTGGACGCCTCGGAGGGTCCGCTGCCGCAGACCCGCTTCGTCCTGCGCAAGGCCCTCCAGGCCCGGATGCCCGTCATCCTCTGCATCAACAAGACGGACCGCCCGGACTCCCGGATCGACGAGGTCGTCAACGAGACCTACGACCTGTTCCTGGACCTGGACGCCGACGAGGACCAGATCGAGTTCCCGATCGTCTACGCCTGCGGCCGTGACGGCATCGCCTCGCTGACCAAGCCGGAGGACGGCACCGTCCCCGCCGACAGCGAGAACCTGGAGCCGTTCTTCTCCACGATCCTGGAGCACGTCCCGGCCCCGACGTACGACGAGGAGGCCCCGCTCCAGGCGCACGTCACCAACCTCGACGCCGACAACTTCCTCGGCCGCATCGCGCTGCTGCGCGTCGAGCAGGGCGAGCTGCGCAAGGGCCAGACGGTCGCGTGGATCAAGCGTGACGGCACCATCTCCAACGTCCGCATCACCGAGCTGATGATGACCGAGGCGCTCACCCGCAAGCCGGCCGAGGTCGCCGGCCCCGGTGACATCTGCGCCGTCGCCGGTATCCCCGACATCATGATCGGCGAGACCCTGGCCGACCCGGAGAACCCGATCGCGCTGCCGCTGATCACGGTGGACGAGCCGGCCATCTCCATGGTCATCGGCACCAACACCTCCCCGCTGGTCGGCCGCGGCGGCACGGGCAAGGGCGCGGACGCCAAGTCCGCCGTCAAGGACCGCAAGGTCACCGCCCGCCAGGTCAAGGACCGCCTCGACCGCGAGCTGATCGGCAACGTCTCGCTGCGCGTGCTCGACACCGACCGCCCGGACGCCTGGGAGGTCCAGGGCCGCGGTGAGCTCGCGCTGGCGATCCTCGTCGAGCAGATGCGCCGCGAGGGCTTCGAGCTGACCATCGGCAAGCCGCAGGTCGTCACCCGCGAGATCGACGGCAAGGTGCACGAGCCGGTCGAGCGCATGACGATCGACGTGCCCGAGGAGCACATGGGCGCCGTCACGCAGCTCATGGGTGTCCGCAAGGGCCGCATGGACAACATGTCCAACCACGGCTCCGGCTGGGTCCGCATGGAGTTCGTCGTTCCGTCCCGTGGCCTCATCGGCTTCCGTACGGAGTTCCTGACGCAGACCCGCGGCACCGGCATCGGCCACTCCATCCACGAGGGTCACGAGCCGTGGTTCGGCCAGCTGGTCACCCGCAACAACGGCTCCCTGGTCGCCGACCGCGCCGGTGCGGTCACCGCGTTCGCGATGACCAACCTCCAGGAGCGCGGCGTGCTGTTCACCGACCCCGGCACCGAGGTGTACGAGGGCATGATCGTCGGCGAGAACTCGCGCTCCGACGACATGGACGTGAACATCACCAAGGAGAAGAAGCTCACCAACATGCGCTCCTCCTCCGCCGACACCTTCGAGGCGATCGTCCCGCCGCGCAAGCTCTCCCTGGAGCAGTCCCTGGAGTTCTGCCGCGACGACGAGTGCGTCGAGGTGACCCCGGAGGCCGTGCGCATCCGCAAGGTCGTGCTGGACCAGAAGGAGCGCTCGCGCACCGCGTCGCGGGCCAAGTCCGCCAAGTAACAACCGCGTTCAGGCGGCCGGTCCCGGGGTTTGCCCGGGCACCGGCCGCGCCTGCGCGGCCGGCCGTCAGGGCCGGGAGAAGCAGCAGCCCCTCCTCTCACGGACTCCGTGGGGGGAGGGGCTGTTCGCGTACGTCAAGCGGATTTTTGTGTTCACGTGTCCGCATACCGACCGTGACACTCCGGATGATGAGCCAACCGTCCGTTTCGCACGTGTCTGTCTCCTATCCGTTTGTCCGGATTTCGGGTTTCTGCCGCGGATCGATGTTGTGAAAACGAGACCACTTAAGTGTGGTTTACGGCCTGGCCGTACTTGAGGATGGCTCCATTGAGCTCGGGTCAATGGGTCACGCGATGTGGGGATCGCGCCGACTCACGAGCACACTATGGGCAGGAAACCACTCGCCGTCAGGGGTGTCGGCGAGGTTTTCATGCCCCTCAAGTCGATCAGTGGACTCATGAGGAGGAAACCCATGCGCGGTGCGAAGAGCGCCAAGTGGGTCGTGGGCGCGGTTGTCGTCGCCCTGGCCGCTACCGCCTGTGGCGGCGGTGACGGTGACAGCAAGGACAAGGGCAGCGCTACCGGCGGCGGTACGTTCCGCCTGGGCAGCACGGAGCCGGACACCATCGACCCGGGGCGCGCCCACGAGTCCACGGGCATCCTGCTGTCGAACGCCCTGTTCACCGGCCTGTACGGGAACACCCCCGACGGTCTGGCCGAGCCGCTGCTCGCCGAGTCGGCGACCTCGGACGAGGCTTGCACCTCGTGGACCTTCAAGATCAAGCCGGACACCAAGTTCTCCAACGGCGAGGTCGTGGACGCCGAGGCGTTCGCCCGCGGTTGGGCGCGTTCCGCGCACAAGGCCGCCGCGTCCGACGTGGCGTACCACTTCGCCGGCATCAAGGGCTACGCGGAGCTGCAGGACGGCTCGGCCAAGACCTTCTCCGGTGTGGCCACCCCGGACCCGCACACCCTCAAGGTGGACCTGGAGAAGGCGGACTGTGAGTTCGTCCTGAAGACGGCCCACACCGCCTACAGCCCGGTCCCGAAGGCCGCCAAGGTCGGCGAAGAGGACAAGGCGTTCGGCGAGGCCCCCATCGGCAACGGTCCGTTCAAGATGGACGGCAGCTGGGAGCACAACAAGGCCATCAACCTCGTCCGCAACGACGACTACGGCCTGGAGAAGGCGAAGCTGGACAAGGTCCAGGTCACCCTCCTCAACGACAAGACCGCGCAGCAGCTCGAGTACGACGGCTTCCAGGCCGGCACGTTCGACTACGCGCACATCCCGACGCCGATGCTGAAGACGGCCGAGGCGAAGTTCAAGCCGCAGAACAAGTGGTTCGCCAAGGACACCAGCGGCATGAACTTCGTTCTGCCGATCGGTGACAACGGCCCGACCAACAACAAGGACGCCCGTCTGGCGATCTCCTACGCGATCGACCGTCAGGCCATCGCCAAGGGTGTCTTCCAGGGCTTCCAGACCCCGTCGACGACCATCGTGCCGCCGTCGTTCCCGAAGGCGTACCAGAAGGACCTGTGCACCTCCTGCCTCAAGCAGGACGTCGCCAAGGCCAAGGAGCACGCCGAGAAGGGCGGCCTGAAGCCGGGTACGGAGATCAAGTTCTCCTTCAACACCGGTGCGGGCCACGAAGAGTGGGTCCAGGCCATCGCGCGTCAGCTCGAGGACGTCCTCGGCGTGAAGGTCAAGCTGGACGGCAAGGACTTCCCGGGCATGCTCAAGGAGCAGCAGGGTTCCGGCGCCACCGGCGTCTACCGCTTCGCGTGGGGCGCGGACTACCCGACCCCGGAGAACTTCCTGTTCCCGCTGCTGCACTCGTCCTCGATGACGAAGGACGCGGACGGCAACGTGACCGGTGACAACCGCGTCCGTTACAACAACCCCGAGTTCGACAAGCTGATCGACACGGCCCGCGCCACCAAGGACGAGGCCGCGCGCATCGCGATGTACAAGCAGGCCGAGAAGATGGCCATGGACGACATGGCCCTCATCCCGACCTTCAACCGTTCCCAGTTCCGCCTGATGGCGACCGACAAGTTCAACGGTCTGGACGACATCAACTTCAACGAGGACCCGATCCTCGAGAAGATCTCGCTCAAGAAGTAATCGGTTCGGACGGTATATCCGTCAGGAGCGAACGTGCCGCGGCCCCCGGGTGACCGGTGGGCCGCGGCCCCGCTCGGCAGGCCGTTTTTACTTCGGCACCCCTCACATCCGCGGGCAATCCCCGCCGGCCGAGAGCCGGCCCGTATACCGGGCCGGAGGCCGCTGCTCCCAGAAGCGGCCAGGTAGAGAGGCACAAACATGGGAAGGTACGTCGCCCGTCGCCTCGGGCAGATGGTCGTGGTCCTCATAGGCGCGACCATGGTTCTGTTCGCTTGTCTGTTCGTTCTCCCCGGTGACCCCGTGGGCTCGATCGCAGGCAGCGACAAGGCACGCGACCCAGCGGTGGTCGCGGAGCTCAAGGCGCGGTACGGGCTCGACAAGTCGCTGCCCGAGCAGTATGTGAACTACGTGTCGAAGGTCGCGACCGGAGACCTCGGCGAGGACTTCATCCAGCGCCGCGAGGTGTCCGAGATCCTCGGCCCCAAGCTGGCGAACACCGCGAAGCTGGCCTTCCTGGCCATCGCCCTCGTGACGGTGTTCGGTATGGGCGTCGGCATCATTGCCGCCCTGTACAGATACAGCATCTTGGACATGGCCACGACATTCTTTACGACCATGGCGGTGGGCTTCCCCACGTTCGTGATCGGCATGCTGCTCATGAAGTGGTTCGCGGTCGAACTCCAGTGGTTCCCGCAGCTCGGTGGAGACAAGCTCGAAGGCATGATCCTCCCCGCGATCACCCTCGCCATCACCGACGTCGCGTTCGTCGCGCGCCTCACCCGCGGCACGATGCTCGAGGTGCTGCGCGCCGACTACGTGAAGACCGCCGTGGCCAAGGGACTTCCGCGCCGCCGCGTGCTCTTCAAGCACGTGCTCCGCAACTCCTCCATCCCGGTCGTCACCTACCTGGGCATCTCGTTCGGCGCACTTCTCGGTGGCGCGCTCATCACCGAGGCGATCTTCAACTGGGACGGTGTCGGTCTGGCACTGGTCCAGGCGATCCAGCAGCAGAACAACCCGATCGTGATCGGTGTGGTGACCTACAGCGTCGCCATCTTCGTCGTCCTCAGCCTCATCGTGGACCTGCTGTACGCGGCCCTCGACCCGCGTATCCGCCTCAGCTGACCGCCCCCAAGGAGGATTTCCTCATGTCTGAGCTCGTCAAGAGCCCGGCGATCGGGGACGAGAGCCCCGTGCCGGCCACCCCGGCCGCCCCCGAAGCAACCCCCAAGCAGCTCACCCAGTGGGGCGAGATCCGCCACCGCTTCGTCCAGAACAAGCTGGCCGTCGTCGGTCTCGTGATCATCTGTCTGCTGTTCATCACCGCGATCTTCGGCAACATGTTCACGCCGTTCGACCCCGGTGCGCAGGACCTGGAGAACACCCTCGCGTCGCCCAACGGCACGCACTGGATGGGCACCGACGCCCTGGGCCGCGACATGTTCTCGCGCCTCATCGCCGGTACCCGCGTGGCCATGTTCGTCGGCCTCGCCTCGATCTTCTTCGCCGTGCTGATCGGTGTCGCCCTCGGCGCCATCGCCGGCTACTTCGCCGGCTTCGCCGACACCCTCGTCATGCGCGTCGCGGACGTCTTCCTCGCGTTCCCGCTGATGATCGGCGCCGTCGTCATCATCCTCGTCACCGGTCGCGGCATCACCCCGGTGATCATCTCGCTCGCGGTCTTCTCGTGGGCGACCGTCTCCCGACTGCTGCGCAGCTCGATCCTGTCGGTGCGCGAGATGGACTACGTCCACGCGGCCAAGGCGCTCGGCGCCAGCGGCGGCCGGATCGTCCGCACCCACATCCTGCCCAACTCGCTGACCCCGGTCCTGGTCTACGCGACGTTCAACGTCGGTACCACGATCATCGGTGTCGCGGCGCTCTCGTTCCTCGGCGCCGGTGTCCCGGTCGACGTGCCGGAGTGGGGCAACATGCTGGCGGCCGGGCAGGCCTTCATCGGGGTCCACGACTACCTGTGGCTGTACCCGAGCCTCTTCGTCGTCGTCACCGTGCTCGGCTTCGCCTTCGTCGGCGACGGCCTGCGCGACGCGCTCGACCCGAAGCTGCGGTAGGGCCGCCCGATGCTCCGAGACAACATCAGCAAGCAGGACGAAGGTGGCGGCGTGACGACGTCGGAGATTCTCAGCGTTGCGGAGACGGGCGGCGGGTCCGCAACGCCGCTGCTGGAGGTGGACAACCTCCAGGTCGAGTTCAAGACCCGTGACGGGGTCGCCAAGGCCGTCAACGGCGTGAGCTACAGCGTCAGCGCCGGCGAGACCCTCGCCGTGCTCGGCGAGTCGGGCTCCGGCAAGTCCGTCACCGCGCAGGCGATCATGGGCATCCTCGACAGCCCGCCCGGGCGCGTAGCGGGCGGCGAGGTGCGCTTCCACGGCAGGGACATCCTCAAGATGTCCGACGAGGAGCGCCGCAAGCTCCGCGGCGACAAGATGGCGATGATCTTCCAGGACGCGCTGTCCTCCCTGAACCCGGTCTACTCGGTGGGCGACCAGCTCGGCGAGATGTTCCGGGTCCACCGCGGCATGTCCAAGAAGGACTCGAAGGCCAAGGCCATCGAGCTCATGGACCGCGTGAAGATCCCCGCCGCGAAGGCGCGCGTGGGCGACTACCCGCACCAGTTCTCCGGCGGTATGCGCCAGCGCATCATGATCGCCATGGCGCTGGCCCTGGAGCCGGACCTGATCATCGCCGACGAGCCCACCACGGCTCTCGACGTGACCGTCCAGGCCCAGGTCATGGACCTGCTCGCGGAGCTCCAGCGCGAGATGAACATGGGTCTGATCCTGATCACCCACGACCTCGGCGTGGTCGCCGACGTCGCGGACAAGATCGCGGTCATGTACGCCGGCCGGATCGTCGAGACCGCTCCGGTCCACGAGATCTACAAGCGCCCCTCGCACCCGTACACCCGGGGTCTGCTGGACTCGATCCCGCGCCTGGACCAGAAGGGCCAGGAGCTGTACGCGATCAAGGGCCTGCCGCCCAACCTGCTCCGCATCCCGACGGGCTGTGCCTTCAGCCCCCGGTGCCCCAAGGCGCAGGACATCTGCCGTACGGAGATCCCGGTCCTGCACCCGGTCACCGAGCAGGACGGCACCGAACTGCCCGGCCGCGGGAGCGCGTGCCACTTCTGGAAGGACCAGATCCATGGCTGAGCTCAGCAAGACGAACACCGAGCGCGAGCCGATCCTCCAGGTCCGCAACCTGGTCAAGCACTTCCCGCTCACCCAGGGCATCCTGTTCAAGAAGCAGGTCGGCGCGGTCAAGGCCGTCGACGGCGTGTCCTTCGACCTGTACCAGGGCGAGACCCTGGGCATCGTGGGCGAGTCCGGCTGCGGCAAGTCCACGGTCGCCAAGCTCCTGATGAACCTGGAGCGCGCCACCGCGGGCGAGGTCTTCTACAAGGGCCAGGACATCACCAAGCTGTCCGGGCGCGCGCTGAAGGCCGTCCGCCGCAACATCCAGATGGTGTTCCAGGACCCGTACACCTCGCTGAACCCGCGCATGACGGTCGGCGACATCATCGGGGAGACCTTCGAGATCCACCCGGAGGTGGCCCCGAAGGGCGACCGGCGCCGCAAGGTCCAGGAGCTCCTGGACGTCGTGGGCCTGAACCCGGAGTACATCAACCGGTACCCGCACCAGTTCTCCGGCGGTCAGCGCCAGCGCATCGGCATCGCCCGCGGCCTCGCGCTCAACCCGGAGATCATCATCTGCGACGAGCCGGTGTCCGCGCTCGACGTGTCGGTGCAGGCGCAGGTCATCAACCTGATGGAGAAGCTCCAGGACGAGTTCAACCTGTCCTACATCTTCATCGCGCACGACCTCTCGATCGTCCGGCACATCTCCGACCGGGTCGGCGTCATGTACCTCGGCAAGATGGCCGAGATCGGCACCGACGCGCAGATCTACGACCACCCGACGCACCCCTACACCCAGGCGCTGCTGTCGGCGGTCCCGGTCCCGGACCCGGAGGTCCGCGAGTCCCGCGAGCGCATCATCCTCACCGGTGACGTCCCGTCCCCGGCCAACCCGCCGTCGGGCTGCCGCTTCCGCACCCGCTGCTGGAAGGCCCAGGACAAGTGCTCCACCGAGGAGCCGCTGCTGGCGATCCCGGAGCGCTTCAAGGGCGTCGACAGCCTGGCGGCGCACGAGTCCGCGTGCCACTTCGCCGAGGAGAAGGCCATTCTGGCCGTCTGACGCACCCGCTCGACCCCACGGCCGGCCCCCGGCGCCTCACAGCGCCGGGGGCCGGCCCTTTTGCGTACGCCGCGCCGCCACCCCCGCCGGCTTTGCACCCCCAGGGGTGACAGGGGCGGGACGCGCCGGTGCAATCGGTCCAACCGTGCGTGTGCGACACCCCTCATAGGGTGACATTGGCCCCTAAGTGAGTCTTGGGAGCCATAGGAGGCACTCCATGCGCGGAGCCACCCACGCCAAATGGGCCGCATGTGCGGTGGCCGTCGCCCTCGCGGCGACGGCCTGCGGCGGCGGGAGCGACAGCGGCGGAGGCGGCGAGGCGGGAATCATCAGCTCGTCGTGGGGTGACCCGCAGAACCCGCTGGAGCCCGCCAACACCAACGAGGTGCAGGGCGGCAAGGTCCTCGACATGCTCTTCCGCGGCCTCAAGCGCTACGACCCCAAGACCGGCGAGGCCAAGAACATGCTCGCCGAGTCCATCCAGACGACGGACAGCCGGAACTTCACCGTCACGCTGAAGGACGGCTGGACGTTCAGCAACGACGAGCCGGTCACCGCGCAGTCCTTCGTGGACGCCTGGAACTACGGCGCGGACGTGCGCAACAAGCAGAACAACTCGCCGTTCTTCTCCGACATCGTCGGCTACGACGACGTGCACCCGGCGTCCGGGGAGCCCAAGGCCACGACGATGTCCGGACTGGTGGTCAAGGACCCCAGGACCTTCACCGTCGCCCTCAAGGACACGTTCTCCACCTGGCCGGAGACCCTCGGCTACCAGGCCTTCTCCCCGCTGCCCAAGGCCTTCTTCACCGACCGCGCCGGATGGCTGGACAAGCCGATCGGCAACGGCCCGTACACGGTGGACTCGTACACCAAGGGCACCGGCATGAAGCTGCGGACGTGGGACGGCTACCCCGGTGAGGACAAGGCGCAGAACGGCGGCGTGGATCTGAAGGTCTACACCGACAACAACACCGCCTACACCGACCTGATCTCCGGCAACCTCGACCTCGTCGACGACGTCCCCGCACAGCAGCTGAAGAACGTCAAGAACGACCTCGGGGACCGGTACATCAACCAGCCGGCCCTCATCATCCAGACGCTCACCTTCCCGCTGTACGACCCGCAGTGGAACAAGCCGGGCATGGAGAAGGTCCGCCAGGGCATCTCGCGGGCCATCAACCGGGACGAGATCACCCGGCAGATCTTCCGGGAGACCCGGACCCCCGCCAAGGACTGGACCTCACCCGCCCTCGGCGAGAAGGGCGGCTTCTCCGCCACGGCCTGCGGCGACGCCTGCGTCTACGACCCGGCCGAGGCCAAGAAGCTCATCCAGGAGGGCGGCGGGCTCCCCGGCGGCAAGGTCACGCTGACCTCCAACGTGGACACCGGATCGCACCGGGACTGGATGGACGCCGTGTGCAACAGCGTCAACAACGCGCTGGGGGAGGGCCCGGTCTGTACGGTCAACCCGGTCGGCACCTTCGCCGACTTCCGCAACCAGCAGAGCAGCTACCGGCTGACCGGCCCCTTCCGCTCCGGCTGGCAAGCCGACTACCCGCTGATCCAGAACTTCCTGCAGCCGCTCTACTACACCGGCGCCTCCTCCAACTACGGGAAGTTCAGCAACAAGGAGTTCGACGCCCTCGTCGACCAGGCGAACCGGGAGAACGACCCGGCCAAGGCGATCGCCAGCTTCCAGGAGTCGGAGAAGATCCTCGCCGAGCAGATGCCGTCCGTCCCGCTCTGGTACCAGAACGGCAGCGCCGGTTACTCCGAGCGCCTTGAGGACGTGGCCCTCAACCAGTTCAGCGTCCCGGTCTACGACCAGATCAAGGTGAACTGACCCCCACCCGGATCCCGGGCCCCCGCCTCGCGGGGGCCCGCCGCGCCCCGCCAACAGCATGGAGCACTCCATGGGACGTTATGTGATCCGGCGGCTGCTCCAGATGATCCCGGTGTTCATCGGCAGCACGTTCCTGATCTTCTTCATGGTGTACGCGCTCGGTGACCCGGTCGCGGCCCTCTTCGGTGACAAGGCCCCCGACCCCGCCACCGCCGCACGCATCCGCAAGGACCTCTACCTCGACCAGCCCCTGTGGAAGCAGTACCTCCACTACATGGGCCAGATCTTCCAGGGCGACTTCGGCACCGCCTTCAACGGACAGTCCGTCACCGAGCTGATGGCCAGCGCCTTCCCCGTCACCCTGCGCCTGACCCTCGTCGCGATCTTCTTCGAGATCGTCATCGGCATCACCCTCGGCGTGGTCAGCGGACTGCGCCGAGGCAAGACCGTCGACACCTCCGTGCTGGTGCTCACCCTCGTGGTCATCTCGGTGCCCACCTTCGTCACCGGCTACCTGCTCCAGTACCTCTTCGGCGTCAAATGGGGCTGGGTGAGGCCCACCGTCTCCCCGGACGCACCGCTGAACGAGCTGATCCTGCCCGGCATCGTCCTCGCGCTGGTCTCCCTCGCCTACGTCACGCGCCTGTCCCGCACCTCCATCGCCGAGAACGTCAGGGCCGACTACGTGCGCACCGCCACCGCCAAGGGCCTGCCCCGCAGCCGGGTCGTCACCCGCCACCTGCTGCGCAACTCCCTGATCCCGGTCGTCACCTTCATCGGGACCGACATCGGCGCCCTGATGGGCGGCGCCATCGTCACCGAGCGGATCTTCAACATCCACGGTGTCGGATACCAGCTCTACCAGGGCATCCTGCGCAACAACTCGCCCACGGTCGTCGGCTTCGTGACCATCCTCGTCATCGTCTTCCTGCTGGCGAACCTGCTCGTCGACCTGCTCTACGCGGTCCTGGACCCGAGGATCCGTTATGCCTGATCCCGAGCGCCCCGAACCCGGCGGCTACGACCCGGTGGGCCCCCGCCCGAAGGAGGCGGTCGCGCCCACCGGCCAGGGGGGACCCATGGATCTCGCACTGGACGAGGCCGAGAGCGTCGAAGGCATCGAGAAGAACGCCGGACCGGGCGCCGCCGGCCCCGGCGAGCGGGCCCGCTCCCTGTGGTCCGACGCCTGGCACCAGCTGCGCCGCAATCCCGTCTTCGTCATCTCGGCAGCTCTGATCCTCTTCCTCGTCGTCATCTCGATCTGGCCGCAGCTCATCGCGAGCGGCGACCCCCTGCAGTGCGACCTCTCCAAGTCCCAACAGGGCTCCGCCCCCGGCCACCCCTTCGGCTACGACACCCAGGGCTGCGACGTCTACACCCGCACCGTCTACGGAGCCCGCGCCTCCATCACCGTGGGCGTCTGCGCCACCCTCGGCGCCGCCCTGCTCGGCTCCGCCCTCGGCGGCCTCGCCGGCTTCTTCGGCGGCTGGGGGGACTCCCTGCTCTCCCGGGTCGCCGACATCTTCTTCGGCATCCCGGTCGTCCTCGGCGGGCTGGTCTTCCTGTCGGTCGTCACCAGTACCACCGTCTGGCCCGTGGTCGGATTCATCGTGCTGCTGGGCTGGCCGCAGATCGCCCGCATCGCCCGCGGCTCGGTGATCACCGCCAAGCAGAACGACTACGTCCAGGCCGCCAGGGCCCTGGGCGCCGGGAACGCCCGGATGCTGCTGCGGCACGTGGCGCCCAACGCCGTCGCGCCCGTCATCGTCGTCGCCACGATCGCGCTCGGCACGTACATCGCCCTGGAGGCGACCCTGTCCTTCCTCGGCGTCGGCCTGCGCCCGCCCACGGTCTCCTGGGGCATCGACATCTCCAACGCGGCCTCGCAGATCCGCAACGCCCCGCACATGCTGCTGTGGCCCGCGGGCGCGCTGAGCATCACGGTGCTCGCCTTCATCATGCTCGGCGACGCGGTGCGCGACGCCCTCGACCCCAAGCTGCGCTGAGGAGTGCCGCACATGCTGCTGGAAGTCCGCGACCTGCACGTGGAATTCACGACGCGCGACGGAGTCGCGAAGGCGGTCAACGGCGTCGACTACGCGGTGGACGAGGGCGAGACCCTGGCCGTGCTCGGCGAGTCCGGGTCCGGCAAGTCCGTGACCGCCCAGGCGGTGATGGGGATCCTGGACGTTCCGCCGGGCCGTGTCGCCGGCGGGGAGATCCTGTTCAAGGGCCGCGACCTGCTGAAGATGAAGGAGGACGAGCGGCGCAGGATCCGCGGCGCCGAGATGGCGATGATCTTCCAGGACGCGCTGTCCTCCCTGAACCCGGTGCTGACCGTCGGCAAGCAGCTCGGCGAGATGTACGAGGTCCACCGGGGGATGTCCCGCAAGGACGCCCGGGCCAAGGCGGTCGAGCTGATGGACCGGGTCAGGATCCCGGCGGCGGGACAACGGGTGGGGGACTACCCGCACCAGTTCTCCGGCGGTATGCGCCAGCGCATCATGATCGCCATGGCGCTGGCCCTGGAGCCGGACCTGATCATCGCCGACGAGCCCACCACGGCTCTCGACGTGACCGTCCAGGCCCAGGTGATGGACCTGCTGGCCGAGCTCCAGCGGGAGCTCAACATGGGTCTGATCCTGATCACCCACGACCTCGGCGTGGTCGCCGACGTCGCGGACAAGATCGCGGTCATGTACGCGGGCCGGATCGTCGAGGCGGCGCCCGTCCACGAGATCTACCGGTCGCCGGCGCACCCGTACACCCGGGGTCTGCTGGACTCGATCCCGCGCCTGGACCAGAAGGGCCAGGAGCTGTACGCGATCAAGGGCCTGCCGCCCAACCTGCTCCGCATCCCGCGCGGCTGCGCCTTCAACCCGCGCTGCCCGATGGCCCAGGAGGTCTGCCGCAGTGACGTCCCGCCGCTGTACCCGGTGACGGAGTCGCCCGTGGCCAGGGCCAGCGCCTGCCACTTCTGGAAGGAGTGCCTCCATGGCTGAGTCCCTCCTCGAAGTGACGGACCTGGTCAAGCACTACCCGCTGACCCAGGGCATCCTGTTCAAGAAGCAGGTGGGTGCGGTCAAGGCGGTCGACGGGGTCTCCTTCGGACTGCGGGCCGGTGAGACCCTGGGCATCGTGGGAGAGTCCGGCTGCGGCAAGTCCACCGTCGCCAAGATGCTGGTCAACCTGGAACGGCCGACCGCGGGTTCGATCGCGTACAAGGGCGAGGACATCAGCCGGCTCTCGGGTCGCGCGCTGAAGGCCGTCCGCCGCAACATCCAGATGGTGTTCCAGGACCCGTACACCTCGCTGAACCCGCGCATGACGGTCGGCGACATCATCGGGGAGCCGTACGAGATCCACCCCGAGGTGGCCCCGAAGGGCGACCGGCGCCGCAAGGTCCAGGAGCTCCTGGACGTCGTGGGCCTGAACCCGGAGTACATCAACCGGTACCCGCACCAGTTCTCCGGCGGTCAGCGCCAGCGCATCGGCATCGCCCGCGGCCTGGCCCTCCGGCCCGAGGTGATCGTCGCCGACGAGCCGGTCTCCGCCCTGGACGTCTCCGTCCAGGCGCAGGTCGTCAACCTGCTGGAGAAGCTCCAGGACGAGTTCAACCTGTCCTATGTCTTCATCGCGCACGACCTCTCGATCGTCCGACACATCTCCGACCGGGTCGGCGTCATGTACCTCGGCCGGATCGTGGAGATCGGCTCCGACAGCCAGATCTACGAGCACCCGACCCACCCGTACACGCAGGCGCTGCTTTCGGCCGTGCCGGTGCCGGACCCGCAGGCCCGCGCCCACCGCGAGCGCATCATCCTCACCGGTGACGTCCCGTCGCCGGCCAACCCGCCGTCGGGCTGTCGCTTCCGCACCCGCTGCTGGAAGGCCCAGGACCGCTGCACGGTGGAGGTCCCGCTGCTCGCCGTTCCGGAGGTGTTCGCCTCCGGACCGGCGGCGCACCCTTCGGCGTGCCACTTCGCGGCGGAGAAGCGGGTGGTCCCGCGCCTGCCGCCGGACGAGCGCGACGCACCGGGGGGACAGGCCGCGGGCTGAGACGGTTTACCCACCGACCGACGATTTCCGGCCACCCCTCGCGTGCTGCCGCGGGAGCGGCCGCCTTTTCCCAAGGCGGTTTACCTGCGGGCAACTTGACCGTTTCTGCCCCGAGATCTGGGGCATGCAGCCTGGGTGTTGTGCGGCCGTGCGGGTGCCGACAGCCGGCCGGGGGGCGCAGTCGTTCCCCGGTCGGCCTCTCCGTGACCCCGGCCGTGCGCGGCATGCGCCCCTCGTGCTGCCGGATTTCGATCGATGCGCTGGCACGGATAGTTATGATCCGTAGCGCACGGTGGGTATGACTCTCGCCGAGCACGAATGCGCGTACCGATGTCCGCTCGACGTGGAGGTGAAACGCCGTGGCACTCTCGATCTCTGCCGTGGTGCTGCTGGCGATCATCGTTTTCCTGCTGGTCCGCCGGGCGGGCCTGAAGGCAGGGCACGCGGTGGTCTGTGTGCTGCTCGGTTTCTATCTGGCGAGTTCCACCATCGCCCCGACCCTCAGCCAGCTCACCTCGAACGTGGCGAGCATGATCAGCGGCATCAAGTTCTAGGGTCGGTCCCGGGCCCCGCCGGGCGGAGCGGGCGGGCCGGGGGCGGCGCGGGGAACCCCCTACGCTAGGGCCATGAACGGTCTTCCCGCCCGTCGTCTGCTCTTCGTGCACGCGCACCCCGACGACGAGTCGATCAACAACGGCGTCACCATGGCCAAGTACGCGGCCCAGGGCGCCCACGTCGCGTTGGTGACCTGCACCCTGGGCGAGGAGGGCGAGGTCATCCCGCCCGGCCTCGCCCACCTGGCGGCCGACCGCGACGACACCCTCGGCGCCCACCGGATCGGCGAGCTCGCCGCCGCCATGTCCGAACTGGGCGTCCATGACCACCGGTTCCTCGGCGGCCCCGGCCGCTACCGCGACTCCGGGATGATGGGCGCCCCGCAGAACCGCCGCCCCGAGTCCTTCTGGTCCGCCGACGTGGACGAGGCCGCCGGGTACCTCGTGGAGGTGATCCGCGAACTGCGCCCGCAGGTGCTCGTCACCTACGACCCGAACGGCGGCTACGGGCACCCGGACCACATCCAGGCCCACCGGGTCGCCATGCGCGCCGCCGAACTGGCCGCGGAGACCGCGTACCGGCGCGACCTCGGGGACCCCCACACCATCGGGAAGATCTACTGGAACCGGGTTCCGCTCTCGGTGGTCGAGGAGGGCTTCGCCCGGCTGGATGCCGCCGGGGCCGCGGTGTCCTTCCCGGGGCTGGCCTCGCCCGCGGACGTGCCGGGGGTCGTCGACGACGAGCGGATCACCGCCGAGATCGACGCCGACGAGGCCCTCGTGGCCGCCAAGACGGCCGCCATGCGCGCCCACGCCACGCAGATCGCCGTGGACGGGTCCTTCTTCGCGCTCTCCAACGACCTGGCACAGCCGCTGTTCGCGCGCGAGTACTACGAACTGGTCGAGGGCCGGCCGGGTACGGCGGCGGGCGAGCGCGAACACGACCTCTTCGCGGGGGTGGAGGCGTGACCGGCACCCTGACGGCGGGCCGGATCGCCGGGTGCCTGGGCCTGCTGGTCCTGGGCGTGCTGACCGGAGGGGCCGGCTGGCTCGTCGTGGACCTGTGGTTCCCCGGCGGGCTGCTGCTCGCGCTGCTGGCCCTCTTCGGGCTGTTCCTCGGCGGCCGGATCGCCCTGGGGGCGGGCCTCGGGGTGGGCGCGGCCGCGGCCGGCTGGTTCCTCACCTACGTGATGCTCACCGTCCCGCGCCCCGAAGGGGACTTCCTGCTCAGTTCGTCCGGAATCGGCATGTACGCCTACCTTTTGGGGGGAGCGGTGGTGGCTGTGATGTGTGCCACGGTCACCCTTTCGCCGGATCGGCGGATTTCGGCCGGATAGCCCGTCAAGTGACGTGGTGTCGGACCCCGTAGGGAGTCCGGCCGAGGCGGACGGTCGGGGCCTGCCGGGGCGTTTCAGGGGGGTTTGGCGGGCCCCGTGCGGAACCCCTGATTCACCGCGGACAGTTGCGGGCGGGCGGCGGCCAGTATGGTGGACGGGCCGCCGAGCTGCCCGCGCACGGTATGACGGGCGGCGGAGCCAACCGGGAGAACCTGCCTTGAGTCGTGAAACCGACAGTTCGTCCTCCGGGCCCAAGGGGCACGGTGGAGCCGCTTACCCCTCGGGTACACCGCCGTACGGAACCGGCCAGTACCCGTCGACGACTGTGCCACCCGGGTCTGGCGCGGCGACCGCCCCGGAGGAGAACGCTGTGACCTCGAATCCGTCCACGCCCGAATCCGACGGGCCCAAGACCGAGACGACCCTGACGACCCGGATCCGGATCAACATCCCCGGCTCGCGGCCCATCCCCCCGGTGGTCGTGCGCAAGTCGATGGGCACCAACTCCGGCACGTCCGGCGGCGGAACGCACCCCGCCCAGGAGCCGGAGCAGGGGCCCGAGCCGCAGGACAAGCCCCCGCTCGCACAGCGGCCGGGGCCCCGGCCGACCCGTGTCGAGGCAGCGCCGGACCCGGACCCGGCTCCGGCGCAGGCCGAGGAACCCGCCGCGAGCAACTGGTTCGCGCCGCGCAAGCCTCCCACCCCCACGCCCGCACCCGCGGCGCCCGCCGCCGCGCAGATGCCGCAGGCCGCCCCGCCGCCGCTCGCCAAGCGGGTGCCCGGCGCGACGCCGACCCCGCCGCCCGGCGGGACACCGGCCCCGCGGCCCGCGCGCGGAGCCGGCTTCCCGCCCGCGCCGCACGTACAGGCCCCGCCTGCGCCCGAGGCCGGGTACGCCCCGTCGGCGTCCGAGGCCGGGTACGCCCCGTCGGCGCCCGACGCCGGGTACGCGCCGCCGGCGCCCGACGCCGGATACGCGCCGCCGCGTACTCCGCCGCCGCCCGTCCCCGAGTACGGTTCCGGCTACGCCCCGCCGCAGGCGCCCGCCCCGGCGACCCCGATGTCCGGCGGCCCCGGCGGCGGAGCCGCCCAGGGCCTCCCGCCGTACGGGACCGGCCAGAGCGACGGCGGCCCGTCCACCGAGGCGTTCCCCGTTTACGACAGCCAGTCCGCCGGTCCCGTCGGCCCCACCACCGGCGGCCCCGGCTCCGGCCCCGCCGCCCCGTCTGCCGCGCAGGCCGCGGGCTGGCCCGGCCCCGACCTGGACGGCCCGCTGCCGCCCCCGGTGCCGGCGCCCGCGCCGGCCGCCCCGCGGCCCGCGCAGCCCGCGGAGGGGAAGGCCGCCGCGAAGCCCGCCAAGAAGGGCCGCTCCAAGCTGGTCCTGGTCGGCGGCGGCATCGTGGCGCTCATCGGCGTGGCCTACGGCGCCGGACTGCTCCTGAACCACTCCGACGTCCCCAAGGGCACCACCGTCCTCGGCGTCGACATCAGCGGCAGCCGCGACGACGCCGTCGCGAAGCTCCAGACCGCCTTCGGCACCCGTGCCGCGGCCCCCCTGCAGCTGAGCGTCGGAGGCAAGCCGGTCGAGCTGAAGCCCGACAAGGCCGGCCTGACCCTGGACGCCCAGACCACCGTCCGCAACGCGGCGGGCAGTGACTACAACCCCGTGACGGTCATCGGCTCGCTCCTCGGCAACGAGCGGGTCGCCGACGCCGTGATGCCCGTCGACGAGGAGAAGCTCCAGGTCGCGCTCCAGGAGCTCGCAGGTGCGGCTGGTTCCGTCACCGAGGGCACGATCACGTTCGACGGCGGCAAGGCCGTCGCCGTCCCCGGCAAGGCGGGCACCGCCCTGGACGTGGACGGATCCGTCGACCTCGTCACCAAGGCGTTCCGCGACCAGGTCGGCACCGGCAGGGCGGCCGTCGTGGAACTGCCGACGGTCACTCGGGAACCGGTCGTGGGCCAGGCCGAACTCGACCGAGCGATGAAGGAGTTCGCCGAGCCGGCGATGTCCGCCAACGCCACGGTCAAGGCGGGCACCAAGTCCATCGCGTTCGGCAAGCTGTCGCTGCCCAAGATCCTCAGCATGCAGCCCGTGGACGGCCGTCTCACGGAGCGGTTCGACCTGGAGGCCCTCAGGGCGACCTACGGCAACACCTTCGACGGCGTCCTGATCACCCGCGGCACCGGCGCCAGGACGGCGGTCACCCCGCAGGACGTCGCCGGCGCGCTCGGCAAGGCCCTGCGCGGCAAGACCACGGCGGAGCGGACCGTGGTCATCGACACCGACCCGAGCTGAACCACGGCAGCGGGGTGCCCCCGTCCGGACTTCCGGGCGGGGGCGCCGTCGGGTCCGCCGCACGGTGTCCGGGATCCGGCACGCACCCCCCCGTCCTGGGTCAGTTCAGCAGGGCGCGGGCCGAGACGGCCTCGGCGTGGATGCGGGCCGCAGCGCCGGTGTCCACCACCGACACCACCTCTGCGTACGCCTCCAGCTCCGCCGCGCCCTCCCGGAAGGAACCCCGCTCCACCAGCAGCCGCGCCCGCTCGTAGCGCAGCGACGCCGGGTGCGACGGCAGCAGCAGCGACAGCTCCAGCGCCCACAGGGCCACGCCCGACTGCTCCGGGCGGGTCGAGGCCCACGCCCGGATATTGGTCAGGATCCGCAGCACGATGTCCAGCGTCCTGGCCGGGGTACGGGGACCCGCCGCCAGCTCCGCCGGACCAGTGCCCAGGGAGGCGCCGGCCGCGAACGGGTCCACCACCACGTTCTCCTCCGGGTCGCCGAAGCCCACCACGAAGTGACCCGGCAGCCCCAGCCCGTACACCGGCGCGCCCGCCCGCCGGGCGACCTCCAGCCACACCACCGACAGCAGGATCGGCAGGCCGCGCCGGCGCCGCAGCACCTCGTGCAGCAGCGAGGACGCAAGCCGCTCGTAGTCCGCCGGGGTGCCGTGGAAACCGAGGCGTCCGCCCAGCAGTTCCGTCACCGCAGACGCCCACGCCTGCCCGCCGCGCAGGCCGTACGGCAGCATCCCGGCCAGCCGGTCCAGTTCGATCTGCGCCCAGTCCATGACGCGTTCGTCCAGTTCGGGATCCGCCTCCGCCGCCAGCAGCAGGCACATCAGCGCCAGATCGGGCCGCTCCGCCCGGGCCTCCGCCGCGAACTGCTCCCGCCGGGCCTGCGTGCTCACGGGGCCGCCCGGAAGTGGTGGTAGGTGTGGTGCGTCGCGAACCCCAGCCGGTCGTAGAGGGCCAGCGCCCCCGGATTGTCCGTCTCGACCTG